>JBPCYD010000267.1:0-14468 GCA_051007895.1 Woeseiaceae bacterium
GTTCGGTCACATTATTCGGTGCTCCGCAACTGGTGGAGGGAAATGAGGAAAAATTAAGTGCGATGAAACGGATCAGCGAACACAGCATGCCGGGTCGCTGGGATGAGCTGCGCGACTCACATGAGCGAGAGATCAAGATGACAGGCGTTATTGCCCTGGAAATCGACACCGCATCAGCAAAAGTCTCGTCCGGACTACCGGACGACGACGAGGAGGACTATGCCATTCCGGTTTGGGCAGGCGTACTGCCGGTGACGACAACCATCGGCAATCTGCAGGATGACGACCGATTGTTGCCCGGCGCTACGGCGTCCGCAGCAATTCGCGCACTGCAGGAAAAAACGCTGTAGGGTTGCGCTTACGCTGTCGGCAGGTGTCCCGACTTCATCCACAGCACAGAATCCTGTTCTGCAACAATTTCCAGGCCGCTGTCGGACGGCAGGCGCAGCCATGCCCTGCCACCCAGGCTATTGTTATCGAAGTCGATCGAGCCCTCGACGACCAGCAGCTCGATGCCACCCTGTTCAGGTGCCGCTGAAAATCTGCAGCCTTGCGGCAACCGCAGCATCTGTACTTTCTCCGTATCGAACTGATGTAATGCAAGCGTCGTGAACGGTTGGTCGATTGCTGATGGCCATACCGATGAGTCTGCGGTGTGCACGACGACTGGCTGCAGGTCGGTGGGATCGAACTGCCGCAGCTTTACCAATATATCGCAGCCATTTTTACTGAACGGCGTATGGCCGGTTCCCGGCGGGTTTCGTACATATGTTCCGGCCGGGTAGTCACCATGTTCATCGGAAAAGACGCCGCAAAGAACCAGGAACTCTTCCCCCAACGCATGCTCATGGCGTGCAAACGAACTGTTCGGCGCATAGCGAACGATGCTGGTCGCACGCGCAACCTCCTCGCCTATTCTGTCGAGCATGATCCGGTCAACACCGTATTCAGGAGAGTGAATCCACTCCTGTTCGGTCGCGAGCAGCATCGCCGAACGCGAGAAGTCTGCATGTATACGCATAGGTGTTATTTAATCACTGTCCGCTGCCCCCGCGAAGTATCGCCAGGACAGTGCAGTGGCGCTTGCTGCCATGTTACCGGCGGTCAGAATTCAATCGTTCCCTGCAACGTAATGGTCTGTGGCGCCGACACAAAACCGTAGAAGGTATTGGTGCCGAACGTCGATCCGGATAGCGGCGTATTACCGGCGTAGGTGACGATGTCCTCATCGAGGAGATTCTTGCCAAGTAAAGCGACCGACCATCGATCGGTTCGAATTCCCACCCGTGCATCGACCAGGCTGTAACCATCGATTTCGTAGAGTGGGTCCAGGTTTACGTGGACGTTCTGCTCACTCGTGTAGTTATGCGCTAACAGGAATGTAAACGCCGTGTTGCCCTGGCCAATCGGCCGTTCATAATCAAGAACCAGGCTCGACGTGAAATCCGGCGTGTACTGCCCCGCAAATCCAGAGTAGTCACAAAGCTGATTACCCTGTGGTCCGATTACGCCGTCGGGCGTTTGCCGGTTGTAACAATTGCCATTCTGGAAATCCGTGAACTCGTGATCGAGGAAGCCAAGCCCATATCGCAATGTCAATCCGTCTGTCAGTAGAACACGCCCATCGATTTCAAGTCCGGACACTTCCGTCTTCGCTGCATTACCCACATTGAAACCGAGCACGCCATCGAATTGTGCAATCTGCAAATCGTCGTAGTCAGTAAAGTACGCTGCTAAATTTATCTCGGCGCGGCCGTCCCAGAAAGTCGATTTCAGACCCAGTTCATAGGCGAGCGCTTCTTCTTCCTGAAATTCCCAGGAGCCTACGTTGTTGGCCCGGGCATCGAAACCACCGGCCTTGAAACCGGTACTGATCGACCCGTAGACCATAGCGTCTGGAGATAGGTCCCATTGAAAACTGCCTGAAGGCGTAAATATCGATTCGTCAACACTGCCGACCAGGCTGTGCCCGGTCGTCTGTTCGGTCTGGATGGCGAATGCGCCGGCGAACACAAGTGGGGCAACCGGGTTGACGGTAACTGTCTGCGTCGCATTGTCCCATACGTTCAGTACACGGCTCGCCGATTTGTCTTCCTGCGTGTAGCGCCCACCCAAGGTGAGACGGAACGTATCGGATACATTCCAGGTTACCTGACCAAAACCGGCCCATAGATCCGAGTCCGCGAAATAGTCTCGATGAACTGACGTATCTGTAACGGGTGCCAACGCACCGCCAGCCAGAAACTGCAGTACCGTATCCGGCGGAATTATGATGTTGTCCTGGTAATCCAGATCGCCGGTCTGATAAAACGCCCCGACAATCCATTCGATGTCATTGCCGGTTGGCGATGCGAGGCGGATCTCCTGGCTGAACTGTTCGTACTCCTCATTCGCCAAGGTGCCAAAAATTGAACCTGCGATGAAATCGCAATCGCATGTTTCCTGGATGTCGTATTCAACGAATCCGGTGACCAGTGTCAGCTCGTTCTCGCCCCAACCGTAGTCTGCGGTGAACGTGATATTTGTCAGGTCATTGTTGCTGAACTCTGCAGCATCGGCTCTTCGGTTGTAATCGATGACGGGGTCACCTACCCGGTCCGGCTGGCCGAGAACATTGGTAAATATCTGATCGAAATTAAGCCCCGCTGTCGGGAATGGCGGAATTGACACGTCGTCCTGAAGGATCGATATGGAACGACCGACGGCATCGAACTGGTTGCTCTCAACTTTGAGCATGAGGATCAGGTCGTCTGTAGCATCCCATTCCAGCGTGCCACGAATTCCAACGTCTTCTCTTTGCGTCTCGTCGCGCCCGCGAAATACGTTATTGAAGTAGCCGTCTTCTTCATAGTAACGAACGGCTAATCGACCACGCACAGTGTCCGAAAAAGGTCCTGACACTGCGAACTGCCCATCGAGAATGCCAAAGTCTCCGCCTTCAACCGAGACCGAACCGCTAAAATCATCAGTGGGTCGGGCCGTTGTCAAATTCAAGGCCCCGGCAATGGTATTTTTGCCGAACAGTACGCCCTGTGGCCCACGCAGAACCTCAACGCGCTCGAGGTCGAAGAACGGGGCGCGAATAAGTTGCTGCCGTCCGTAGTAAATACCATCGACATATTGACCGACGGACTGTTCGAAACCCTGGTTGTTACCCGTACCGATGCCGCGAACGTACATCTGCGTGCTAATGCCCGATTCCGTCATTTGCATGTTCGGCACGTAGTGCTGAATATCTTCAATTTTATCCAGCCCGGCGTCGTTGAGTTCACTGGCGCCAATGACCGCAACAGAGATCGGAACATCCTGCAGCGTTTCCTGTCGCTTTTGAGCAGTAACGATTATTTCTTCCAGGATGAGCTCATTGGCATTCTGCGCGTGTGTGTCGGAAATCAGACCGCAGGACAGGACAGCGGCTGAGACCAACGCAGGCACGATGCCATATCGGTTGAATACTGGAGCTAGCATGTTGCACCTCCAAAGGCAGGAACGTGGTCAGGCCCACCACGGCGACAGCACTCATAAATGTTTCAAAATTACAACATTTACAGTATAGCGGGCTGTTGCCACCATATTACTGAAAATACATAGAGTAGGGCAATCGAAATCGGTTCCACAACACCCGGAACTGACAATATGTTGCTAAAAAGGCACAAAATTCCTGGTGCCGTTTGCGCCCCGGTCGGCGCCGCTCGTTAAAGGACCCGCCAGGCCGTACCAGGACCGCCGCTCCTAGAC
The DNA here is from genome assembly GCA_051007895.1 of Woeseiaceae bacterium. Taxonomy (GTDB): domain Bacteria; phylum Pseudomonadota; class Gammaproteobacteria; order Steroidobacterales; family Woeseiaceae; genus SZUA-117. The sequence goes on from JBPCYD010000267.1 coordinate 3,739, forward strand.
CGTGTGTGGGAACTGGCTATGTTCGAGCTCCAGCTGTAAAAGTGCCTTTTTGGTTGGAATGCCGCCGCCGAAACCAGTCATATCACCGCTGGCGCCAATTACGCGATGACAGGGAATGACAATGGGCAACGGATTGCGTCCATTCGCCGCTCCGACTGCGCGCACCGCCTTTGGCCGTCCAATGCGATTTGCGATGTCGCCGTAAGATGTCGTGGTGCCGTAAGGAATCTTCTGTAATTCATCCAGAACCTGTAATTGGAATTCAGTCCCGTGAGGTTTGAGCGGTAGGCTAAAAGATTTGCGTTTGCCGGCGAAGTAACCGAGTAGTTGCTCTTTCGCCGCTGCGAACGGTTTCTCTGAAAAGATCCAGTCGGTCTCTGGCTCCAGGCGCATTGAACCCTCGGGGAAGCCGATAAAGCAGAGCGCGTCTTCTTCCCCTGCCAGCAACAATTCTCCGATAGGCGTTTCCAGGTAGCAGTAGTACATCGTTTATCCTCCAGAGCCCGCCAACGAGTTCCACAACAGCATCGCTGCGTACGCCCGCCAGGGGCGCCAGCCTTCAGCTCGTTTTTCCAATTCTTTGGGAGTCACCCTATTCGGGTAATCAATCGCCTTGATCAGTCCAAGATCGCTTCCCGGAAAGGCATCCGGATTCTTCAGGGCTCGCATTGCAACATATTGTGCCGTCCAGTCGCCGATTCCACGTATCGACTTGAGCGCTTCACAAAAATCGTCAGGGTCTTGCGAGGAATCAAAATGAATGTCTCCTGCGAGCACAGCCCTGGCGACACTGCGAATCGTATCCGCGCGACTTCGGATTAGGCCAAGATTGTTAAAACGCGCGCGCACGAGACGCTCTGGCGTCGGGAATATTCGATTGAGCCCCTGCAAGTCATCTTTGCCAGAAATGTTGAGCGTTTCACCATAGCGTGTGGTGATTCGTCCAGCGATAGTTGTCGCGCCCTTGACCGAAATCTGCTGACCCAGGATTGCGCGCACGGCCAATTCAAAGCCATCCCACGCGCCCGGAACCCGAATGCCGGGGTTGCGCTTCAACATGGCCCGCAATGAACGGTCGTGCCCCAGCGCGCTGCTAATTTCCCCGGCCGGAGCATCCAGATCAAACACCTCACGCGCACAATGCACGGCATCGAAAAGCGCGCCGGTGTTAATGCTGAAAAACGTTAATGACAAGTAACCATCCTGTGCATGCGGCTGAACTTCGACGACACCATGATCGCCATTGAATGAGCAGGTACGTCGATATACAGATCCTTCGACCTGCTCCACGCCCGGCGTCGCCCGGTGGCCGAAAAAGTCCACCATGGCCGACCATGTGAATGGTCTTCGATAAGCTAGCTTGACCGTCAGCATGGCCCTGCCGCCGGTTAACTTGCCGGCACCGCCCGAGCGTCGCAGCTCGCGCGGAGTCCGGCCGTACGTATTCCGAAAAGTGTCGTTAAAACGCCGAACGCTGCCGAATCCCGCAGCATTGGAAATGTGATTCATCGGCAGCGACGTTTCGTCGATCAAGCGCTTTGCAAAGTGCAGTCTTTGCGTGTGTGCAACCGCGAGCGGCGACGCACCCAGATGTTTAGTGAATAGTCGGCGTAAATGCCGACTGGTAACGCCCAGTCGACGCGCGAGAGCCTCGACATTGCCGTCATCCAGTGCGCCACTCGAGATCAGTCGTAGCCCGCGCCTGACCGTCGTTGACGTTCCGCTCCAGGCAGGCGTTCCTGGCGCGCATTCCGGGCGGCAGCGAAGACAGGGGCGAAATCCCGCTTCCCCGGCAGCGGCGGCACTTGGATAGAAAGCAACATTCTCGCTCCTGGGCGCATTGGCAGGACAAATAGGGCGACAGTATATGCCGGTCGTTTTTACGCCAATATAGAACTGGCCGTCGAAACGGGAATCCTTTGCGAGTCGAGCTCGCTCGTATACCTCTTGCTGCAGCATCATCCTGACCTTGAAAATTCAGGACTCAAGTATACGCGGCCACCCTGGCAAGAATAGCCAGAATCGGACCTCTATATGATTTGCGCCGGGACTCCCGACTAAAAGGATCCAGGCCGCTACAGGAATTAGTGCTGTTGAACTATTTGTCGATGCCGCCCATGCACAGGTACTTGATTTCGAGATAGTCGTCGAGCCCGTATTTCGAGCCTTCGCGGCCCTGTCCGGATTCCTTGATCCCGCCGAATGGTGCTATCTCGTTTGAGATTATGCCCTCATTGATGCCGACCATACCGAATTCGAGACCCTCGCCGACTCGCCAGATTCGACCAATATCTCGTGAGTAGAAATAACAGGCGAGACCAAATTCGGTGTCGTTCGCCATTTCTATTGCTTCTTCCTCAGTCTCGAATCTGAACAATGGTGCTATCGGCCCAAATATTTCTTCCTGGAATACCCGCATCCCGCTGTCGACATTTGTCAAAACGGTTGGCTCAATGAAGCAGCTGCCCGCGTCAGAACGCCCGCCACCCACGGCAACATTCGCGCCGTTGGCAACAGCATTGTCGATAAGTTCCAGCACGTCATTTGCAGCGCCCTCGTCGATCAGTGGTCCCATGGTCACGCTTTCGTCGGTGCCTGCACCGAGCTGCAGTTTTTCCGTAGCGGCAACCAGTCGTTTCGTAAATTCGTCGTATATACCGTCCTGCACCAGGATTCGGTTTGCGCAGACACATGTCTGCCCGGCATTGCGATATTTGCAGATCACCGCACCCGCGACGGCCGCGTCAAGATCAGCGTCATCGAAAACGATAAACGGCGCGTTTCCTCCCAGCTCCATCGAGGTCCGCTTGACGGTAGCCGCGCACGCTTCCATCAGCTTCTTGCCAACGGGCGTTGAACCGGTAAAGGTCAGTTTTCGAACCGTTGGGTTCGACGTCATCTCCGCGCCGATTTCAGAGGTCCTGCCCGAGATAATATTTATAACGCCTGCCGGCACGCCCGCGCGCTCGGCCAATTCTACGAAAGCCAATGCGGAAAGTGGCGTTGCGTTTGCAGGCTTACAGACCACTGTGCAACCCACGGCGAGCGCCGGCGCAATCTTTCGGACCAGCATTGCGTTGGGAAAATTCCACGGCGTTATACACGCCACCACGCCGACCGGCTGCTTGATGATGATGGCACGCTTGTCGTCGGAGGGTGTTGCAATCGTGTCTCCGTAGATTCGCTTTGCTTCTTCCGCGTACCACTCAATATAGCTTGCACCGTACGCAACCTCGCCGCGCGATTCGGCAAGCGGTTTACCCTGCTCTGCGGTAAGAATTTGAGCCAGATCTTCCTGAAACTCCGTCATCAGGTCGAACCAATTGCGAAGAATCCCTGCTCGATCCTTCACGCTGCGTCGCCGCCATTCCACCATCGCTGCTTCCGCCGCATCTATGGCGCGCTTTGTCTCGGCAGTGCCGCAAGATGCCACTGTCGCGATTGTCCGCCCGGTAGCTGGGTCTGTTACAGCGAAAGTGCTGTTGTCATCACTGTCAACCCAATTGCCATCGATATAGGCCTGGGTTTTTAGCAACCCATTGTCGGAAATCTGCATGCTCACTCAAGTTTGCTCCTGTCCGTTACGTGCCCGCAGGTCGGCGCCCGAGCATAAAGACTAATCAGCTGCGCATCAATGGATAATCTGTCGGTAGATGATTAAAGGCAGGCCCCGGCGTTTCCGCCGGGGCCGTATATAAGTTTTGCCTGAGATAAGTACGGCCTAAGCAGCTCGTTCTTTTTGCTCGGACAACCAGGTTTCAAGCTCCGCAGCGCCACCAATCAGGTTACCATTGATGAAGATCTGCGGCACGGTCGTGGCGGCGCTGATGGCACGCAACGTTCTGTCGCTGTAGGCGTCATTCAACTCCAAAGCTTCGAACTCTAAACCTGCCGCCGTGAGCATGCTTTTCGCCCGGGCACAGTGTTCACAGCCGGGGCGCGAAAATACCGAGATGTCCAGCGGTTTATCGACGCCCGGCGCGAGGTAGTCGAACATGGTATCGGCGTCGGAGACCTCGAACGGATCTCCGGGCAAATCCGGCTCAATGAACATCTTCTCAACGACGCCGTCGCGGACCAACATCGAGTACCTCCATGAGCGACTACCAAAGCCGAGGTCATCCTTGCTAACGAGGAGTCCCATGCCATCCGTGAATGCGCCATTCCCGTCGGGGATGAAAGTAATGTTCTCTGCGTTCTGACTGGCGCGCCATTCATTCATTACAAACGCGTCGTTGACTGACATACAGACAACCTCGTCGATGCCGCGGGCTTTGAATGCCGGGGCCAGCTGGCTGAATCGCGGCACGTGGGACGACGAACAGGTTGGCGTGAAGGCGCCCGGAAGTGAGAAAACGATGACTGACTTTCCGGCAAACAGCTCACTGCTGGTCACATCAAGCCAGCCGTCGTCAGTTCGCGTTCTGAAGGTCACTTCAGGGACGCGCTGTCCCTCTTTTGATTGAAACATTTTAGTTACTCCGTTTTAGGTCGGTTTTTCGAAAATTTTATGCTTGCTCTTTAAGCATGCTGCGCAACATCCAGGCGTTCTTTTCGTGCACCTGCATCCGCTGGGTAAGAAGGTCAGCGGTAGGCTCATCGTTGGCAGCCTCCGCCGCTGGAAAAGCATTCCTGGCAGTTCGAACCACCGCTTCCTGACCTTCCGTAAGATAGCGCACCATGTCGTTCGCCGATTCTCCGCCAACCGATTCCTCGATGCTGGTCAGGTCTGCAAACGCTTTGTACGAACCAGGTGCCTTTACGCCAAGCGCGCGAATTCGTTCTGCGATGTCATCCACCGCAATTGCGAGTTCTGAATACTGCGTCTCAAACATAGTGTGCAGCGTATTGAACTGGGGGCCAGTTACGTTCCAGTGATAGTTGTGGGTCTTGAGATAAAGCGTATAGCTGTCCGCAAGCAGTCGGGACAGCTGCTCGGAAATCTCCTGCCGGTGCGACTCGCTGATACCGATATTGATGTTCATGGGTATGCCCTGCTGATCGAATATAGGTGAATAGTAGGCTTTGACACTTGATTAATAAATCAGATTTTTATTATTATATTAATCGGTTTTTTCGAATATGAATTATCCTACTTTAAAGCAACTGCGCTACTTCATCGCCCTATGCGAAGAGCAACATTTTGGGCGAGCAGCAGCGCTGTCATTTGTATCGCAATCGGCCTTCAGCACAGCCATTCGGGATCTCGAATCCGCCCTGGAAACGCAGCTGGTTGACCGCACCAATCGACAGGTCACGATTACGGCGATCGGGCAGGAGATCGCGACGCAGGCACGATTGTGCATGCGGGATGTGGACAGTTTTGTCGGGTTGGCCGGCCAACGACGCAAACCACTCGCCGGCCCGCTGAGAATCGGGGTCATTCCGACCATCGCGCCGTTTCTACTGCCCCCACTGTTACCGCGAATGCGGCAAGCGTTTCCAGAGCTGCGACCGTACCTGACGGAAGAACAAACCGAAACGATTCACCAAAAGCTTCTCGACGGTGATCTTGACGTTCTAATACTGGCCCTGCCGTACGAGCTGCGCAGCGTTGAAAGCATGGCACTATTCAGGGATCGTTTCTTCCTGGCCGCCAGGAAAGGCACGAAAACCGTTGATCCCGAAAAGTACCGTTTCAACCGCCTGCAGGCGGACAGCGTTTTACTTCTGGAAGATGGGCACTGCCTGCGAGATCATGCGCTGGCAGCCTGTCGTATCCGCAATACCGAAAAAGTCAGCCGTTTTGCAGCGACGTCCTTGCTGACCCTGGTCGAAATGGTGGACGCAGACATGGGCATCACGTTTCTCCCCGAATTGGCGCAGGGCTCTTCGTTGCTTAAAAACACGCGTGTAAAGATGTATCCACTCAATGAAAAGAGCTATCGAACCATCGGACTAATGTGGCGAAAAGGCAGTGCGCGAAGCGATGAGTTCAGACGCCTGGGCAACTTCATTCGTGAGTTTCATTCAAGCTAGATTAGGCGCTTCCCATTTCCTGGAAAAATCATTGGTGAACTGCGTCACACTTTGCGGCGGGGCCGACTCGCACCTCTTTAGAGCTGTGACAATACGCACTGTTTTAAAAGGGTTTTTAAGTCATCTTTGGCCTCGGAGGTAAGACCATGAAAGCGAGCCTGAGCATGTGGATTCCTGGACCAATATACGAAAGCCTGCCTTATCTTTACATCATCGGCGGCGTTCTCTTTATTTCGGGCACAATCTATGTCGGCCTCGATACGGCCGCGGCACCACTTTACATTGCGTGCGGCCTGATCAGCATTGTTTACGGAGCGGTCGTATTCAGTAAACGCCAGGCACGCCGGCAGAATTCATCCAACGGTGGTTCAACCAATTCCGCCTGACACCATTGCTTTGCGATTTCAATGTCTAAGGGCCCCATTCGGGGCCCTTAAGTTTTAAGGTGCCGGCACATGGACAAATCGGCGGGAAAGCCGATTTGCAGGGCGGGGGCACAAGTTGCCGCTAAGTGCCTGACCAATTGCAGAAGCCTCTATCGGGTTGGATGGTCTGGGTCAATCGAGCCGCAGACCGGCACAACAATCACTGTGTTAATACTGATCAAATCCGATTGGGAAATACCAGTCAGAATGTATGCTTCCAACCCATCAATCGTACCTTGCCGCACGAAGTGTTGCATGCATGCGTGACCGAATCGCTGCACCAGGTGAAAGAAATCACTCGCGCCTGGACTATTGAGTGAGTCTAAAAACGACCGCGCAAGAGATTAAAAAAAACTGCCTGTCATGTTTCGACGGCGGACCAAAACGCTAATGGCTTTACTTCTGACATATGCCATTCACAGGAAGAATTGGCTTCCGGATTTTCGCCGGAAACAGCAGCTAAGGTAGTATCTAGCAGAAGGCCTGCAAGTGACCCGGCGCAGCCGGACAGATTCAAAATCAACTTGTGTGGAATATCAAGAATCGATAACCCTGGAATCCAATGCTCAAATCAGCAAAATTCTCAAGCACAGGTGGCAAATAATTATTCTGCTGAATACCTGTTGGTGTATTATTTTCCCGATGATCAACCAATCCATTGTGTGCATGAACATTAGGTAATGCCGGCATTATGAATATGATCAAAACTATTTTTCTTGCCCTTTCGTCATTCATGTTAACCGGGTGTACAAATGCTGGTGATGATAAGAAAAATAGTGATCCAGCTAACTCTTTTCCTAACTATCGGTTGATCAATGCACCGTCATCAGATCCCGATATGCCATGGTACATCAGTAGTTTTTTTGAAAGAGAGAAGCAATGGAAATTTGAGGCAAGCGTTAGTCTGAATACCCTTAAGCTCGGCATGTATGAGCTAACACAATATCCATACCAGGGACCTACACAGGCTCAAGAAGACTCAGCTAGCAAGTTAATTCAGGACTCTTTCGATGTTGTAGAACGTCATGGATGGTTGAACAAGGAAAAGGCGCTGAGTGATGGTTACGAAAAAATGTATGGAGACCCTGTGCATTTTGTAAACACAGATTATGTTTTTGATGGCGAAACTTTGAACCCGGAAAAGCCGGAAGTTCTTATGTATTACAGAACACGAGAAGGTGATTTCCTGATGGGAGTAATGTTTCTCGCCATTGGAGAGCGTGGACCTCAGGCGGCCGGGCCTTTGACGGTATGGCATTACCACATAGATCGTCGCATGTGTTACGAGCGAGGGGTTCTACCCATCGATACGATTGAAGATGGAAAATCATGTGGGCAGGGAGTACCCAACATCAGGTCACCAGAGATGCTGCACGTATGGTTTTTTGACCACCCTGACGGGCGATTTGCTACTACGATGGGGCTGTCTGAAGAGCTATTGAATTCTGGTATCAAACAGATTATTGAATTTCGAGCAGAGCGAAATTAGGCAATTCGGAAGTTTGCCGTCACACTTACGCAACCAACGGCAACGCAAGCTGTAGCCTTGAGTACCAAAACCCTGACCTAGAACTCTTTTTAGCGAATGTGAGACGTTGTAACCATTGGTGTTACACATCACAGTGGCGGATATGCCACATCGAAAATGGTGCCGCCACCAAGAGTCGAACTCGGGACCTGATGCTTACAAGGCAACTGCTCTACCAACTGAGCTATGACGGCATTAGATTGAACATTACCCGCTATTTTGGACGGGACTGGTCATAACATACTATTTTTCGATGATTATTCAAACGAATCGATCTCTTACAAAACCCCCGCCCTAGCAACAGAATCACGCCGGCTGTCTTTCGCCTCGTGCCCGCCATCCATGACGCAACATTCCGGCTACTAAGCAAACCAGCCACACTATCCTGGTGTGGCGTCCGAAGCGTTGCTTCGAACAATGCCGACTCACCCCTGCGTTATCGCGCCCTACTACCTGGGCAAAATTCGGAACCGCGCGGATTATACCCAAGTAAGGCTACCTGGACAGCGGAAATCGTCACACCGAGGTGATGTTTTGACGCTAATCTGGCCGTGGGCAATTTGCAAGATCGCGTAGCAGCACATTTTCTTCTCCGTATTTCTCTATCATTTCGCCTGCGCCCTTACCCGGTGGCAAGCCAATATCCACGAAAAAGACAGTCGCATCTCTCATTCTCGGTGAAATTTCGGCCGGTAGATCAAGCGATTTCGCCTGCAGCTCGACCCGCTCCGCCCGCGGCATTTCGCCGAATAGTCCCAGGGAAATTTTAAGGCCCTCATCCTCAGTCGGTACGAGGTATGCATCGCCCAGACCGCCAGCCCGCAATTGCTCGAGCATCGCGTTTCCCGCCTCGCGGTCGGGTATGTTCCTGATTTGCACCCAGTGACCGACAAACAGCTGGCCTTCAGTGGTGCGAATGCTCGCAGTCATTCCCTGGCTCACGTAATCGCCCATCGCGGCGTCTGCTTCTGCATTTGACTGAAAGGGCCCAATGGTTACGCATGAACGCCCGACAATGGCGGAGAGATTGATTGATTCTCCGGCGTCCAGGTCCTCTGGAACACGGGTCACAGCATCGTCAATAGTCGACCGTGACACCTCGAGCATTGGTCCCAGCTCCGCCTCATTGACAATCACCACGCCGGACTCAGCCGATTCGCCGGCATAGCGGCCCCACATGAAATAGAGAACATTCACGAGCACCAGGGACATGAGAACGATTTTCATGGTGTGTTTTTTGTCACGAACGCCAGACCCTGCATAACCAGAAACAGCGGGGAAGGAATTTGCCGCCAAGCAGCATTAGGATGCGGGAGCCGTCACGCCCGGTCAAGATGATTTTTGGAGCATCCGCGCTTGCGGCAATGCGTGGTCGATACGATGCCTGTGTCGGGGATGTCGCCGAGCCTAGTTGTCGTCAGCGCTGTAGTCATAAATGGTGCCAAGACCATACAAAGTCAGGTCATCGTCCATCGGAATGCTGTTATCAAGATCCGGAATGACCCACTTTGCGTAGCCACCGGTTGCAACCACATTTATGCGCCGCACACCCAGTTCGCGTTTGACCTCTTTTAGTATCTCCCGGACCATGCCGCGATAACCGAGTTGCGCGCCGATGCGCATAGCCTCCTCGGTACTTTTGCCGACCGAACGTTTCAGTTTCATGGGAGTAATCTGTGGCAACAGGGCCGTTTTCTCTGCCATGTAGTCAAACATCAATGGTAATCCAGGTCCTATAACCCCTCCGATGTAGCCTAAGTCAGGCTTGACGATGTCGAAAGTCAGCGCCGTTCCGATGTCAATCACAATGCAAGGCGCGCCGTAGCGCGAATAGGCACCACAGGCGTTTGCGAGACGGTCTGCACCGATCGTTCCCGCCTTCGGGAAGGTTACCCCAACGGGCATTGGCGTCTTGTGGGTCACCAGAATCGGCTGCCGCCCTGTCCAGGACTTTGCCATTCGACTCCAGGGTTTAACCAATTCCGGAACCACCGATGAAATCACGCAGTCGATCAACTCATGCCGCTTGCTGAGGTCGACCAGCGTGTCACTGGCTGCCATAGTGCGATTGCGCGTCTCTGCAATCCGGTGTACATGAGTAACCCGGCCTCGGTGATAGAGTCCGCCGGTCACACTGGTGTTACCTATGTCCAGTACCAGCAATCGCTTCGGTAAATCTGTCCGGTCTTTCATTTTTGCAATCAATTCAGACTGATGGAATAGTCATAGGGTCGTTTTCCGGTTGCTCGGATCGCCGGATTCATACACGCCGCGCGCGATAGCACGAGCAAGGCAATCCGCCGCCGCAGAGCCAATTTTCGCCACTGAAGAGGCCCTGTCATAGCCGCCCTTTTCCGGAAGCGTTACGTCTCCGTTTGACAACGCAAATACGATGTCTCCGTCAAACGGTGTGTGTGCGGGCCGTATCGCGCGCGCCATTCCATCGTGAGCCATCATCGCAATTCGTTTGAGTTCCGCACCGGTTAGCGCAACCGTCGTGGCGACTGCAGCCAGGGTGGTGTTGGTACCTGCCTGTATTCTGTCGGCTTCATGCAGCCGGCTGAATTCCGGAAAAGGGTCGCCGAGGTCGCACTTTGCCGGAGAAGGCCTGTTACCAAATTCATTGGCCTGCTCGTATGGCCATGCGTAAAAGGATTCACCGTCGGGCAGCAAGACCGAGCCAATCGAATTTACAACGGCAAGAGCACCGACGATGGCATCCCCGCCGAGATCGATCGATGTGGAACCGATACCGCCAGCCACGGTGCCGGCGGTCGCACCTCGCCCGGCACCCTTGG
>JBPCYD010000268.1:0-8272 GCA_051007895.1 Woeseiaceae bacterium
AACGCGGGGATTCCGAGCGGGTCGATGTGTTCGGCAAGCATCTCTTCCATCGTGAGCGAACCGAAACCGCCACCCGGATCGCAATCGGTGCATCTGCCAAATATAAAGCCAGCGATTTTTCCCAGCACACCCGAAAGCGCCAACTCCGTCATCATTCGATCAACCCGGTAGACGGATTCATCGACGTCCTCGATGAACAGAATGCTTCCTTCCCAGTCTGGCAAATACGCCGAGCCCGTAATAGCCGTGAGTAGCGAAAGATTGCCGCCCAGAATTCGTCCGGATGCTTTGCCCCCGCGCATGGTTCGAATCCGGTTCTCGGTCTGGACCAGTGTGTTTTCCGTAACAAAAGTCGGATTGCTCAAGGTGTAGGACTCGCCGTTCATTACGACGCGGCGAAAATGCTCCGCGGCAAACGTATTCAGTGGGCTCGGGCCATGAAACGTCACGAGGCCCGTTATTGAATGTATGGCGCTCAACAAAGCGGTTGCGTCACTATAGCCAAGAAATACTTTCGGATTAGCTCGAATCATGTCGTAGTCTAGTAGCGGCAAAACTCTTGGTGCTCCCCAGCCACCGCGTGCGAAGATCATCTTGATAGCAGGCTCAGCGAAAAAACGGTTCAAGTCGCTGGCGCGGTCCGCGTCCGTTCCGCCAAAGTAGCCGTGCCTGTTGTAGTAGTTGTCGCCCAGGACAACTTCGAATCCCAGCGACTCGAGGGCATCGACCCATATCTTTGTTGGCTCCGTTTCGAATGCTGCAGTGGCCGGGCTCGTCAGGCCAACCGCGTCGCCAGGCCGCAAGCGAGGCGGCTTGATCAGAACGTTGTCGGCACGGGCAAGCGGGGAGACGAGACTCGCGGCGCCAACGGCGGAAATAAACTCACGGCGATTGATCATTTTCATGTCGCTCTGGTTTTTGTTCGGACCCCTAAGTATGGCAGTGTGTAGGCGCCATGAACAAATTTGAACTCGCATTGCAGCGCCACGCGGTCATCGTTCTTGATGGTGGTTTGGCAACGCAGCTCGAGACTATGGGGTACGACCTGGACAGTGAGCTCTGGTCAGCGCGGCTGTTGGAGTCCGAACCGCGTGCCATCATCGATGCGCATCGCAACTACCTGGACGCCGGCGCCGATTGCATCGTTAGCGCCAGCTACCAGGCAAGCCGCAAGGGGTTTATGTCAACCGGAAAGTCGGCCGCTCAGGCGGACGCCCTGATTGTGAGCGCGGTAGAACTCGCGAAAATCGCACGGGCGGAATTCCTGGATGACAATCCGACAAAAGCCTTCCAACCCCTGGTCGCGGCTAGCGTAGGTCCGTATGGAGCGGCAATGCACGACGGATCGGAATACACCGGGAAATACGGCGTATCCGCTGCCGAACTTCGAGAGTTTCACTTTGATCGGCTGCAGCTGCTCGATCGAAGCGGTGCCGACGTGTTGGCGGTAGAGACCATTCCAAACATGACCGAAGCCAGGGTTCTGGCTGAGTTACTCGTCGACGTTGAGACGCCGGCATGGGTTTCATTCTGCTGCCGCGACAGTAATTCGCTTAGTGACGGAACTTCGCTTGTCACCGCCGCGGCCCTCCTGGAAGGCCATTCACGCGTGCTGGCAGTCGGTATAAACTGTACGCGACCGAAATATGTCGCGGAGTTGATAACAGCTTTGCGCAAGGCGGTCCCGAACAAGGCGGTCTTGGTTTATCCTAATTCCGGTGAAACTTACAACGCGACTGATAACAGCTGGTCTGGAACCGCCTGCGACTTTGACGCAGATTTCGATGTGGTTGCGTGGCGGGCTGCAGGCGCAAAATTGATTGGCGGCTGTTGCCGTACCGGTCCGGACGATATTGCGGCATTGAGACAACTGTTGTGAATGTAATCAAGATATCTGTGCTGGTGATCCTGGCCGTTGCCGTCTCGATTGCCTATCGAGTTTTTACCGCTGCGTCGCCGCCAGCCGAATCACAAGCTGAGACAGCGGTGCAGCCACGACCAGCGTCGGTCTCACCACCGGCGACTCCCAGGACGGAAACGACGGTAATGTCTAATGCCGCCAGCTTGGTCGAGGAGGAGTCGGACTGCATAACGACTGCCGAACTGAACGCGCACCCATTGATTCGTCAATTCCAGAGCCAGGCTGATGCTGCCGCGACGAACGGCGCCGATATCGAGAAATTTCGTGGCGTAGACGACGCCTCCGTGCGTGGCTATGCCGATCAGGGTGATTCTGCAGCAATGGTCGTAGTGGGCGCGATGTCCGTAATGCGCGCTTTCAGGGTGGATGCATCCAGGGCTGTTGACTGGTTAGACAATGGCGGTGAACTGGAGGGCGTCGTGATGGAACAACAGCAGATGTCATCCGATGCAGGTCTTGCCCTCAACGATGCCGCATACTGGTTTTACCAGGCCGCGCTGCACGGTAAGGTTTTCGCATTGCAGCACTACGGGCAGGTTCGCGGCCAGTTGTTTGGTGGGCCTGTCGGCCTCGGATGGATCGAGCAACAGGATTTGGATGCTCTGGATTTGCAACAGCAGCAGGAATTGAGGCCAGGCAAAATATACGCGCGCGCCGCAATGCGCATGAATCCCGCACCTGACGCGAGTGCTGGTCAAAACCCAAATCCAGTGGTTGCAGGGAGCGAGATCACAGAACGGTTACTCGCCGACATAAGGAGCGAATTTGACGCAGCCATTGTTGATGCCGGATTGCCGCAACCGACAGCGTCCATCAGCGATATTGAGGCATACGAGAACCTAAAGTCACAGGTCTGCGTAGCAGAACTGCCGCCTCGCTAGCGCGGCCCGTCACTCAGGCAATGCGGCCAGTTCCTGAGCGTGCCTTAAACAAAAAAAAGCCGGAGCCCGGCTAAGGGCTCCGACTTTTTCTGAATTGAACTCAGCGTCGTCGCGAATATTTGACGATTTGTGCTGGCCCTACCTCGGCGCCGTATATGTTGCCGTCCATGTCGACCGCGACGCCTTCCGCTGCCGTAGTCCCCGCGTTGTCCGGATCGGGATTCGGATCAGGTATATGCATGGTTACCCAACCGTCAAAAGCACTGCCTATATATATACCCCTCGCGTAACCACGATTGCGGCCCCAGGTCGTGTTCGATTCTGAATCCGCCGCATACAAAATGTCGTCTTTGTCGATGAACAAGCCACTGGGCCTGCCGAACTGCGTCCAGGTTTCGAGGTGGTTGCCTTCCTGGTCGAAAATTTGCAATCGACTGTTGCCGCGATCGCCGACGAACAGTCGGCCTGTTGAATCCATCGCGAGTGCATGCGGGTCACGGAATTCGCCATCTTCCTTGCCGGTTGTACCCCAGGTCATGATGAAGTCTCCGTCTGCCGAAAACTTCATAACCCGGTTGTTGCCTTCCGAGCCGTGGCCGTCAACGACGAAGATGCTGCCATCCGGTGCGACCAGCACATCTGATGGCTGGTTAAATTCGTCCCTGCCGTCGCCTGCTACGCCCGCTTTGCCGAGACTCATCAACAGGTCGCCGTCCGGCGAAAACTTGTGAACCTGATGGCCTTTGCCCTCATGACCCCGTGCATCGGTAATCCAGACGTTGCCATCCGAATCCACATGAATGCCGTGTGGCCAGACAATCATTCCGGCGCCGAAACTCTTGATCAAGTTGCCGTCAGAGTCAAAGTGAAACACGCTGTCGAGGTTGTCCCGGTCAACGCAACTATTCTGTCCGCAGCGCTCAGCTACCCAAACGGTGCCGGCAGGCGTGGTGTAGACGGCGCTGGTCGAACCCCAGTCTCGCCCAATGTCGCCCCATCCCGGTGTTCCTGCATATGGATTGCCGGCAGCCAATACCAGCCCGGCCGTCGCCATAGAAAGGCCTAAAGCTAATAACTTCACTAATTTCATACTCTTCTCCCCATTTGGTAATTGGTCACTGAAAGCTGGTTTTTTTTGCGACCATCGGCAGCGACGCACTCGACGATAGCATTTTCTGCCGCCGGCGTGCGGCTTTGACTTCACGCGCCTAAATCAGTAGCGTCGACCGGGAAGTAATCATCCAGATTTCAAAAAAATGATCAGAACAAAGAAGCTGATAAACAAATCAGCCATCCCACTGGTACTGATCATGCTCAACGTGTCGTGCGCAAAGCAAGGTGAGCCAGCGGCGCCCAGCGTCGACGTATTGCCAGGCGTATCCCTCGAGCTGGCCCGCCAGCGTGCGGCTGTGCTGTCAGAACTGCACTATCGACTCGCATTGACCATCCCTGCCGAACCGGACGGCGAGATTGGGGGCACGATTGATATCGAGTTCGCACTCGCGGCCAATGTCGATGCACTGCAGCTCGACTTTCGTGAAGAGAGAGAAAAGATCTCGGGCGTCATAGTGAATGGCGCTGACATGGTTCCCGACATTCAGGACGAGCATATCGTCATTCCTGCCACTAGCCTGACTGTTGGTACGAACAAGATTTCCATTGAGTTCCTTGCAGGAGACTCTTCCTTAAATCGAAACCCCGAATACCTCTACACGCTGTTTGTGCCGGACCGGGCTCGCACGGCATTTCCGCTTTTTGATCAGCCGGACCTGAAAGCGACTTATAGCCTCACGCTGACTGTTCCCGAGGACTGGACGGCAATGTCGAACGCGCCGGTCGCGACGGTTGAAAAGGCGGCCGCTGAAAATGTCTATCAATTTGCGCGGTCCGATCTGATCAGCTCGTACCTTTTTTCTTTCGTCGCCGGCAAATTCGAAGTCGTTGAACGAGACATTGATGGGCGCCGGATGACCATGCTGCATCGCGAGACAGACGATACGAAAGTCGCGAGAAACGTCGACGATATTTTTCGCCTGCACGCTATGTCTCTCGACTGGCTGGAAGAATATACGGGCATTCAATATCCGTATCAGAAGTTTGGTTTTGCCCTCATACCGGCGTTTCAATATGGCGGCATGGAACACGTCGGTGCGATTCAGTACCGATCGAACAGCCTGTTTCTGGATGAATCACCTTCCCAAACGCAATTGCTTGGACGCGCGGGGCTCATAGCCCACGAAACGGCGCATATGTGGTTCGGCAATCTGGTCACCATGGAGTGGTTCAACGATGTCTGGACGAAAGAAGTTTTCGCGAATTTCATGGCTGCCAAGATTGTCAATCCCGGTTTTCCAGCGATCGATCACGATCTGAATTTCCTGGTTAGACACTATCCGCGCGCCTATTCTGTCGATCGCACCAGCGGCGCAAATCCAATTCGACAGCATCTGCCAAACCTCAATGAGGCAGGCCAGATGTATGGCGCAATCATCTACAACAAAGCCCCTATCATGATGCGCCAGCTTGAGATGATGATTGGTGAGGCGCTGTTCCGCGAGGGTATGCAGGAATACCTGGAGGAGTATGCATTCTCCAATGCGACCTGGCCCTCGCTCATCAACATCCTGGATGAGAAAACAGACGAAGATCTACACAGCTGGAGCGAAACCTGGGTCAACACGCCCGGCCGGCCTGAGATGATCGTGTCTCTCGACGGTACCGATACTGGTCGATTTACGCTCAAGCAGAGTGATCCGGCCGGGCTGGGCAGGGTCTGGCCGCAGATATTTGGCGTAGCGAGCGTCGGCGATGGCGTACGCGGCAAACATTTTTCGCTGGCGTCGACATCGTCGCAAACTGTTTTTGAAATGTCCGCGAGGCCTGCCGGAAAGGCAGTTTTATTCAACGCCGATGGCCGAGGATACGGCGTGTTCCCGACGCCCTTTGGCATTCTGCAATCCTGGGATCAACTGGGCGATGTCGAAAAGGGTTCGACCCTGATCAATCTTTACGAAGATCTTCTTGATCAGGGGCAGGTGGACCCGGCCGCTTATCTCGCCGCACTCGGTGAAATCGTTGCTGACGAGCAAAACCAGCTCATCCTGAATCTGGCGCTGCGCCAGATTAGCCGCATCTTCTGGACCCTGGTGCCGGCGGCCACGCGTAATGACTACGCGGCGGAACTCGAAATGCATCTGTGGAACACAATGCACCGGCAGGCCGATAGCAGTAAGAAGAAAATTTTCTTCGACGCGTTCGCGGATGTCGTAATTTCTCCGACCGGGATCAGGGACGTTTACGACACCTGGTCCGGCTCGCGCGTGATCGACGATTTGCCGCTTTCCGAGAACGAACATATTACGCTTGCGCAGCTACTCGCCATTAAAATGCCGGCTATGGCAGAAGAAATTTTTGACGCGCAGCTGGTGCGGACAAAGAATCCTGACAATCTGAGGAAACTCGCATTCATCGCACCATCCCTGTCTGCTGATAAAGGCGTTCGAGACCGGTTCTTCGGATCACTTAAACAAGAAGAAAATCGCGCCGTCGAATCCTGGGTACTGGATGCGCTGGAAAATATTCATCATCCGCTGCGAACAAATTCTTCAGAACAATATATTCTGCCCAGCCTGGAGCTCTTGCAGGAAATTCAGACAACGGGTGATATTTTCTTTCCCAAACGGTGGCTGGACGTAACCCTGGCGAACCATCGGACGGGGACAGCAGTGCAAACTGTCGAGACGTTTCTCGGCGAACGGCCCGACTACAATAAGCAACTAAGAATGAAAATCCTGCAGTCGGCAGACATGATGTTCCGGGCCAACCGCCTGGCCAATGCCGACAGGGCGCTATGACAGCTGTGACGAAATGACAGATTTCCTACTACTGTTGGTCGGTTTGGCCGGGCTCTGGCTGGGTTCGGAAACGCTCATTCGTGGCGCGATGTCGCTTGCCGATCGGTATCGATTGTCAGACGCTATGTTCGGCATGCTGGTGCTGGCCGTCGGCACCGACCTGCCAGAACTCTTTGTTGCTTTTGACGCCTCGGTTCGCAGCCTGGCTGGCGAAGACCTGTCCGGCATCGTCATTGGCAGCGCGATCGGCAGCACAATCGGACAGTTTGCGCTCGTATTTGGTGTTGCGGGTTTCATAGGCTACAGACCGATGCTGCGCAGATTCCTGCCGCGTAATACGACTTTTTTGGTCGGCGGGGCGGTGGCACTCCTGCTGTTTTCATTAGATGGCGTTGTTTCGCGAATCGAAGGGCTGCTCCTTTGCGCGTTCTACTCGGCCTACCTGTTTTCTCTGTTTTATATGCGGGCGGAAATACCTGAAGAAGAACACGATGACGAACATCTTTCCATCTGGAAGTCGTGGGTCATTCTCGCGATCGGTCTGGGATTGCTGCTGATTGCAGCCGAGCTCACCGTTGTATCGGCGTCAAGCTTTGCCGCTGAAATGGGTATGAGCAATATCGCCGTATCTGCGATCGTAATCGGCATGGGCAGCAGTCTGCCGGAGTTGTCTGTTTCCTTCGTTGCCTTGTTGCGGAAACGCGGCGGTTTGTCCGTCGGGAACCTGATTGGCAGCAACGTTCTGGATACCTTACTGGTTCCGGGAATCGCTGCGGTTATCTCGCCAATATTGGTGCCGGTTGCCATCCTGTGGATCGACCTGCCGGTCCTGATCGTTGTGACCCTCCTGGTGTTGGGTTTTTTGTATCTGTCAAAACGCGGCATCCGCGCAATTGAAGCGGGTATTCTGCTGACGATTTATATTGCCTATGCAGCGGTTCGACTGATCGGCCCGGGCTCGTAAATTCGGCTCAGATTCCGAGCGTGGCTCGCAGCTTTTCCCGCAATTCGGTCACGCAGCCAGGATCCATGACGTTGAGTGCGTCAACCCCGCTAAGTTGCTGCACCAGGTCGATAGCCGCCGATGTGCTCGTCGCCGGACCGGTGACAAGGTCGGGTTTCAGGCCGAACGCCTTCTCGACACCCACCACCGCGTAGGGATCAGAGGCACACAGTACCGTGCATTTGATGTTGTTGTTGAGCATTTCGATGGCGGCGGCACCATTGTATGGTTCGAGGGGCGAGGCGCCCGCTTCAGCGATCAGGAAATCAGGCTTCAGGCCATCGATGTGCTGCAGGAGCGGCAGTGTGACTTCGCGAAACTTGTCTTCCGGCTCCACCGTGGAGGGGAGACCGGCATCCACAAAATCGAATATTGCGTCTGCACCGGCGTCCCTGAAACTCAGAACATCGCGATAGCGCCCGGCGCCGGTCAGTTTGGCACCAACAACTTTGTGGCCCATGTTGTGCAGTTCATGGACGATCAGCCTGCCGGTCGTCGTCTTTCCCGCAGACATCGATGTGCCAACCAGGAGAACGGTCGGAATATTGAACTCACTGTTGTCAGACTTGATGGCGAAATCAGACATGGTCACCTTCGTGCCATTTCTGACGAC
>JBPCYD010000269.1:0-3460 GCA_051007895.1 Woeseiaceae bacterium
CTTTCAAGTTACAACTGGCCGCTTTATTCCTCGCACGCTCTCCTCGCAGTGTGTAGACGGCGTGCTACAAGCGGAATTCCGGCTCCTGGCGGAAGTTGGGCAGATCGACGTCAGGCTGTTAGCGGAAATCGTTAAAGACAATTATCGTTTCTTCGGACTGGCTGAGTTTTATGGCAGTGCCAGCTTTAACGTCCTGGATGAGAACCGAAACCTGGACCCGCCGATCAATGAGCGCGCGCTTGCCGACGGGTCGTGGTTCACGATCACAGGTCGTTACAACTTGCTCGGGGTTGCGGCACCAGGCGCCACGCTGGCCGTTTCCGAAGACCGGACGCTATTAGTATGGCCGCCTGGCACGAACGCCGATCTCCGAATTATTTATGGTGAGAAAGAACTTGTTGCCAGACAGGAAAGCGTTTTCGAAGTCACCCGTTACTCACATTTATGGGGCTGGCTCGCCGCGATGTCGAAAGTGGTCGAGAAAATGCTGGAGACAATTCATGACGTAACGCGAGTGGGCTGGGGGTGGTCTATCGTTCTGCTGGCCGTTGCTCTGAAGATACTGTTACTACCGGTGAGTTACATGACGATTCGTTTCCAGCGAAACGTCAGCAATTATCAACGAATGTTGGAACCCCAAATCCAGGAGATCAAGGCAAACTACGATGGCGAACAGGCGCACACCCGGATAATGCAGGCGCATAAAGATCTGGGTATTACGCCATTCTTTACACTAAAACCCATGCTGGGCTTGCTGATTCAAATACCCGTACTGATAGCCGTTTTCAACGCGCTCGGTGAAATGCCCCAACTGGTCGGCGCAAGCTTCATGTGGATCGACAGCCTTGCTTATCCAGACTCAGTTGCAACCTTGCCATTCGCACTCCCGGTACTTGGCGACGCAATCAATATTCTTCCAGTCCTGATGACAACGGTGACCCTCGTATCAACGATCACATTCAGGAATTCCGTTGCACCGAACAACGTTGTCAAGGCTCAGAAAACGCAGTTATATTGGATGGCGGCAGCTTTTTTCGTACTTTTCTACGCCTTTCCTGCTGCAATGGTCTGGTATTGGACGGCAACAAATGGGCTGCAATTGATCCAGCAGAGACTGCTGAAGATCTGACCAGGAGCGGGGGAAAATGAGACGTCGGGCACAACCTTACCGTCATCTGTGCGTAAAATATGACCAATCGCGCCAGATTGTCTGCACTTACTTAGCCAGGCACCGGGCAGACAGCAAGAAAGAGCAAAACATGAAATCGTCAATCCTAATCTTATCGTCGATCATCCTGCTGACGTTTTCGGCACCTACCATGGCTTATATTGATCCGGGTTCCGGAAGCGCCATCATGTCTGCGATCGTGGGCTTCTTCGCAGCAGTAACAATGCTCGTTAAGACCTACTGGTACAAACTGAAGTCACTTTTCTCTTCCAAGGAAAATGAGCAGGATATCGATTCCGCCGCCGACGATCCGGCAGAGAAACGCTAATTCTCGACCTGCTGGGGGCTCCCCTGGTTTCGCAGTTCTATCAGCATTTTTCGGAGTGCTGTCGCCGTCAAACGACGCGGATTATTGCCCACCCGTTGTGGATTGAAACCGTGCTCGACAATGGTGTCTATATCGGTTTCGGAGTCAATTCCCAAGGCGTAAAAATCTCGACTTAGACCAATGGCTTCCATCATTTCGTTGTAGGCGTCGGCTGCAGCGTTCGCATCGGGTTGTCCCAGCAGCCCGGCAATTTCGTGCATCGTGTTCCGGACGTATGCGGGGCCCCTGCTGTCCAGGCAGTCCTCGTCCGCAACCAGCGCGTTATAGCGAAGCACCGCTGCCAGTATCAACCCTGTTGCCTGTCCATGCGGCACGCCAAAGTAGGCGGTAATCGGGTAAGAAACGGCATGCGGTGCAGTGGTCTTGGTGATATTAATTGCCTCGCCCGCGCGGTGCGCACCGGTAGCCATCGTCAAGTAAACATCTTCACCTGGGTCGCTGGTGATGTCGCGCAAGCCCGCCCAGGTGAGTTCTATTGCATTTCTTGCTATTGCTTTTGATTCGTTTGTCGAGTGAATGGACCAATACGATTCAATGCCCTGGTTCAGGGCGTCGAGCCCGGCCGACGCCGCCACCGCAGGCGGTACGCTTTTCAACAACGCTGGATCGACGAGCGCTTCGTCAGGAAGCATCGATGGGTGTGCAACCGAGAATTTGGATTTATCGATATAGAGCACCGCAAAATGAGTTGCCTGACTGCCTGAACCAGCGGTGGTCGGGATGGCGACGAGTGGCATAGCGGCTGCAACCAGTTTTTCTTTGCCTTCGACATAGCGGCGCGGCGGCTGCGATTGATAGGAAAAAATTTTAATGAGTTTGGCGATGTCCATGGCGGAGCCTCCGCCGACCGCAATAATAATGTCTGGCTTCGCATCCCGAAATTTCGCCAATCCGGATTCAAGCTGTTCAATCGACGGGTTCTGATCAACATCGGTAAAGTGCGTTACGTTGCAGGACTGCAGTAAATCGGTAAGCGAGTTTATGGCACCGGAGCGTCGCAGCGAATTTTGACCAGAAACCAGGAATACGCGACTGCAATTTCGATCTTTAAGAATCTTTTCTAAATCGGCTATCGCGCCAGGCCTACAAACGACCGCCATTGCGTTATTCCTCTATATTCCGCATGAAACTCTGTTTGTTTTCAATCGGCGAAATTGTCGGCCGGCCCAGGTCGCTGCGCGCGCCTGTTCTGGTTACTATTTCGAGAAGTGCAGGTCCTTCTGAATTCAGAAGGCGGTCAATCGCTGCATCGAGTTCACCTGTTTTTTCGATACGCTCCGCGCTGCGATAGCAGCACGCCCTGGCAATCTCACAAATGTTGATCTCGTGGCCAGCGGTCGGCTGGCCTCCGACAGAGTCGTGAGCACCGTTGTTGATAACTATGTGCTTGAAATTCTGCGTGCCGCTCGTTCCGATTATTGCCAGCGAGCCCATGTGCATAATCAGAGCACCGTCGCCGTCAAGACAGATAACCTGCCTGGCGTTGCGCGTCTTCGCGATGGACATCGCAATCTGCGATGCGTGACCCATTGAACCGACCGTCAGGAAATCTCTTGCATGATCCCCGCCAGTCTCTGCTCGATACTCGAAAAGTTCCCGGGCAGTTTTACCGGTTGTCGCTACGATGACAGCGGATTTGCCGATTTTGGCGGCAATGCCACGAACTGCGTCTTCGCGTCTCATTTCGAAATCGGAGGACTCAGGGACCGCCCCATACTTTTCAAAAGTACCATCTGCCACGACAATAGCGAACGGTGACTGCTTCTGTCTCATGTATTCGGTTGCTCGAACAACGAGTTCCCGCGCCTGGTCAGCGTCTGTCGGAAGAAGTTCGTGCGCAATGCCAATACAATCCAGGAGTTCGAGTGTCGTCCGTCCCTGTTTTACATGCTGTGGCTCATCGG
>JBPCYD010000270.1:0-31955 GCA_051007895.1 Woeseiaceae bacterium
TCCAGGTTGACCAGATGGTTACGTCACTGAAAGCCGGCTATCGCATGAAACAGACATTCGCCGAGGCGGCTGTCTACTGCATGGGCCAGTAGGAGGCTATGAAAATGAATAATGCAACTGGATTTGCGACGGCCCCGGCCCGAAAGCTACGTGCTCTCCTGATCGCTGGCGTGATGGGCGTAGTGCTCAGCGCTTGCGGTGGTGGTGCGCAGACGGTCGACACACCGAT
Organism: Woeseiaceae bacterium; assembly: GCA_051007895.1. GTDB lineage: Bacteria > Pseudomonadota > Gammaproteobacteria > Steroidobacterales > Woeseiaceae > SZUA-117. The sequence continues at coordinate 230 of JBPCYD010000270.1, forward strand.
TCCGAACGTGGTCGGGTCGACTACCATTATCTATAACGGTACCGAGGCACCTCAGAGCCCTGAGGTACAGGCCTTCCTCACGAATGTCTGGACGCCGATGCAGAACACCGCAACGTGCGGCAACTGCCATAACGAGACCACGCAACAGACGCCAATGTTTGCTCGCTTCGACGACATCAACTTGGCCTACTCTGAAGCGATGACGGCAGCCGACCTCGTCGTTCCGTCCAACTCTCTGCTCGTAAGCAAAGTCAGAGGACAGGGCGGGGCTAACGGGCACAACTGCTGGTTAGGTGACGCGAACGCCTGCGGCGACATCATGACGACCTGGATCGAAGGTTGGGCTGGTGCAACTGCAGGTGGTGGCGGACGTCAGATTGTCCTTACCCCGCCGCCTTTGGTCGATCCCGGCGACAGCAAGAACTATGCAGACGCCACACCGGAAAATTTTCGTGACCTCGTGTATACGCCATATCTCGAGCAGTATTGCTCAGGTTGTCACAATTCATCATCTGCGCTGTCGCAGCAACCATATTTCGCAGAATCCGGTGCCGTCGATTCATACCTGACGGCTTATGAAGCAGCCAAACCGCGTATGGACCTGGACAATCCGGATAACTCGCAGTTTGTCCTGCGACTGTCGGAAGGTCATAACCTGGTCGACTGGCCGAATATCACAGCGGCCCAGGCGTCAATCCAGGTACGCGACGCGATTGCAGCATTTGCAGTGACCGTTCCAACGACTTCTATTGATCCGCTGCTGGTCAACAGTAAGGCATTGAAACTGATCGACGGTACGATCGCGTCCGGCGGAAATCGCTATGAAGACGCGCAGATCGGCCTGTGGGAATTCAAATCGGGTGTCGGCTCTACAGCTTATGACACCAGCGGTACGACGCCTGCTCTTGACCTGCAACTCTCAGGTGAATACGAGTGGTTCGGCGGCTGGGGTATATCGATCAGGTCGGGCGATCCGTTGCTCGGTCAATCAGATGGCCGTGCCCAGGGCTCGACGTCCGATAGTCAGAAACTCTTTAACGAGATTCGGGCGACCGGCGAGTATTCGATGGAAGCCTGGGTTGTACCAGCGAACGTTACACAGGAAATGGCGCGCATCATGACCTACTCCGGTGGCGAGACTGCGCGTAACTTCACGCTGCAGCAAACGCTGTACAACTACGACTTCCTGCATCGGTCTACGACTAACAGCGAGAATGGCGACAGTCCTCAGGTATCGACGCCCGACGCAGCAGAAGTACTGCAGGCGACGTTGCAACACGTTGTTGCTACTTTCAGCGCAACCGAGGGCCGCATGATTTACGTCAACGGCCAGCTGGTGACGCAACCCGATCCTGTTGGTCCAGGTACGATGACCGACTGGGACGATACGTTCGCGTTCGTTCTCGGCAACGAAGCCGGCGGCAATGGTCTTTTCGAAGGCACGGTCCGCATGGCCGCGGTGCACAAGTTCGCGCTGACGCCAGAGCAGATTCAGCAAAACTTTGACGTGGGCGTTGGTGAAAAATTCTTCCTGCTATTCAGCGTAGAAGACATCATCAATCACCCGACGGCCTATGTGCTGTTTGAAGTAGCGCAGTTTGATACGTACTCCTATGTATTCACCCAGCCACACTTCATCACGCTCGACGGCAGCGTTCCGTCGGCCGACATTCCGCTCCAGGGCATGCGCATTGGCGTGAACGGTACCGAGGTCGATAAGAGCCAGTCCTACGCCAAGCTGAATTCGATGCTGAGTTCCGATGCGGCCGCCTATCTCGATCTTGGCCAGCCGTTGTCACCTTTGGGTGCGGTGATTCCGCTCGAAAAGGGTACGGGTACTGATGGTGACGAATTCTTCCTGACCTTCGATTTGCTTGGAACGGAGAGCTTCGTACGCACCGGCGATCCGGCGTTGGTTGTCACAGAGAACGATATTCTGCCAGCCGCGAAACGCGTCGGCGTGCGGACGTTCGACGAGATCAACGCAACTTTCGCTGCCGTTACAGGCGTAGATCCGGAAGAGAACAATGTCGACACGACTTATCAAGGTCTGCGCCAGTCATTTCCGGCCATTGAAGATCCGCAGGCATTCCTGTCCTCGCATCAGGTTGCAATCGCTCAGCTGGCATTCGAGTACTGCAATGCCCTGATGGAAGATCGCGGCACGATCTCGACCGCAGCAATGTTCCCGGGCTTCAACTTCGGTGCACAACCTGCGACAGCTTACGCAAATCGCGATGCGCTGATTACGCCGCTGGTCGACCGCATCATGGGTATCGCAATTCAATCCCAGCCGGACTTCACCTTCGTTCGAGATGAACTTGGCTACGTAGTCGAGAACCTGGGTACGGGTCAACCCGACAACCTGATCGACAGGATGATCGCAGCGAACCCGGATCCGCTCGAGCCGCAGGCAGATACTCGCGGAATTGCAAAGGGTGCCTGTGGCGCCATTCTCGGCAGCGCGATTGCGCTGATCCAGTAGACAGAAAAGTTAAGGATAGAGGCACACGTTATGACTATGAAACGTAAACGGAATTACGACGATCCGATCTGTCACGCTGATCACGCTCGACCGGTCACCCGTCGCGACTTCCTCTCGCAGGGATTCATTTCAGGTTCCGCAATGGCAATGGGTGGCGGACTCTTAAGTCTGTTCTCAAACCCTCGTGAGGCAATGGCTGCACTGTCCGGAGATCTGGACACATTGGGATGCGGAATCGCAACGGCTGGTGCCGGCAAGATCCCGTTCATCGCCTTTGACCTTGCAGGTGGCGCAAATATCGCGGGCTCGAATGTCCTTGTCGGCCAGGAAGGCGGGCAGATGGACTTCGTGAATACGTCCGGCTACAGCAAAATGGGTTTGCCAGGCGATATGGTGCCAGGACTTAACGATCCGATCAGCGGATTGCCGTATGCCAACACCGATTTCGGACTGGCGTTTCATTCGGATAGCGCATTCAAGCGCGGCATGGACATGAGCATGACGCCAGGCCGCGGTGCGCAATTGAATGGGGCCATCTTTCCATCACGGTCGGATAACGACACGGGCAACAATCCGCACAATCCAACCTATGGCATTGCCAATGCAGGAGCCGACGGTTCCATATTGACGCTTGCAGGCAGTGAGAACTCGCCTTCTGGCGGTAACTCGACGTTACCCATCATGATGATGGATCCGGCGCTGCAGCCTACCAAAGTTGACCGTCCTGAGGACGTCGTGAGCCTGGTAGATACCGGCCAATTGGTCGGCATCCTGAGTGCCAGGGATGCAACTGCTGTCATGGAATCTGCCTATCGCCTGAGCCAGGAAAAAATGGGCGTTGTAACACCCGACGCGGTCGTTCAGGACATGGTGCGCTGCGGTTATATGAAGGCGGCAGATATTGCTGATCGATTTGGTGGAACACCACTCGATCCAGGCCAGGATCCAGTCATTGTCGGTCCGGGCGGCATTTTCACGACCGCTGAGTTCAATGACGGCGGACGTGATGGACGCGAATTCCGCAAGACCGCAGCTATCATGAAACTCGTTATCAATGGCTTTGCCGGCGCGGCAACCATTGAAATGGGCGGCTATGACTATCACGGTGGCGCACGAGCCGAGGGTGAAGTCAAAGACTTCCGCGCCGGTCGCTGCATGGGTGCCTGTATCGAGTACGCAGCACGCGTCGGTACACCGCTAATGATGTACGTATTCAGTGATGGGTCACTATCCAGCAACGGCGCGATTGATAACTCTCCGGACGGACGTGGCAAAGGCGAATGGGTGAGTGATAACTCATCAACTGCCGGCGCGTTCTTTATGGTGTTCAACCCGTCAGGCCGGGCAACGCTACGCACCAGTCCGGGCAAGACTGAAGCGCAGCATCAGCAAATCGGCTACATGGATGGCGGCGGATCCGTCGTTCGCGGAGCAACGCCAGTCGCTAACAACGTCAATCTGCTGGTGAATGCAGTCATCCTCAACTACATGGCATTGCACGGCGAAGAAGGAAACTTCGCAACGCTGTTCCCGAGCAACGGTCTCGGCAATGCGGCCGCCCGCGATGCTCTGACAGCGTTCCAACCTATTGTTAACGGAACAATAGGTCCCCTGAATCCGACCTAGTCAAGCGAGCCAATCGACACGCTCAGGCGTTCGATCTGGCAAGCGGACATTTCCCCGTCGGTTGCCCGAGTATCGATTAGTGGGCGAAACCCTGCGGCCAGCGAGCTTCCCCCCTCGCTGGCCGTTTTTTTATGTCCCTAAGAAAAACGGCTGTGCCATACAATAGAAAGCAGCCATTGCCCTGCTACAGTCGTTATTGAACGGTTCCAATTGAAGAGGTTCTCCTGATACCGGGCTGGGCCGTTTTTTTTTGGTGCCACGGAATAACAGATGTGCCCTACAACAGAAAGCGGCCATTGCCCTGCTACAGTCGTTCTTGATCGGTTCCAATTGAAAAGTACCTCGGGATGCCGGGCTGGGCCGTTTTTTATGTGCCCAAGAAAAACGGCTGTGCCCTACAACAGAAAGCGGCCATTGCTCTGCTACAGTTGCTTTAGACTGGCGGTAATCGATACGGCTACATGATTCTGTCCAAAGTCTATTGTGCGAACGAATGAGGAACACGTCGCCTAATCAGGGCGGCATTTCTTATAGAATCCCCCCATTCTGGTATCTCTGTGAGCAAAATATGTCGGCTGCCAGCCAACTCACCGAATTGACAGCCTGCCCGCGCTGCGACAAATCACCTCTGTCTGTTGCAGGCGATGCGTACCGGTGCAGCGGTTGCAAGACTGATTTTCCGTCGATCGCAGACATTCCCTGGCTGTTCGCAGAACCCGACGCGAGCCTGGGAGAATGGCGCAACCGACTGCATTTCGCGCTACAGCAGTTATCCAATGAAGCGAAACAGCTTACTGGCGAGCTAAAGGCTGACACTTTGTCCGCGCTGTCCCGCCAGCGCCTCGAGAAACAGCTAAAAGCCGCAGACGAACATCGATCCACGCTGCGGCAGATTCTTGCGCCCGTTGACATTCAGTCAGCGCAGGCGAGCTACGAGTCCTATCTTGCATTGCGTACCAGGCTGCCCACCGATCAGGGTATTTCCACCTACTACGGCAACATACATAGGGACTGGGCCTGGGGTGATGAAGAAAACGCTGCCTCACTGGCGCAAATCAGTGCCGTAACCGATGGCGGAACGGCGCTCGGCAAAACACTCGTGCTTGGCGCCGGTGCATGCAGGCTCGCATACGACATTCACACGGAGCTGGACACTACATCCTGCGTTGCCATGGACTTCAATCCACTGCTGTTACTGATCGCGAAAACCGTGATGCAGGGCGCGCAGCAGGAACTCTATGAGTTCCCCATTGCACCGAGAACCATTGACGATGTTGCCGTGCTGAGAACGCTGTCCGCGCCAATAACTGTGGATGACCGTTTTCACCTGGTGTTGGGGGACGCGCTACGGCCGCCTTTTGCCAAAGGCGAGTTCGATACCGTTGTGACGCCATGGCTAATCGACATTGTCGACGACGACTTAATGGTGCAGGCTGCGCGAATCAATCAGCTGCTCAAACCCGGCGGTCGCTGGATAAACTTCGGCTCCCTGGCTTTTACACATGCGAACCAGGCGCGCTGCTATAGCACCGAAGAAACGCTGGACCTGGTCGAAAAGTCGGGATTCGGTGCGCCACAGGTCAAGGAAGAGAACATACCCTATATGTGTTCGCCCGCGAGTCGACACGGCCGTCGTGAAACAGTGCTGACTTTTGCGGCGCCGAAAACGGACAAAGTGAAGGCGCCGGCGCGACACAAAGCGCTACCTGACTGGATCGTGACCGCCAGGGAATCTGTGCCACTCTCGCCATCATTTCGAAACCAGGCGATGTCAACGCAGATCTACTCGTTCATCATGTCTTTAATTGACGGCAAGCGGACTATTAACGACATGGCGAAAATTTTAGAACAGCAAAAGCTCATGACGGCCGAGGAAGCCGTGCCGGCCATCCGCACATTCCTGACACGCATGTACGACGATTCGCAGCGAAGCTCTGGCTTCTGAAATTCGCGCTACGGCGCGGGCTCGCTTGCCGGTGCGTCTTTCTTCTTCAGAAAAAATACGAGAATTTTCGCCGGCACCGTGTCACTGGCGTTGCGCGACACGGAATGTATATCGTCGGGTGTCTCGTAAAAGACTTCTCCTGCTGACAGTGTCTGCAGGGCGCCTCCTGCAACCTGCATATTGACGGTGCCCTCGAGGACGTAGACCACGGTATGTGCGTTGTGCCGATGACTGGCGGAGGAGATGCCGGGCGGGTACTCGACTTCGAGCATGACGATTTCCTGATCATCCACCATGCCGACATCCGTTTGAAACAAGCCGCGAGCTATAGAGCCCTGGGCTTGCACAACACTGGTGCAAAAAAGTAGCGTTAAAATCACCAAAAATCTTTTAAAAATCATAGTTTTATATCCCTGTCACTATGCCGCCTGATGCTGCGACGTCTGTTGTTCGAATCGTGACCTTAAGAATTCGGCAATGTGCTCGATGGACCTGTTGCTCTCCGGCATCTGTCCAACAAAGAACTGAAACACGTGCCACATGCCGGGCCACACTGTTAGCTCTACTTCGCCGCCAGCCCGGTGGATGTTATCCACGAAGCGGGTCGAATCACTCAGCAATATTTCGTGATCGCCCACATGCACAAGCACTGGTGGCAGGTTAGATACATCGGCAAATACGGGTGATACCAACGGATTTCTTTTGTCGAAATCCGAGAATATCTTTCCTGCTGTAGGCGCCAGGTGCTCAGGCCTGAACCACGGATCGATGCCTGCCCTGGTCCGGATAGACTCACCCTCGCCGGTCATGTCCAACCAGGGAGACATTAGAAAACAGGCTTGCGGCAGCGTTTGACCCGCATCGCGAAGCGCGAGCAATGTCGACGCCGCGAGGTTTCCTCCAGCTGAGTCACCGCCGATGGCGATACGTTGCGCATCGAGTCCGTTGTCAATGAGATTTCTGTATACCTTGAGCGAGTCTTCTAGCGCAGCGGGAAAACGGTGTTCGGGCGCCAGGCGGTAGTCTGGCAGAACGGCACGCATTTTCGCGGCGCGTGCGATATGGCTGACAAGGCGCCGGTGCGTTGCGGGGCTGCCCATCACGTACGCGCCACCATGCAGATAGAAAATCACCGGAGCATCCGCGCAACCTAAAGGGACGTGCCACTCGCATTTAATGCCCTCGATATCGGTTGGTTGAATCCTGACGCCACGTGCTGGCGGCAGGAGACTTGTCCTTGTCTCCAAGCCGGTACGCAGTTCGGTGACGTCACGGTACGGCGTCACCCGTTTCATGTATTGGGCCGATATGTAGCGAATGATGTGTGATCTTATGCTGGCCATCAGGCTCGTTCAGGCCTTTGTCAGCAGGCGACGACTTAATATGGGAATCATCCATGGAGCAAATCGCTGCAAATAATGCACTCGCGACGCCGTTTTGTCGGGAAAAATATGCATACGATTTTTTTCAATTCCTTTGATAATGTTTGCAACGATATCGGCGGGTTCGGAAACCATATTTTCCGGAACGCGCTTTCGCTCACCCATTCCAATCTGGTCAGACTCAAGCATAGGCGTTCTGGTAAATGATGGGTACACACCAGACACCCTGATATTCTGCGAGCGAAGCTCTGCCGCCAGTGATTCGCCAAAGCCGCGCAACCCGAACTTTGAGGCAACATAGGCCGATAAGTTCGCCGCGCCGACCCAACCTGCCAGCGAAGAGACATTGACGATGTGACCGCCGCCCTGCGACACCATCCCTGGCACAAACGCGCTTGACAGTCGCATCGGTGCCAGCAGGTTCAGATTCATCAGCGCCTCCCACTTGTCAGGTGGCACATGGTCATGGCGACCGACGAAAGCAATGCCTGCATTGTTGATCAGCACGTCCGGCGCCAAGCCTTCACTTTTGCATTGTGCCACCAGCTGACGGCAACCGTCCGCCGTCGACAGATCCGTGGCATGTGCCATGATGACCCGACCAGCACCGACGGCGGCGGCAGCTGGCAGTTCATTGAGTTTTGCAGGTTCTAGATCGGTGACCATCAGCAGGCACTGCCGGCTCAGCAATTGCTCCACCAGGTGTTTGCCAATACCGCCACAAGCGCCCGTAACGAGTACGGTCTTGCTGTCAAGGTCGGTCATTGGCGTTGCGCTGAACTCTGCTGAACTTCGCGGTAGCATAGCAGGGTCACTCCGTCAGCGAATATCAAATTGGACCACTCAAAACGCGAAACAGATTTGCGCTTGCTCGCACTGGGCGCCCTGATCGGTCTCGTTATGGCAGGCTTTGGAATTTTGCGCCAGTCGCCCGATGGAAGCGCACTGCCCGCCGATATGCTGGCACGCGTCAATGACACGTTGATCAGCCGGGAACACTACGAGCGCACCATCGCACGACAACCGGGGACGTCCGTCACCAGCACTGACGAGGACGTGTTACAAATGCTCATCGACGACGAGTTGCTGGTACAACGTGGCGTCGAGCTTGGCATGATGAATTCGGATCTGGTGGTACGCCAGGCGGTGATCGATTCGCTGGTGGCGTCGATCACCGCAGAAGCAGACACGGCCGACCCGACCGAGGCGGAACTGGAAGCGTATTTAGCGGAAAACGCCGAACGTTTCAGCTACGTCGCCAAGATCTCAATCGAAGCCTGGCAAAGTGACAGGGAATCCGCGGCGCAGGAGCTGGTTGAAAAACTCCGCGCGGGAACGAGCGACATCAGCGGCGAAGACATTGATCGCATGGCTGATTTACCGACAGGTCTGATTCCACTCGAAATTGCAGTTGACTATGTAGGGCCCGGCGTTGCGTCTACCGCCGCGACCATGCCGCCGGGAAGCAGCGCGGTATTCGCCAGGCGTGGACGTTGGCTCGTGCTGAGATTGCTGGAAAAAGAATCGTCGGCAGCCACGAATCTCGCTGCTATTCGTAATAGGGTGTTGATCGATTATCGACGCCATCTGGCGGATGAGACGCTTAGATCCTATATTGACGGGCTTCGGGACAGAGCCAGCATCACGGTGGATGGACATTGAAGAGATTGCCGGCCGTCGCGTTCCTGCTCAGTATCCTTACGGGCATTGCATCCGAATCGGTCGCACACACGCGCAGCGAAAGCTATTCGCATTGGTACCTGTCCGACGCAGGCGTTGTTGGGGAAGTAACGATTCCGCTGCGGGAAGTCATGGTGCTGTACCAGGTTGAAGATGCGGCCATTCCTGCGCAGCAACTTTTTCAATCTCATCTCGAAAGCGTGACTCGCGTTTTTTCAGATGGCGAAAAATGTCAGCGTACTGCCAGCGACCCGCTGCGAGTCGCAACTGGTTTCGTCAGGATTGAGCTGCAGTTTGACTGCGGAGAAAGACAGCCCGATGAAATTGAATATCGAGCAATGTTTGACGCCGCGCCAGCCCACGTCCACTACGCAAAGGCACATGGTGGAGGCAAGCTGTTGGGCGAAGTCTTGATTACGAATGCGGCCGACCGGTGGAACATTGGCAATCTTGTCGCTGACGATTCCTGGTCATTCATGTCATTTGTCAAAATCGGCGTAGGGCACATCGCGGGCGGCATCGATCACATCGCCTTTCTGTTCGGGCTTTTGTTAATAGCAGGATCGATGGGCAGGAGCGTGATCGCCATAACCGGATTTACGCTGGGTCATTCGATCAGCCTCGCGGCTGCCGTGCTTGGTTATGTTAGCGCCGATAGCCAGATGGTCGAAGCGTTTATCGGTTTTACGGTCATGTTGGTCGCGGTTGAGTACTTCCTGGAACGTCGCCAAAAAATCGGCCGGTATGCAGTCGCTGCCGTGTTGCTCCCAAGTGCAGCCGGTCTGGCTGCATATTCACTTGGGTATGCCAGTCCGCTTGCGCTCCTGGCGTACCTGGGCATTGGAATTTTTGCCGGCAGTTACCTGATGATCTCCTGTGACCGGGCCGGTTCTGACAAGGGCAAGAATTCGTTGCTGCTTTTACTGGTTGCAACCAGCTGCTTTGGGCTCGTCCACGGATTCGGATTCGCAGGATTCCTGATGGAAACCGGCCTTCTGGGCACATCTTTGCTGGTGCCACTGCTGGGCTTCAACGTGGGGGTTGAACTCGGACAGCTAATCATAGTGGCGGCCGCGATGTTAGTTGCAACCTGTTTACACCGGCATATTCCACGGGTCATGCCACAACTGGTGGCAGCCGGTTTGTGCGGCGTAGGGGTATTCTGGTTTATTGGACGTACGCTGGCTTGATCGGCGCGGTGACTAGCGCTCCAGGTATTGCAGCTTTTCCTTAACTTCACGCCAATCGTCGGCATCTGCCGGAGCGTCCTTCATTTCTGTTATGACCGGCCAATCCTGCGAGAGCTCGGCGTTTAATTCAATAAACTTTTCCTGACCGTCGGGCAATTCGTCCTCGGAAAAAATTGCTTCGACCGGACACTCAGGTTCACAAAGCGTGCAATCAATACATTCGTCGGGATCGATAACCAGCATATTCGGTCCCTCGTGGAAACAGTCCACCGGGCACACTTCAACGCAATCTGTCAGCTTGCATTTAATGCAGCTCTCGGTCACTACAAAGGTCATCGTTTAAGGTCCTCAGAATCGGGCCACGGCAGGAAACATGTCGTCGCGGGACGTAATGCTATGCGAACTCACATATGAGTTCAACCCCGGACATCTCTTTTTACAAGTCATCGCCCGAACCGGTCTCACCTGACGGGCTCCCGGTTTCGACAAAACTGGCCAATCGCGTCGCTGCCTCGACCAGCACACCATCGACTGGCACTGCAAGGGAATCCAGTCCGGTCGCCATGTATCCGCCAACCGCATACTGCAGCGTCATCAGTGTGCCCTGATCATTGCTTTCGAATTCCCAGGTCATATTGCCGGCTACACCCATCAGTCCGAGCGGCCCGAGTCCGCCGGTGAGACGCAGCATCACACCCGGATTGACGAAACTGACGGATAAATGGACCAGCCCGGCGTCCTCGCGCAGTCTTTCGCAAAAACATCCCTGGGGCCGAGCGTCCAGGTAAAGGTTGGCGGCATCACCTGATACCGTGTGATCGCCGTTCCACCAGGAGCCGATATCGTCGACCGTCGCCTGGTAAACGCTATTCCGGTCGGCTGCGATCTGCACCTGGTGACGAATCGTAAAGCCGTTGGCTTTGGCGTCGAGTACCTCACCATTGGCAATAGTGACACTGAAAACCAGCGCCAGATACATAAAATTTTTGACTGTTTTGCAGTACCGCATGATGGTGCCCCAAATTCGCCTGACATTGTAAAAGCATATCGCAAACCCCACATTGCAGGGTCGTGTGTCAGAATAACTGAATCGGGAGAAATGTCTCCAGCAGGAACAAGATGCCAATCACGGCAGTGCTGAAATAACATCTTTTGGCAACTTTCACTGTTATCACCGGTACTCGTTTGGTCGATAGTCAGCATTATCAGCCTGCACTGCTGAATAGAAGCTGAAACGCGTTATTAGATATTTAATCTGTTGTTTTTTATAGGTTTTTTCGATTATCAATACAGAAGAAAATAGCTGGCGAATGGTCTTCGAAAGCCCCTCGCGAAAAGACTGTTCGGATCGCAGCCTGGTTCTGCATTCGCTTGGTATCCCGTATGAGTTATTGACAGAGGGCACGACGATGCGACTCGTTGTGCCCGCCGAGTTTATTGAGAAAGCGAAATATGAGCTGTGGCAATACGAAGTTGAGAACAGGCAACCGACTGCAACGCCGTCACGATTGTCCCCTGTCTACCAAAACGCAATTCCGGGGGTACTTGTCTATGCGGCCATCATTACCGTAGTCGCATTGCTTGCGGGCGAAGCTGTACTGGACCGCAACTGGTTTGCAGCGGGACGCGTGGATGGTGCTTTGATTCGCGGCGGCGAATGGTGGCGCAGTATCACAGCGCTGACATTGCATTCCGGACTAAAGCACTACGCGGGTAACCTGGGCTTCGGTATCGCCTTCGGCATCATGGCAGGAAGAGTGCTCGGCTCGGGCGTCACCTGGCTTGCTGTTGTTATATCCGGCGGGTGCGCAAACCTGCTCAATACACTCTTACTTGATTCGTCACATCGTTCAATCGGCGCCTCAACTGCAGTGTTCGCAGTGCTTGGCATCGTTGCCGGTTTTGTCTGGCGTGGAAAGCTGATGAAGCAGGACCGCTGGGCATATCGTATCGGTCCCATCGTCGGCGGGCTGGCACTGCTAGCCTACACGGGAACGGGCGACGCCAACACAGATGTCGGTGCCCATCTGGCGGGATTCGCCTGTGGTTTCGTAAATGGCACCATGTTGACTCACTGGTATCACCTGGTACCAAAACCTAACGTGCAGCGCATTGCCGGCACACTGGCTGTCGTTCTGGTCGCCTGCGCATGGTTCTTTGCATTATGGAATGCCTAACTTGAGCAATTCCTGATACGGGTGGGCCTTGGCTTCATATCGGATGTAGAATCCGGTTTCATTTTCCAGTGTCAGTTGGGACAACGATAAATTGAGGAATTTCCTGCTTTTCCTGCTTGGCGTTGCCGTGGTCGCAGCAACCGTAATGCGGGTACGGTACGGTGGTGGTGAGCCCTACCCTGATCTGTCGACGCCTCCGCTACTGGATGCGACGGCGCTGGAGGAAGTCTTAAGTTACCCTGAGCCGATCGGTAACGTCGCGGTCAATGGCGACGGCCGACTGTTTTTCACGGTGCATCCGGAATCCCGACCGCAGGGCAATAAATTGCTTGAGTGGGTCGATGGCGCAGCAGTGCCGTTTCCGAACGGAACAGTGCAGCCGAGTCTGTTCGATACGGTGCTTGGCCTGGTCGTCGACGGCCAAGACCGATTGTGGACGATCGATAATGGCAATCACGGATTCGGCTCGGTGCGCCTGCTTGGCTTCAGCCTCGATGATGGCAGCCTGCTGCACGACCACGTCTTCAAAGATGAAATCGCGCCATCCGGATCGTTCTTACAGGACCTGCAGGTCACCAAGGACGGCAAAAACGTGTTTGTCGCTGATGCCAGTGTCTGGCGCAAGAAGCCCGCCCTGATCGTATACGACATTGAAACCGGGCTCGCCCGGCGAGTCCTCGAATCGCACCCGTCTGTCTCGCCACAAAACTACCTGATTCGCAATCCGATACGGGATATGACGTTTGCGGGGGGCATCGTCAACTTAAAGACCGGCGTAGACGGGATTGCCCTGGATGCTGAGAATGAGTGGCTGTACTTTGCGGCGATCAACAACAGCGAGCTCTTTCGAATCGCCGTGCAGCACCTGACTAACCCCGCGTTGCCCGCAAGAGAACTTGAAAATGAAGTCGAACGATTCAGCAGGAAACCGCTCAACGATGGACTCAGCACCGACCTGGACGGCAATGTTTACATTACGGACATTGAACACGGTGCTATTTTTATCGCCGGCCAGGACCGCGAGCTGAAGACACTGATTCGTTCTCCTAAAATTCGCTGGGCCGACGGCCTGTCGTTCGGCCCCGACGGTTGGCTCTATATTTCAGATAGTGCTATTCCCGAGTTGGTACTAAAATCGAAAGACCACATTCAAGCACGCGGTCCGTATTACGTGTTCCGCTTTCAGCCCGGACATATGGGCGTCCCCGGCCAGTAACGAGTCTACTGATTCAACCAGCAGAGGAACATTGATGCAGGTCCCTTTCCTGTACGCGCTAGTCGTGTTGATCTGGGGCACTACGTGGATCGCAATTACCTATCAGCTGGGCGTGGTTGCTGAAGAAGTATCCGTTGCCTATCGTTTTTTGATTGGGTCCGCGTCACTGTTTGTCTACGCGCTCGTAACCGGGCGACAGATCCGTGTACCCAGGCGTTACTACGGCAATGTAATCGTTACCGGCACGTTGATGTTTTCCGCCAATTACCTGTTTACGTATTACGCGATCAATTACATTCCGTCGGGCCTGGTTGCCGTTGCCTTCAGCCTCATGGTTGTCGGTAATGCTTTCTTCGAACGCCTGTTTTTCAAGACTCCGTTTGAAAGACGGTTGCTGATCGCCTCAGCGCTCGGCGTAATCGGAATCAGTTGCCTGTTCTGGCCTGAGATCTCGACGCTCAGCTTCGCAGATCGGTCTGTAACCGGAATCGGCCTCGTGCTGATTGCCGTGCTGTTTGCATCGCTGGGCAACATGGGCGCAATTCGTAACAACAAACGCCATCTACCGGTCATGGCGGTCAACGCGCATGGCATGTTCTGGGGTTCGCTTGTATCAGCAATAGTGGCAATTTCACAGGGGCGTGAGTTCAATTTTGCGTTTACACCGGAATACCTTATCTCTCTTCTGTACCTGTCCATATTCGGATCGGCGGTCGCTTTTGGCGCTTACCTGGCGCTGCTCAGGTTAATCGGGTCTGCACGTGCCGCTTACACCACAATTCTTTTTCCCATCATTGCTTTGTTCATTTCAACCTTCGTTGAAAACTTTCAATGGTCAGCGCTGGCAATTGTTGGAATCCTGTTTATTATCGCCGGCAACTGGATTGCACTAACTCGTATTAAGAGGACTTGATCGATGAATGACGTAGATTTATCCGGATTAACTGAGTTTGATTGGGCTGGTTTGCTAGAAACCGTCAAGACGATCGTCATAAGCTTTGGCGGGAAACTGATTGTTGCACTGGTCATTTTTTATGTCGGACGAATCGTGGCGAGAATGATCACTAAGACCGCTCGAAAATTGATGGTGGCGCAGGAAGTCGACAAGATCCTCGAGACATTCGTCTGCAACCTGGTTTACTGGCTCATGATGGTGTTCGTCATCATTGCGGCCATCAACCAGGTCGGTATCCAGACCACGTCGCTGATCGCAATCATGGGTGCCGCCGGTTTAGCAATTGGTCTCGCTCTGCAAGGGTCGCTGTCGAACTTCGCGGCCGGTGTCCTGATTGTCATATTCCGCCCCTATCGTGTTGGCGATTTTGTTGAAGTGGCGGGCATATCAGGCGCCGTCGTGCAGGTCCAGATTCTTACGACTATATTGAAAACCGGGGACAACAAGCAGATCGTCGTGCCGAACGCGCAGATTATGGACAGCATTATTACCAACTACTCGGCCAACGATAAGCGCCGCGTGGATATGCTGGTCGGCGTCAGTTATGAAGACGATCTGGACCAGGTCAGGAATACGATAAAGGAACTGGTTGATGCAGATGACCGGGTATTGCAGGAACCGGAATGCCTCATCGCGGTCGCCGAACTGGCCGACTCAAGCGTCAATTTTACCGTTCGGCCATGGGTCAAAACCGAGGACTACTGGGGCGTCATGTTCGACCTGACGGAGGCCATCAAAAAACGCTTTGATCGCGACGGAATTTCATTTCCTTTCCCGCAACAGGATGTGCACCTTTATCAACAGGGCTGAAACTTGGCCTGTCCACCAAATACCGCGATCATCGCGGCTTTCTTGATAGCGGCAACTCAATCGTCGGCGTCAGGCTCGATGAAGCTCCATTTCAGGCCGGGAATTTCATTTTTGAGGTTTCGCTCGAGGTCGTTGATGTGCTTGACGGCCTCGTCAATTTCGAGGCCCGACCTGATCTTGATTTTCGCCGCCAGCAAGGTATCCGGGCCCAGCTGCAAGGTGATCGCATTGAATACTTTCTCGATATCTTCGTCCTTTTCGATAATCGAGTTTATGGCGTCCTGAATCATCGGGTCTGCTGATCGCCCGACCAGCAACGAGCGCATGCGGATCGTCAGGAATACCGAGATAACGATCAGTATCACACCAATGCACATGGAGCCGATTGCATCGTAGATCGTGTTACCGGTAATTCCGGCCAGGGAAATGAACAACAACGCCAGTATCAAACCCAGCAGGGCAGCAATGTCTTCGCCAAGTACAACGACCAGTTCCGAGCTACGCGTGTGCTTTAACCAATGCCTGAAAGGTCGCTCGCCCCGAATGATCGATATTTCACGCAGGCAGCCCAAGAGCGAAAAAGTTTCGAGAACAATGGCCACAGTGAGGACGCCGACGGCAATCCAGATATCCGATAGCGGCTCCGGATGATTGAATTTATGGAAGCCCTCATAGATCGAGAACAGGCCACCCAGGCTGAACAGCATCAGTGCAACAATAAAACTCCAGAAATAACTGACCTTGCCATAGCCCAGGGGATGTTCGGCATCGGGTGGCTTGGCCGATTGTCGCAATCCAAGATAGAGGAGCACCTGATTGCCGGTATCTGCGTAGGAGTGAATTGCCTCGGCGAGCATACTCCCCGATCCGGTGACCACGGCTGCCCAGGATTTGGCCAGCGCGATACCGCCGTTAGCCAGGAATGCATACAGGATCGCTCTTGCGGTGCCGCTGTGTTTCGAACTGGACATAAAAGATTTTTCGCCTGGTCAACCGAATGGTTCGCGTGACGTTAATATAGTATTAGGGCTCGAGCTTACCCATGCTTGCGCCATAAAACCAAGCTGGCCGTGACCTTTAAGGAGTCGCCATGAGCATAAAACTCGCAGCTATTGCTGTCGTTCTGGCCGGCACGAGCTTAACGGGGTGTGCATCAAACCCGGATCCGATTATTGACATGAAAGGTGTAGATCCGGTCGCGATGCAGGACGACTGGAGCGATTGCGAGGCTTATTCCGAAGAAGTCGTCATTGCCAGGGGTGCGGCCAAAGGTGCAGCTGGCGGTGCCGCCGTAGGCGCTGCAGCCGGTGCAATCAGCGGCGACGTTGGGCCAGGCGCTGGATACGGCGCCGTATGGGGAGCGACCCGCTCAACGTTAAGCGGCAGCCGGGAACAGCAGGATGTATTCAAGCGGTGCATGCGCGGTCGCGGGTACCGGGTGTTGAACTAGTCAGCGAGTAAAGCTTGACGTCTTTGCGTAGGTAAAATACTGTACGTATACACAGTATTTGACGGCTCGATCGATGACGAACATGCGAACGAAAGCACACGTTGGGCGAGGCGCCGTGTCGCGTCTGCCGGGCCGTTTTGAGCAACGGATGGTCGAGCCGGAAGACAGCGATTTCTTTCCTGAGACTGCGCCACAGACGGTCCTGAGACCGATGCAGGCTAAGTCCATTGTGAGTCGTAATTCATCCCCCGATATTCCGTTTGATCGCTCAATCAACCCCTACCTGGGCTGTGAGCACGGCTGCGTATATTGCTACGCCAGGCCGAACCACAGCTACCTCGACCTGTCTCCGGGCCTCGATTTCGAAACGCAGATTTTCTACAAGCCAAACGCCGCCGAGCGACTGCTCCAGGAATGGCAAAAACCAGGCTACGTGGTGCAGCCGATTACGATCGGCGCGAACACCGATCCGTATCAGCCGGCGGAAAAAAAGCTGAAAATCACCAGGCGACTTCTCGAGCTCTTTTTGCAACATGAGCACCCGGTAAGCCTGATAACCAAGGGCGGACTGATGTCCCGCGACCTGGACCTGCTCGGGAAACTCGCAAAACGCCGACTGGTGTCGGTGGCGGTGAGTGTGCCAACAATGAACACCGAATTGAAACGCATTCTTGAACCACGAGTCCCGGCTGCCGGGGTCCGCTTTCGATTAATTGAGGAACTCGTCGCTGCTGCGGTGCCAGTTAGCGTGATGCTGGCACCGGTTATTCCCGCATTGAACGACACTGAAATTGAAACCATTCTGTCCCGTTCTGCTGCCTGTGGCGCGCGCAAAGCAGGCTGGATATTGCTGCGACTGCCCCATGAAATGAAACAGATATTTTCAGACTGGCTGGAATTACATTTTCCGGATCGAGCCGGCCACGTAATGAGTCTGCTGCGCCAGGCCAGCGGAGGCGCCGAATATGATGCCCGCTTCGGCATTCGCCAACGTGGTCAGGGCCCCTACGCGGCCATGATCGACCGGCGCTTCAAGACCGCCAGCCGCCGCCTGGGATTGAATGCGAAAAGACAGAGCGAGACGCTCGATTGCGGCCGATTTAAACCGCCCGGGCAGCGTCAGATGTCTCTAGGATTCGACTGATCCTGTATAGTTGAGGCTTCCGTCCCGGACGTTGGCTCAAGAACTAATTTCACGGGTCGGGGTCCTAACGAGGGGTCACAGGCGAAAGCACAGACGATGACATTTACGGAAATTAACTGCTCGCGTAGCGCTACGCTGTCACTATCGATTGTAGCAGCGCTGGCAACCTGTGCGCCCTGCCTCGCCCAGACGACCGATGACGACGAAGTGCTTGCGCCCATCGTTATTGACGACGGATACGCGGACGAAGCCGACGCCGTCGCCGAGGAACAATTTGACGACCTGGTTCTGGACGAGGACACCGGCAACTATCGACTTGTAGAAGATGACGAAGGCGACGACTGGGTCGAGCCACCACCCCAGGCCGAGCAGGATGCCGAGGAACTAAAGCGCCTGTTCGAACTGTATCGGGAAGCGCTGAGTAACAAGGATTACCTGGAAGCCGACACGCTGGCCAAGCGCGTCGTCGAGTTGTCGATCAGAATTAACGGACTCGATAGCCATGATTCCGCAAAAGCCATTACGAACCTGGGCATAGCTCAGCACAATAATAAGGACTACGAAGCTGCCCTGCTGAATTTTTCGGCATCAATCGGCATCGTCGAACGCATTGATGATCGTTTAAGTCGGGCGTTGATTAATCCATTACAGGGCCTGGCCGCCACCCAGGCAGCAATGGGTCGTCCCGATATGGCTAGAAAAAGCTATCAGCGAGCGGTGCATGTTAGTCATGTAAATGACGGCCCGCACAATTCGGATCAGGTCCAGACGCTGGAATCGATGGCGGAACTTTACCTGTCGATGGGTGAATTGAAGGAGGCCACAGGCATCCAGGAAAACATCTATGTGATCCAGTCGCGAAACATTGATCCGACGAGCCTGGACATTCTTCCTGCGCTGCGATACAGAGCCGACTGGCAGCATCGACTGCAACGATTCCAAAGTGAGCGCGCTACCTGGCGCCAGGTAATCAATATTCTCGAAAAGCACAAAGGCAAGGAAAGCCTGGAACTGATTACGCCGCTGAAGAATCTCGGCAAATCATATCTTTTTGTGAGTCCTGCCGAGTATGACTATCAGCCGGAGGTCTCGACCGTGTCGGGCGAAACCTATCTGCGGCGCGCCAATCGCATTGCAGACGCCAATCCTGATGCTGACTGGCAGATCGTCGAAGATACCTTGCTGGCTTTAGGCGACTACTACGTGCTTTCAGGTCGTCCGAACCGCGGCGCGAGAATCTATACAGAGGCATGGACATTGCTGTCAGAAGGCGATCTGCCGGAGCGCCTCAGGAATCGAAGAGATCACCTGGAAGCGCCTGTTATTTTACAGAATGTTTATCCGGCGAAGTATTTGAATAGCGCACACAACGACGAGCCGAAAGAGGCGCCACCAAGTTTCGAAACAGGTACGATCAGTATTGGATATACGGTTCAGCAAAATGGCCGCATCTCGGACATGCGACTGGTTGAAGCGCAACCGACAGAGATCGGTAAATTTGACCAGACCGTTGCCCGCAGTCTGCGGAGACTGATTTACAGGCCGCGCCTGCAAGACGGTCAGTTGGTCGCAACGAACAATATTATTTACACGCACGAGTTCTTCTACAGGCAGACAGATCTGGAAACAGAGACACCCGATCCTGACTCGGCGGAAGAAGACTCGCAAGATTCAGGTGAAGCCACTGTGGAAACTGCGGGCGAATCCTGATAGGTACTTTTCTCCGATGGCCGAATGGGGAGGGTTCCAGATTTCACAGTGGAGCGTGATGAACAAACGAAAGAATAAAAGCGTCGCGATTCGACAAGGACTTACAGCGCTAGCCGCACTGCTGCTCATTCAGAATAGTGCCTATGCTGCCTGTGACGAGGACTGGCTGAAAGTGGATGAGCGCCGCACAGGTGACGCGTTGACAATCCTTGCCCGAAACGCAAACGCTTATCCGATCACTTATGCGATTCGAGTTCGCGAAGGTGAATCCAGCTACCGCGCATCCAAATCATTCACGGGATCACTGGATGCACAGGAAACAAGACAACTACTGGAAGTGCCGGGAGTCAACCTGGGCTCCGGCGAACTGTCGATTTCCTGCAGGTGGACTATCGGACGCAAGAATGCCGAGCACGACGACGACCATCGCTATTTGTTGCCGTATGCCGATGGCACCAGCTATCGTGTTCTGCAGGGATTCGGCTCGCGCTTCAGCCACCGGGGTAATGAACAGTACGCGATCGATTTCAACATGCCTGTCGGCACGCCAGTGCATGCGGCGCGCGACGGAATCGTCGCAAGAACGGTCGAGTCGCACAACAAAGGCTGCTGGGAAGATGGTTGCGGCAAGTTTGCCAACTTCATTGTCGTGCTGCATGACGACGGCACGACCGGCGAGTATTACCATTTGCAGCAGAACGGTGCACTGGTGGCACCCGGTGACCGAGTAACAGCCGGTCAGAAAATCGGCCTGTCGGGAAATACCGGTCACACCACGATGCCGCATCTTCATTTCGCAGTATACCGGGCAACCAGCAGAGCGCGATCGCAATCCGTGCCGTTCAGTTTCTTAAGCGCAGACGGTGTGGTTCACAAGCCACGACGGGGCCGACATTATCTCGCAGTGATGCACAACCAGGTTGGAGATTGATGTGACCGCCGAAAGCATCGTGCATTTCGTAAACAAGAACATGATCATGCCGCCATTTCCGGACGGTCTCGAACAGGCAGTATTCGGGATGGGTTGTTTCTGGGGCGCGGAGCGGCGGTTCTGGGAAACACCGGGCGTATTCGCGACGGCGGTAGGATACGCAGGCGGTCACACGGCCGAGACCTCATACCAGGAAGTCTGTAACGGCAATACGGGTCACGCCGAAGTCGTACTGGTGGTCTTCGATCCGGATCGTGTCAGCTTTAAGGAATTACTGCAGGTCTTCTGGGAAAGCCACGACCCGACACAGGGCAACCGTCAGGGTAACGATGTTGGCACCCAGTATCGTTCTGCCATCTTCACAACGTCGGATGCGCAACGTGCCGCCGCGGACGACTCGCGAGTGTCCTACCAGGGTCAACTCGTTGCAGCCGGCTATGGAACGATTACCACTGAGATCGGCCCGCTGGATACCTTCCTGTATGCCGAGGACTATCACCAGCAGTACCTCGCCAAAAATCCCGGCGGCTATTGCGGCCTGGGCGGCACAGGCGTTAGCTGCCCGGTCGGAGTTGCCGTGGCATCGTGACCCGCACCGCGTTCTGAGATTGTGGTTCTATGCCCGAATTACCGGATATAGATGTATACATCGAAACCCTTGCAACTCGAATCATTGGACATACACTGACGCGAATACGCGTTAGCAAACCCTTCCTCGTCCGCAGTTTCGACCCGCCGTTGGAGGCAGCGCACGATAAAAAAGTCGTTGCGCTGAAACGCATTGGCAAACGTATTGCAATTGGCCTGGAGGACGAGCATTGGCTTGTTTTACACCTGATGATTGCCGGCAGACTGCAATGGCGTGAAGACCCGGTTCGTATTGGCGGCAAACATCAGCTGGCTGCTTTCGACTTCTCCTCCGGCACCTTGCTGTTAACCGAAGCGGGAACCAGGAAACGCGCTTCCCTGTATCTTGTCTGCGGCCTGGACGGGCTGAACGAACACGACCCTGGCGGTATCGAACCACTGGAATGCGATATCGCATCATTTTCTCACCAATTGCTCTCAGAAAACCGCACATTGAAACGGGCGCTGACCAATCCGCGCATGTTCAGCGGAATTGGCAATGCGTATTCAGACGAAATCCTGCATGCAGCACGGCTATCACCGCTTAAGCTGACGAGCCGACTAGACGACGACGAACGTGACCGACTGTTTGCAGCGACACAGTCGACACTCATTGACGCCCGTGCGCGCTTACGCACTTCCGCAGGTGGCGACGTTCCCGCAAAAGTAACTGCGTTTCATGAAGAGATGGCCGTTCACGGCAAGTTTGGCAAACCGTGTCCTGATTGCGGCACGTCAATCGCCCGTATTCGCTACAAACGCAACGAAACAAATTACTGCCCGGCGTGCCAGACTGGCGGCAGGATGCTGGCGGATCGGTCGTTGTCTCGCTTGCTCAAAGACGACTGGCCGGACGCGCTGTAGTATCCTGACCAATCGATAACAAGCAGGCGAACACCATTGGCCATGCGGAAGAAAAACAGGAAACCCCGTCGACCGAGCCGCAAGAAAGCGGAAGAGGCAGTCGAGACGCTCCTTTTATGGGCCGGCGAAGATCCGCGCCGTGAAGGTCTGATCGACACACCCAAACGGGTTGCGGCCGCGTACGAAGACTGGTTCAGTGGCTACAAGAATGATCCTGTCGCCGCGTTACAGCGGACGTTCAAGGAAGTCGAGGGTTACGACGAGATGATCGTGCTACGCGACATTTCTTTTGAGTCGCATTGTGAACATCATATGGCGCCGATCATTGGCGTTGCACACGTAGGTTACCTGCCTAGTAACAAAGTTGTCGGCATCAGTAAACTCGCCAGGGTGGTCGAAGCATTTGCGCGTCGCTTCCAGGTCCAGGAAAAAATGACTGCACAGATCGCCCATTGCATCCTCGATGTCCTCAAACCCAAGGGCGTTGGTGTTGTGGTTGATGCAGTACATCAGTGCATGACCACACGTGGGATTCACAAGTCCGGCGTTTCGATGGTCACCAGTCAGATGCTCGGCACTTTTCGGCGCGATGCCCGGACGCGCGCGGAATTCCTGGGCATGATTGACAAGACCGGTTAAGCCGGTGAGCTTGCTCCGCATTACGCGTTGCGGGCTCATCTTCATCCTTGCTGCACTCCTCGCTTATCTCTTCTTTTGGCCGGTCGCCCTTGAGCCGGTCGCCTGGGACGCACCGACCGATGCGGGCCTCGTTGATCCGTTTGCCGTCAATGACCGTCTTGCAAAGGCGGATTTGGTTTCACTCGGTCCTGACCTCGGACCGGAAGACATTGCAGAGGGCACTGACGGGTTGCTCTACGCAACGACCAGCAGTGGCAAAATTCTGCGTTTCGGAAAAAACGGATTGGCGGTGGAAGTGTTTGCAGAGGTCGGCGGCCGCCCCCTGGGGATTGAGTTTGATGCAGACGGAAATCTGATCGTTGCCAATGCCTATATCGGGCTGCAAAGCGTACAACCGGATGGTCATGTCACGTTACTCGTCGATGAGTTCAAGGGTGCTCGTATTGGCTATTCGAACGACGTCGCTGTCGCCAACGACGGAACCATCTTTTTTTCGGACGCCAGCGCAAAATTTGCTGCCAGCGAATTTGGCGGCACCTATGCGGCCAGCCTGATAGACATACTGGAGCATGGCGGCAATGGCCGGGTGTTTCGATTTAGTCCTGACAGCGGCGACATCTCCATCCTGATTAGTGGTCTTAATTTCGCGAATGGTATCGCCATCAGCAACGACCAGCGTTTTCTGTTGATTAGCGAGACTGGCAGCTACCAAATATTGCGCTACTGGCTGCGCGGAGCGAGCGCGGGCACTTACGACGTCCTGCTTCAGAATCTGCCCGGCTTTCCTGACAACATTAACAACGGCCTGAACGGCAAATTCTGGGTCGGCCTGGTCGCTCCACGAAGTGCGTTACTAGACAGGCTTGCGAACAGGCCGTCATTACGAAAACTGGTGCAACGGCTACCGCCATTCATGCGGCCAGCGGCTGAGCCGTCGTCGCATGTCATTGCTGTGGCCGAAAATGGTGATGTCTTGATGAACCTGCAGGATACCAGCGCGAGATTGCCGGCCCTGACGGGCGTGTACGAATCCGCAGATGCGCTTTGGTTATCCAGTTTGTTTGGCGGGTACGCAGGCAAACTTGCCAAACGCGATCTCGCGAACTAGCTGGCTGGGTCCTAGCCGGATTTCACCAGGAATGGCGGCAACAGCGGCTGATCGCCGATTCGGAGCGGCAGCGATTCCTGGGCCTGATCTTCATAGCGGATTATGTCCGTATACAGATCAATCATCTTTTGCGCGCATTCGTCTGCTTCAATCACGGACATTTTCCGCACCGTCGCGCGAATACGCCCCTCTCCATTCAGTGGCTCGACACCACTCATCATTTTGCGCAGGTCGGCGAAGGACTGCTTGACGGCAATCGGGACCTCATCACTCTCTACGTCAGCGAGGTGATCCTCAAAAGCGACTATAAGTCGTTGTTTTATATTCCCATGCCCGGCAAGCGCGGACACGGCGGCGTGAAACCGATCGAGGTGGTTGGACATTTCCACTCCATCTTTATTTTTATTGTCATGCCGCTTTTTTCCTCTCAGAGCGGCTTCTTACGCTTTTGGAGCAATGCTGCCTCCTGCAGCGGGCGGTTGGAATCCACCCATATCCTTTTCTACTCCAGTGGTATCAAATACCTGCGTCGGTTTTTTATAGCAGATAATCGGAAGTCAGCGCAACTCGGAATGGATCCCTCACGTTTTACTTATTTCAATTTTCCACGTCTCATCGTCCAGCGACCGGTCCTCCGTAAAGAGCGCATCGGCCTGACCCACGTCCCATCGGGTCGCCAGGGTTTCGGCCATGAGATAGTCCCGATACTCTTTGAGCGCAGATTCGACCCCGCCGCTGCCGGATACCCCCAGAATAATTCGATCCGAGACCTCGAGACCGGCCTGTTTGCGCGCTTCCTGGACGGTCCTGATCAGTTCGCGGGCGATGCCCTCCCGCAGCAGTCCATCGTTCAGGCTGGTATCCAGCGCGGTCAGATAGCCGGCATCTTCACCGCACGCATATCCCTCCGCGGAACTCGTTTCAATCAGGACGTCCTCGGCGCCGAGCTTGATTGACTCGCCCTGGACCTGGATTTCGAATTCCTCGTCTCGCGCTGAGGCGCTTGCAATCGCGGCACCGTCTGCCTCGTCCAACGCTTCTCGAATGTGTGGAATCAGCTTGCCGTATCGCTTCCCGATGCGAGGCAGATTGGGCTTGATGCGATAGCTAACAAGCCCCGCGTCACGAGCGATGAATTCCATCGTCTTCACGTTTAGCTCCTCGAGCACCTGGTCGCGGTGCTCATCGAGCGCTTTTACAGCTTTGTCATCCGGCGCGCGTACCAGCAGACGTGACAATGGCTGACGGGTTCGAACGCCCGACTGGCTTCTCGCTGCCCTGGCAAGACCAACCACTTTTTGCACCACGCCGATTTCATACAGCAGGGTTGCATCGTCATTGGCTTCATTAACTGTCGGCCACTCGCACATGTGCACGCTGAGCGGTGCGTCGGGACGCAAACTACGCACGAGGTTCTGATAAATTTCTTCAGTCAGGAAAGGAACGAAAGGTGCCAGCAATCGATTCACGTTTTCGAGGCACTCGTACAGTGTCAGATAGGCTGATCGCTTGTCCGCCGCATCAGTCGATTTCCAGAAGCGTCGGCGATTGCGGCGCACATACCAGTTGCTGAGTTGATCGATGAAAGACTCTATAGAGTCTCCCGCCCGCTTCGCATCGTAGTCGTCCAGCGCCTCGGTACAGGTGCGCACAGTTTCGTTGAGTAAGGCGATTGCCCAGCGGTCAATTTCGGGTCTTTCAGAAACCGGAACCGGATCCGTGAGATCGAATTCGTCAATTCGTGCGTAGAGAATGAAAAAGCTGTAGGTATTCCACAGCGTGTTGATAAACGAACTGGCGACGTCCTGAACAATGCCGACCGAAATACGCTTCAGAACCTCCGGACTCAATCGTGCAAGAAAGTACCAGCGCAATGCGTCCGCGCCGACGGTATCGAACACGTCATATGGATCTACGATATTGCCGACCGACTTCGACATCTTCTTGCCTTCCTGGTCAACGATCAGGTTCAGGCAAATGCAATTCTTGTAAGCTACGCTGTCCGAAACCAGGGTTGCAATTGCATGCAGTGTGTAGAACCAGCCGCGCGTCTGGTCAATCGCTTCGCAAATGTAGTCCGCCGGAAAGTGTTTCTCGAAGGTATCCTCGTTTTCGAACGGATAGTGCCACTGCGCATATGACATCGCACCCGAGTCGAACCAGCAGTCAATAACCTCCGGTACACGGCGATACGTACGTCCATCCTTTTCGAAGCTTACGTCATCGACGGCTGGTCGATGCAGATCGAGCTCGCTGAGTTTGCGGCCGGTCAGCGACTCCAGTTCCGCAACGGAGCCGACGCAGATACTGTCGCCCTCGCCGTCTGTCCAGACCGGTAACGGCGTTCCCCAGAATCGTTCGCGCGAGAGTGCCCAGTCGATGTTGTTTTCGAGCCAGTTGCCGAAACGGCCATCGCGGATGGTTTCGGGTACCCATTTGATGGTTTTATTGAGTTCGACCATGCGGTCGCGAAAGTCCGATGTACGGATGTACCAGGCATTCTTGGCGTAGTAGATGATCGGATCACCGGTGCGCCAGCCAAACGGATAGCTGTGCCGATAGGTCTCTGCCCGAAACATGAGACCGCGGTCTTTGAGAATGCGGGTCAGGGTTTTGTCCGCATCCTTGAAAAACATTCCTGCGACAGGTTCGATTTCGGGCAGGAAGTTGCCATCCTGCCCAACCGCGTGCACGACAGGCAGCCCGTGTTCCTGACCGAGCGCGAGATCGTCGACGCCATAAGCAGGAGCGGTGTGCACGATTCCGGTGCCCGACTCGGTACTGACGAAATCTCCGGCGACCACGCGAAACGCATCGCCCTCAACCTCGAGGTAGTCGAACAGGCGTTCGTAGCGGCTACCGATCAGTTCGGCGCCGGTTACCTGTTTAATCACTTTATGCTCGACGTCGCGCATGACGGTTTCGCGCAACGCCTCTGCCAGTATCAGCGTCTCGCTGTCGGTCTCTACATAGACATAATCGATATCCGGATGGACAGCCAGCAACATATTGGCCGGCAGTGTCCACGGCGTCGTCGTCCAGACCAGAAATGCAGTGCTTTCTTCACCAACAATCTTGAAACGCACAAACACCGAGGGATCTTCGACATCCTTGTATCCCAGCGCCAACTCATGCGACGACAGCGTCGCGCCGATCCGCGGGTCGTAGGGCACCACCTTGTAACCCCGATAAATGAGGCCTTTGTCCCAGATGGTCTTTAACAGGTGCCACTCACTTTCGATAAAACTGTTATGCAGCGTGTAGTAGGCCTCATCCAGATTGACCCAGAAGCCCATGCGCTCGGTCATTTTCTCCCAGTCACCGATGTAGCGCATGACGGACTCGCGACACATTCGATTGAATTCAGCGATGCCAACCTTTTCTTCTATTTCTCCCTTGTCATAGCTTTCGATTTTGTTGTCACGCTTTAGCTGTTTCTCAACCTCGTGCTCGACCGGCAGGCCATGAGTGTCCCATCCGGCTTTGCGCGGCACGTGATAGCCACGCATCGTTTTATACCGCGGATAGATATCCTTAAAACTGCGTGCCAAAACATGGTGAATGCCGGGCTTGCCGTTCGCCGTCGGCGGACCTTCGTTAAACGTGAACAGCGGTCGCCCCTCTGACATCGCCAGTGTTTCGGAAAACACGTCTTGTGCGCGCCAAAAGTCCAGCACGGCACTTTCAAGTGCCGGTCCGTCGTATCGACCTGATACTTCTTTAAACGTCATTTTAAAGTCCTGAAACAAAAAAACCCCGGACGCGTACATGCGTCCGGGGCGATCAAACTGGTCGCGGTACCACCCGGTTCACAGCGGCCTTTCGGCCGCCGCCTCATTGAATCCTGTCTCGGGGATCAGCCGGCCGTACCTAGTCTGCACTCTGCACATTTCGGGCGGCGACTCCGGGGTGATATTCAGCGGCTTCCGATCCAGGCCTCGCACCATCGCCCGGTCGCTTTAATCGAAGGACACCGCTTATTTGTCCCCATCACTGTCCTGCACGGCAAACTAGCCTCGACGGACGAAAAACTCAAGCGAAATTCGGGCTCGCAGCCTTAAATACTGATGCTAACCTCATCCCATCAGCCGCTTCCGCCCGAACTGCAAGGCCGCCATACAATGCCATCGACCTTCCCTGCCCCACACATCGTCAACAATGGCCAGATCGATATGGCCGTCCACGAAATGGGGTCCGGCCCGCCGGTCATACTGGTGCATGGCTTCCCCGAGCTAGCGTACTCCTGGCGGCACCAGTTACCAGCGCTCGCAAACGCCGGCTACCGAGCGATCGCACCCGACATGCGCGGCTACGGCGGCACGGACAAACCAAAAAATGTCAGCGATTACACTATCCAAAAACTCATCGGCGACCTGACCGGGCTAATGGATACGTTGTCGATAGACAGGGCATTGATCGTAGGGCACGACTGGGGCGCGCTCGTCGCCTGGCAAATGGCGCTCTTGGCGCCGGAACGAATGGCGGGGCTGATCAACCTGAATATTCCCTTTTACAAGCGCGCGCCGATAAACCCGGTAACGTTTATGCGTTGGAAGCTCGGCAAAGATTTCTACATCGTGAATTTTCAATACTCCGATGAGGCCGACCGACGCTTCGCCGAGGACCCGGCAAGATTCATCGATGTCATGATGCGGCGGCGCAAACGGCCCGCCGCAGGTACCGCTGACAAACGCAAGAAACGCCGCCCTTTAAGCCTGCTGCGCATGCTGGCCGACGACGAACCTACCGGCGAGCCAATTCTTGACCAGCACGAGTTGGCTGTTTTTGCCAACGCGTTCGAAGCCGGTGGATTTACTGGCCCAATAAACTGGTACAGGAATTTCAAACACAACTGGAAAAGCACGCGTGGAGTCGAACAGACGGTGCGGGTCCCGACCTTGTTTATCGGCGCAACCGAGGAAATGGTTGCCTCACCGAAACAGGTGGAAGCAATGCGCCCGCATATTCCTGACCTCGAAATACAGTGGATAGCCGACTGTGGACACTGGACACAGCAAGAAAAGCCCGAAGAACTGAACCAGCTTATGCTGGAATGGCTTGGACAACGATATCCAGGCGACGCCTAGTGTAGCGTTTCGGATGTTGGCAGGTCGCTTTCCGCACCAAACATTGCCCGGTCGAACACGTTGACCAGGTTTTCGGTGCGCTGCGCGCCGACAACGAATAGACGTTTGTTCACAAGAAAATCAGGGACGCCTACTACGCCGCTTTGTCGCACCTGGGCTTCCTGCGAAAGCACGATATTTTTTGAGCGATCGTCTTTTAATGTCGTCAGTACTTCGTTATGACCCAGTCCGGCTTGGGCGGCTATCTCAATCAATACCTCACGATCTGAAATATCCTGGCCCGCCGAGAAGAATGCTTTCAGTATCAGGTCAGCCAGGTAAGACGTGTCGGCACTCTGACTTTCTGCCAGGTTCATCAATCTGTGCGCGTCCAGCGTACTGGGCACGTGCGTAATGAGGTCGAACCGAAAATCGATACCTTCGCTTTTGCCGGCGTCTGTCAGTTCCTCCAGCGCAGGCTCGAGCGTCGTAGGGTCGCCGAATTTTGTTGCAAGGTATTCCTCGAATGCCATACCAGCGGCGGGCATATCGGGATTCACCTGGTAGGGATACCAGGTGACGATACTGGGTCCGTGAACGGACGACAAAGCGCTATCAAGGCGCCTTTTACCCAGGTAGCTCCACGGGCATGCCAGGTCGGCAATGACGTCGACCTGCAGAGTCGCAGGCGCACTGAGCTGCCCGCTGTTTGAAATCTTTGTTATGCCTGGTCCAATCATCGTTAACTCACAATAGGGTTCATTGATCTGAGTTCAAGTCTGGCAGAGGCAACCTGAATCATTGCTTACTAAGTTGGAGTGGCTTAACGCAATTTAGTTTGATCGAATATTCACGTTTTTCGCGATTTTAACGTCATATCAGTGCAATTAGACACAATTTAGGCTAATTACCGGTTCTGCAGGTCCTTGTGAATGACCTGTGCGCCGCGCGTGTAGGCAATCCAGGCGGCGCCGCCGGATATTATGAAGTTGATGACTTCCTCGGACGTAATGAAGCCCGCCCCCGTTGTGAGCATCGTGTCAGAGACTGTCATGACGCGGACGCCCATCGCGATTATGAGCATCGACAGCGTCAACAGCGACTCCAGGGTTGCAATCCACTGACTCCAGTCAGGTCGCCACACCATGAGGGCAAGGCAGCCAAAACAGAGGAGATAGTAGAGTGCACGCCAGCCTGGGAAAGGCGCAAGCGACGCCAGGCGCACGTTGATGCCAAGCGCGTAGTCGAGCAGGAGGAACAGCGCCGTGGCAGCGTAGTAGAGACGGAGCAGGTTGGAGAAAAGCGGCATGCCCTGGACTGACATCGAATATTTTGCTCCGTGGCGCAATATTTGGCGCGGATCGGCGGTCTGTTAGAATAAGTCTAAACTGTCGGAGAAAAATGTGCTGATTAAAAGGCCTGCGGATATCCGCCCATCAGAGATTACCAGTAAGGACAACTACCTGAATCGGCGCAAATTCATGCACGCTGCCGCACTGACCGGTGGCGCAATGCTGGCCGGCGAGGCGTTCCCCGCGAGTATTCCGGAGAAACGACGGGCGAAGCTCGAGGGCGTGGTGCCCAGCAAGTTTTCGACAGACGAGAAGCCCAACAGTTACGAAGATGTCACGACGTACAACAACTACTATGAATTCGGTATCCGCAAGGAAGATCCGTACCGCAATTCGCAGGAATTCGAGCCACGACCCTGGTCGATCGAGGTCAGCGGAAACGCAGAGGTAACCGGTTCGTTCGCGCTGGAAGACTTTGTGAAGCCACACACGCTTGAAGAACGGATTTACCGGCTGCGCTGCGTCGAAGCCTGGTCGATGGTCATTCCATGGGTGGGTATTTCGCTTGCGGACGTAGTCAAGAAATTCAAACCGCTCTCGAATGCGAAGTATGTGGTCTTTGAAACACTCCTGGACCCGAACCGGATGCCAGGACAGCGCGGAAGATCGCTGCGCTGGCCTTACGTCGAAGGCCTGACGATTGCCGAAGCGACCAATCCCCTGCCAATACTCGCCGTAGGCGTCTATGGCGAAGTCCTGCCGAATCAAAACGGCGCACCACTGCGCCTGATCGTGCCATGGAAATATGGCTTCAAGAGCATCAAAGGTATTGTCCGTATGCACTTTACGGATCAAAAACCTCGTACCAGCTGGGACCTGGCGGCGCCACATGAGTACGGTTTTTACGCCAACGTGAATCCCGAGGTGGCCCATCCACGCTGGAGCCAGGCGCGCGAGCGCCGCATCGGTGCAGAACAGGGCGGTGGATTGCAGAGCCTGTTCGCAGCAAAGAAACAGGACACTGTTCTCTTTAACGGCTACGGCGAGCACGTCGCACATTTGTATGACGGCCTGGATCTGAAAAAGAACTATTGACGCTTAAAAGTGGACACGCTGCGACAAATTCGCTTTGTTTGGAAGCCGCTTGTTTTCATTGCATGTCTGATTCCCTTTGCCCTGGTCGTTGGTGACCTGTTTGAGATTACAGGTGCGCTAGGTGCGAATCCGATTGAGGAAATCCAGGACCGCTTCGGCAATTGGGGACTTCGATTCATGTTAATAGCACTGGCGGTTACGCCGGCCCGGACTATTTCTGGCAGGCCCTGGCTGGGACGTTTTCGGCGGATGCTCGGCCTTTTTGCTTTTTTCTATGTTCTGCTGCATTTCGCGACGTGGCTGTTTCTCGACCAGGGACTGCTGCTTAGCGCCA
>JBPCYD010000271.1:0-3380 GCA_051007895.1 Woeseiaceae bacterium
TACCTGCACTTCAATAATCTTGAGGTTGCGAAGGATATGCTGGTCATTCCTCCAAACGGTCTGCGACATGGTTTTGCAGGACTCATGAATGCCTACAACAGCCAGCGTGTAGGCGCCGGTACCGTAGCGCTGGGAATTGCGAGCGGTGCATTTGACCTGGCGCTTGAATACACCAAGGCACGCGAACAGTTCGGGCGACCCCTGGCAGAATTCCAGGGTCTGCAGTGGATGCTCGCAGATATGGCAACCGGTATCGCCGCGGCCCAGGCGCTGCTTTACAAAGCGGCTGCAAACGGTGGCGACGGATTTCCATCAATGCTGGAAGCGGCGCAGGCGAAGATTCTGGCTGCAGAAACCGCGAATAAAGTTGCCAATGATGCGCTACAGCTGCACGGGTCCATGGGCTACTCTCGACGACTCCCCCTGGAGCGGGCTGTGCGGGACGCGAGAATGTTCACAATTGCAGGCGGCACTGCACAGATTCTTCGTACGCAGGTCGCGAGCAGTTTACTGGAAATGCGTCTGCCACAGACACGGGACGGCTACACACGCCATCGTGAAAAGAAAACATAACGGTGCAGCGAGAAGGATTGCCAGCTCAGTCCAAATCGCGGCCGGCGTCAATCGAACGCAATAGGGTGCTTTCATCGACGATCGAGTTTGACCGATTAAAGGCACGTGTCGCAGAGTGTGGAGGGTCAAACATCGCCGGCACGGGCGGCTTCAATAATCTTGTCGGCCGCTCTGAACGCAAGCGCCATTATTGTCATCGTAGGCTGGCCACGGGTTGAGGTAACCAGGCTGCTGCCGTCGCAGATAAACAGGTTCGCCACATCGTGAGATCGATGGTTCCTGTCTATCACTGACGTGGAAGGGTCGTCGCCCATTCTGCAGGTTCCCAGGAGATGCACGCCGCCGCTGGTTTCGGCGACTGGCTGAGCCCAGGTTCTTTCCGGACCGACGGCATCAAGCAGTTCCTGCGCCTTGTCCTGCAAAAACTGGGCGTTGGCAATGTCGTCGGGATGATCCTTGTAGGTAACAACGATCGCCTTTCGTCCCCACTTATCCTTATTCTCGGGATGCAGCGTTACGTTATTGCGGTCCATCGCCAACGAAGTGGCACTGACCATCATGCCCATTTGTCGCGGGAAAGAATGGGCAATCATGTCTTTGTACTCGGCGCCCCAGTTCTTGTCCGACGGGGGCGCACCGAAAGCTGAATAAACCAATGGTGTCATCATGAGGCCACCGCGCGCGTCAATGCCGCCGCCCCCATAAAAACCACGAGCCGGATCCGATTCGTAAAAATCAAGGATGACTCTCGTCGCCTGGACACCCTTGTGTTCGTTCAGCGGATTTTCGAATACTGCGTTGACACCGGCATGTGCATTGAACATCAGGTTACGGCCGACGAATCCACTGGAGTTCGCGAGATTGTCCGATTCAAGCAACAGTCGCGGTGACTCGGCACCGTTAGCGGACAGCACGACAGCTCTGGCTTTCTGCCCCTGCTCGTTGCCGTCCTTGTCGTAATACAAAACTTCGCTGACTCGGCCTTCCGCGTTCCTGACAATGCGAAAAACCGTGCTTTCCGGCCGGATTTCGCAGTTGCCACTGGCTTCGGCGAGCGGAATCATGGCTGCCAGTGACGATGATTTGGCGCCAACCTCACAACCAAAAAATGCGCAGAAACCACACTGCAAGCAGGGTGCCCGACCGTTGTGCGCCTGGCTTAATATAGCGTGCGGCTGTACGTCTGCATTGAGTCCGAGTGCGGCAGCGGCTTTTTCCATGATCGCACCGGAAGCATTGATCGGCAGTGGCGGCATTGGGAAAGGCTTCGATCGCGGCGGGTCGGAATGGCCAGGCGCGCCAGACACACCCATATCCCATTCGACTTTCGTATAGTACGGCTCGAGCTCGTCGTAGGTGATCGGCCAATCTGCAAAATTGGTACCTTCAATTGCGCCAAGCTTGCTGCGCTCGTTGAAATCGACAGGCCGCATGCGCCACAGGTGTGCCGAAAAAATAACACTCGAACCGCCGACGGTTTTCGCGTACATCGCTGGGTCGAACTGACCACCCTGCGGTTCGTCCGCGGCCTCTTTACGGAAGGTCATGCCGGACTCACCCGCTGCGCCGAACCATTCTCCGTTCAGGAAATACTTGATTTCATCGTGCGTGAACTCGGGAGTCTTCCGATACTTACCCTGCTCGAGCACAACCGTGCTGAATCCGGCTGTCGACAGCTCCTTCGCGATAATGCCGCCGGCAGCACCTGAGCCGATGATGACAAAATCGACATCGTCACGCGTATCAAACGTCGGCGTATCAGGCATCGGGATTCTCCTTCAGGTATTCAGCGTCATAAAAACCAAAAGGCGAACTGTAAGCATGCACGGCAGGGTCCATGCCCATCAGTTTCCAGCCGACACCGTCCTTGTTGCCGCCGTACTTACTCATGCCGAAAAAGCCGGCGAATGTCATCATCCTGAAAACCTGAAAAAAGGGCGTGCCCTGGTTTTCTTCCAGCACCGCATCCTGATCAGGCGCAGCAAGGTCAGAAAACTTTTTGCTATCGGAGATGCCGGTCTGCAGTTGCTCCAGCCCGCCACGCAGCATGGGCAACATTGGCGCATTGAACGTACCGAACGATTGATCCAGGAAATAAATAACGCCGGCTTCCGTTGCGCCGGGCGTGTCCGTCGTCGGTATGATGCGTGCAGCGATTGCTTCGAACTCCAGTGCTTCCGCGTCACTCAGAATCGTGAACGGTGATTTCTCCTCTTTGGCCGTACAGGCTGCCTGCGAAATCGCGGCCAGCCCCGGAATCGCCACCCTCGCCCAGGCTGTGGCTGCGACGCCGGCACTCTGCTCAAGGAATAAGCGGCGCGAAATGGCGCTGTGATCCATACGTTTCCCCTCGTCGACGACTGCAGCGATTGCAACACACTATATCAAGCCCGCCGGCCAATGGCTGACAACCGAGCGTTCAGTCGTTTTAGTGGTTATTTACACTTCGAAGTTCAAATATTCGAGGCCGGATTGCCCAGCGAATTTTGTTGCACAGCAGCAACCCTGCGGCGGCCTGCCTGGCCGATCAGCTGATAGCGCACCGATCAGGCTTGCCACTGTAATTGACAGCCGAAGTCGTGCGCTGGCGGGCAAGGCAACTCACTCCGCGCTGCCCATTGCCAGTGCTCCGGAAATCTCATATTTGAGTACCAGCAAATCACGGACACTGAGTGCGCCGCCCATAGCGGTGAATGGCGACAGCCCCAGCCCTTCGTGGGTAATTTCGAGTTCACCACTCGCTACGAATGTGTCGTCTGTCAGCGTAATGCTGGCCGGAAAAGTGACGGCTTGTTCCGTTCCTTTGA
>JBPCYD010000272.1:0-7778 GCA_051007895.1 Woeseiaceae bacterium
ACATGACGCCCTGGAAGACGCCTGACATATGATTTACGGCGCGATCCGTATAAACCACTGAATATTCAAGCAATCCGTCCGGATCTACATTCGATAAAAGGCCGGGCATTCCTGTCTCTCCTTGAAATGAACGCATTCTGCCATGGTTTGGTACCGATGGTCATGATTGCGAATCGATGAACGGGTCGGCTGCACACACGCAGGTTTCGTCCTCAACGCGTCTACCCCGGCTGATATCGCCCGATTAACTTCGGCGCAGTGTTTTATTGGCGCCTGGCAACTACTCGGCTGCAGCCGCTTGCGGCTCGGAACTTGACGACGTTGCCGTAGCTCCCTTCAGATAACGACCCGTCAGAACGCCGGCCGTCATCGAGCCGTTAACGTTCAAAGCGGTACGGGCCATATCGATTAGCGGCTCAATAGAGATCAGCAGCGCCGCAATAGTGACCGGGAACCCCATCGCCGGTAGTACCACGAGTGCTGCGAACGTTGCACCGCCGCCTACCCCGGCGATGCCGAATGAGCTGATCGCCACAATGGCGACGAGCTTCACGATAAAACCAAACGTCAGTGGATCGATGCCCATCACCGGCGCCATCATAGTCGCCAGCATTGCCGGGTAAATGCCGGCACAGCCGTTCTGGCCGATCGTGGCGCCGAAAGTCGCCGCGAGATTCGCTACGGGCTGCGGCACCTTGAGCTCTTCAATCTGCGTTTCCACGTTTAGCGGAATGGTGGCCGCGGAACTGCGCGAGCCGAATGCAAAGGTCAACACCGGCCACACTTTTCGATAGTAATCGATGACGTTCACGCCATTGAGGCGCAGCAGCAGACCGTGCACGCCAAACATGATAAGGATTGCGATATAGGAAGCGACTATGAAGGAAATCAGGTTGAGGATGTCACTGGCATTCGAGCCAGCAACGACCTTCGTCATCAGGGCAAGGATTCCATAAGGTGTCAGTGCCATGACCAGGTGCACAAGCTTCATGATGATCGCCATCAGGGTTTCGATGAATTCACGAATTTTCTCGCCCCGCTTCGGCTCCTCATCGATTACGAGCAGTGCAGCGATACCAAACAGAATGCCGAAGATAACCACGGCGATGACGGAGGTCGGTCTGGCACCAGTCAAATCGTGGAACACATTGCTGGGAATAAAGCGCAGCAGCATGTCGGCAAGGCCAAGATCGGACACGGCGTCCTGTCGCGACAACAGTGTGTCAGCTCGTGCCAGTTCCCGAGCGCCCTCAGTCAACCCCTCGGCTGTTAACCCGAATACACCGGCCATCGTAATGCCAACCAATGCGGCAATCATGGTCGTGCCAATCAGGATTCCGACCACCATGCCGCCAATCTTCCCCAGTGCGGCAATTTTGTGCATGCGCACGACCGCAGCAATCATCATCACCAGCACCAGCGGCATCACAATCATCTTCAGCAGGTTGACGTAGCCGTTGCCGACGACGTTGGTCCATTCCAGCGTACCTGTAATGGTCTCGGAGCCGCCCCCGTAGGCAAACTGTAATCCGAAGCCGAATGCCAGACCCGCTACGAGGCCCGCCAGGACCTGGCGCGACAACGAAGATCCTGGCCGTCGGAAGCGCGTGAGAACGACGATCAGTCCGACGAAAATGATGAGATTGATGATGACAGGAATAGGCATAGCGGCACCTGTATTTATAATTATGGGGGACATCCCGACCCGGCGATTCGCCGGCAGGAGTTTCCGTATCCACTGAATCTACACCAATATGACGCCCAGCGGCAGCGCCGTACCCATTTTCGCCCGACCCGTGCAATAATCGCGGCCCGATCGTTTCGTGCGAGACCAATGCATGCTGCCGGATTTTCGACTTGAGACCTATTTCTCCCGCTGGGAATTTACGGCTCGCTATCACATGTGTGCCTCCGATATGGAATCCATGTCGGTCAGCGAATTGCTGGAAACGGCTGGCCATGACTCTGCCGGCCTTGCCGACCTGCGACTCGGCTATACGGAGACGTTCGGTGCACCGAGCCTGCGGGAGGCAATCGCTGCAACCTATGATGCGCTGGACGAGCAGCACATACTGACGTTTGCCGGGGCTGAAGAGGGCATATTCGCGGCCATGCAGGTGCTGCTCAGTGACAGCGATCATGCTGTCGTAATCACGCCAAACTACCAGGCTGCGGAAACTGTACCCGGGTCGATCTGTGACGTAACCGGCGTTGCCCTCGATGCCGAGCGCAACTGGGCACTTGACCTGGACGCTGTGAAGGAAGCGCTGCGGCCAAACACCAAAATCATCTCAATCAACTTTCCGCACAACCCGACCGGCAAGGTCATCGGGCGCGGGACGTTCGACGAACTAATCGGTATTGCCCGTGAACGTGGCATTTACGTCTTTTCGGACGAGGTCTATCGCCTGCTGGAGCGAAGCAACGATGTACGTTTGCCACAGGTTGCGGATGTCTACGAGCGCGGACTATCGCTGAATGTAATGTCCAAAGCCTACGGCTTACCGGGCCTGCGGATTGGTTGGATCGCGACCCGGGACCGGGATGTACTGTCGCGTATGGAACGTGCCAAACACTACCTGTCGATCTGCAACTCAGGACCGAGTGAGTACCTCGCGGAGATCGCACTGGGTTGTGCGGACAAAATTCTGGCGCGCAATCGAAAGATTATCGAGGACAACCTTGCGCTATTTGCAACGTTCTTCGCTGAGAACAAGGCGCTGTTCGATTGGGATGTACCCGATGGCGGTTGCATCGCCTATCCGCGTTTTAAGGGAAAAGAAGGCGTCGAGGCTTTTTGCCAGGATCTCGTCGCGCAAGCCGGTGTTCTCCTGCTGCCTGCCAGCGTGTATCGCTCTGCGCTGCAGGAAACGCCTGACGATCGTTTCCGAATCGGCTACGGCCGCGCGAATACGGCGCAATGCCTGCAGGCTCTACGCGGGTACCTGGAAATGCGGACCTGATTTGGTCATCCATGCGTCAATAAACTGACGATCAGTGTCTGTATGTCACGTTTTTATCTGTCCGGTCTGGTGGCGTTCAAGGAAATCAGATATACCGGTTTTTAACTTTCGACGTAGTTGAGCGCCGTACATGCCAAATCCGAAAACACTCATTAGCGAAGCAGAAATAAAAGCCCGGGTAGACGAACTCGCAGCACAGATTTCTCTCGACTATGCAGACAAGGGCGAACTCGTGCTTGTCGGTGTGCTGAAAGGATCATTCATTTTTCTCGCTGATCTCTCGCGACGACTGAGCATTCCCCGACATATCGAGTTTATTGCCGTATCCAGCTATGAACACGGCAGTATTCGTAGCGGCGCAGTTCGTCTCGTCATGGACGTACGTCGCAGCATTGAAGGCAAACACGTTCTCGTCGTGGAAGACATCGTTGACACCGGACACACCCTGCACTACCTGATCGACATGCTGAAATCCCGCGGCCCCGCCTCCATCCGAACCTGCTCGTTACTGCACAAGGAGCATCGCACCGAGGTCGACGTCGAGATTGACTACCTGGGTTTCACGATCGGCGATGAATGGGTTGTTGGCTATGGTCTCGACTATGACGAAAAGGACAGAACGCTACCTTATATTGGCGCTATCGAGCCACAGGACTAGCCGATTGCTAAAAAGTCTTCCGAAAGGGGTAGCAGGCTTTCCAGGCGCGTTGCTAGTTATCCGCACAATCCCCGACTTCGAGTTCGATCGTCGAATGCGAAATCGCAAACTCTGATTGCAACAGCTGTTTTACGCTGCGAACGATAGCCGTTGGATCGTCCGGCGAATCGGCGACCACCACGTGCATCGTCAGGATCGGATGCTGCGGCGTAAGTCCCCAGCAATGCACATGGTGGACCTCCGTGACCGCCGGGACTGCCTCGACAATTTTCGCCTGAATAGCACCCACATCAAGCCAGTCCGGCGCACCTTCAAGCAGTATATGCACGCTGCGCCGTACCAGGTGCCAGCCGCTGCGTAGCAACAAGGCCGCAACCAGTAGCGAAAGAATCGGATCGACCGGCATCCACCCGGTATAGATAATGACGAGTGCTGCAATGATGGCAGCAACCGAACCGAGAAGATCACTGAGCACGTGTAGTGCCGCTCCGCGCATATTCAGGTTTTCCTGATCACCGCCATGCAGCGTCAGGAAAGAAACAATATTGACGACCAGGCCACCGACAGCGACCAGTAGCATCGTTCGCCCGATAACCTCGGGCGGTTCGATCATTCGCTGTACAGCCTCGAAGAGAATCCAGGCGACGATCAACAGCAAGGAAAGGCCATTTACAAATGCAGCAATTATCTGAAAACGGTGATATCCAAAGCTGCGTTTTGCGTCCGCTGGTCGCGAACTGACGTGGAAGGCAAATGCGGCAAGACCGAGTGCAACCGTATCGGTGAACATATGCCCGGCATCTGCGAGCAGTGCGAGCGAACCGGACAGAATGCCGCCGATGAGTTCAACCAGCATGAATATGCCGGTAATTATCAAGGCAATCCGAACGCGCGAAATGCTGTTCTTATCTACGCCCTGATTGTGATGTGTGTGATGATCGTGGCTCATTCTTCCAGTGCACGTGGTATGCGAATGTGTTCAACCAGGTGCTGAATATGCTCCGGAGGTGGTGTGGTCAGCCGACTGACAAGAAGCGCAACCGCGAAATTAAGTAACATGCCGACGACGCCAATACCTTCCGGCGAAATGCCGAACAACCAGTTCGCAGCGACGTTGTCACCCCATGGTGCGCCTGCCCATTTCAAAAACAGGCCTTTGAAAAACTCGATATAGCCGTAGGTAAACAGCAGGCCGCTTAACATACCCGCGATGGCGCCTTCCTTGTTCATGCGCTTGTAAAAGATCCCCAGCAGAATCGCCGGGAACAGCGATGCGGCCGCAAGGCCGAAAGCAAATGCGACCACCTGCGCTACCCAACCTGGCGGATCGAATCCCAGGTAACCCGCAATCATGATCGCGACCGCCGCCGCGATCCTTCCCGCCAACAACTCGCCTTTCTCCGAGATTCCTGGTGCAAATATTCCCTTTATCAGGTCATGGGACACGGCCGCGGAGATCACCAGTAACAGCCCGGCCGCGGTCGACAACGCCGCCGCAATGCCGCCGGCCGCAACCAGCGCAATGACCCAATCCGGCAATCCGGCGATTTCCGGATTCGCGAGGACCATGATGTCCCGGTCGACACTAAGCTCATTGCCCTGCCAACCATAGCTGGCCGCGGTGGCCTCGAATTCCGGATTCTGGTCGTTATAGTACTGAATTCGACCATCGCCATTCTTGTCGTCAAAGGCAACCAGGCCAGTTTGCTCCCAGGTATGCATCCAGTCCGGCCGGTCCTCAAACACTAGGTTGCCATCGACCGCGCCGATTTCGCCCGGCTGAATCGTGTTCAACAGGTTGTAGCGAGCCATCGCGCCAACCGCCGGCGCCGTCGTATAGAGAATCGCAATGAACAAAAGCGCATACCCCGCCGAGGCCCTTGCGTCGCGTACTTTTGGCACCGTAAAAAATCGCACGATGACGTGAGGGAGTCCCGCCGTACCCACCATGAGCGCGAGCGTAATGCAAAAAATATCAATCGTGCTTTTTTCTCCACTGGTGTACTGCGTGAACCCCAGTGACGTCACAATACCGTCAAGCCTGTCGAGCAGGCTCACGCCAGTGCCGGCAATATCGCCACCAAAAGCAAGTTGCGGTATGGCGGTGCCGGATATCTGGATGGCGATAAAAATCGCGGGGACCGTATAGGCGAAAATCAGCACGCAGTACTGTGCGACCTGCGTGTAGGTAATACCCTTCATTCCACCCAGTACGGCGTATACAAAAACGATTCCCATACCGATGATGAGGCCGAAAGTCACATCGACCTCGAGAAACCGAGAGAATACGATTCCTACGCCACGCATCTGTCCCGCGACATAGGTGAAAGAAACGAATATCAGGCAAATGACTGCGACGATTCGTGCGGTTCGGGAGTAATAACGCTCAGCGATAAATTCCGGAACCGTAAATTTGCCAAACTTGCGCAGATAGGGCGCCAGGAATAGTGCAAGCAGCACATAACCGCCGGTCCAGCCCATGAGGTAAACCGACCCGTCGTAACCCAAAAACGCGATTAATCCCGCCATGGAAATAAACGACGCTGCACTCATCCAGTCTGCCGCTGTTGCCATGCCGTTGGCGATCGGTGATACGCCCTTACCTGCAATATAAAAATCGCGGGTATTGTGCGCACGCGACCAGATCGCGATGCCAATGTAAAGCGCGAAGCTTGCTCCAACCACCAGGTAAGTCAGCACCTTAAGAGACATGCCTAGTCCTCGTGCACGTCATACTTTTGGTCGAGCGAATTCATGCGCCACGCGTAAAAAAAGATCAAGATGACAAAGATGTAAATCGAACCTTGTTGCGCAAACCAGAAGCCGAGCTTAAAACCACCTATGCGAATTGCGTTAAGCTCGTCGACCAGCAGCACACCGAACCCGTAGGAACACAAGAACCAGACGAGCATGCAGCCAAACACCAGCCGCAGATTCGCCTGCCAATACGCTGATCTGTTTTCAGGTGTCATGTGTACCCCGGTCGAGTTCTTGTTGGATCACAATCTATCAGAGCATAATGCCTTAATCACGGCGCAATGTGTCGAATAATCAGGAAGTTATCAGAGAGGGACAGTTCCGGTGAGAGCAACGGCAGAGAACAGCAAGCAGACCATTGAGGTATTGGGAAAGACGATGGCTTATGTCGAAATGGGCGAAGGTGACCCAATCGTTTTCCAGCACGGCAATCCGACATCCTCCTACCTTTGGCGAAATATCATGCCGCACCTTGCCGACCAGGGTCGGTGCATTGCAGTCGATCTCATCGGCATGGGCGATTCCGACAAACTCGACGA
This sequence comes from Woeseiaceae bacterium, assembly GCA_051007895.1. GTDB lineage: Bacteria > Pseudomonadota > Gammaproteobacteria > Steroidobacterales > Woeseiaceae > SZUA-117. The sequence continues at coordinate 6,918 of JBPCYD010000272.1, forward strand.
CGTTTCCGAGCAAAGCTATCGCTATGTCGAACATCGCGACTTCCTTTTCGCAGCGTGGGATGCTTTGGGTATTCGCGATCGAGTGACCTTGGTCATTCATGACTGGGGCTCGGCGCTGGGTTTCGATTGGGCCCGGCAGCATCCCGATGCATTGCTGGGAATCGCTTACATGGAAGGAATAGTCCGTCCCGTCCGCTGGTCGGACTGGCCGCAAGCAGCGGCCGGAATATTCAAAGGTTTTCGCTCCAGCGCCGGCGAGGAAATGGTCCTCGATAAAAACATGTTCGTCGAACGCGTATTGCCAGGATCGATATTGCGGCAACTGAGTTCCGAGGAAATGGACGAGTATCGACGCCCGTTCCTGAATGCCGGTGAAGATCGCCGGCCAACGCTGACATGGCCGCGACAGATACCGATCGAGGGCGAACCGGATGACGTACACCAGATTGTTTCGGACTATGCGGCGTGGCTGAGTGAGAGCGAAACACCCAAGCTCTTTATCAATGCCGAGCCCGGCGCCATTTTGCAGGGCCCGCAGAGAGCGTTTTGTCGACAGTTCAAGAATCAGTCCGAAGTCACCGTTCCGGGCATTCATTTCATCCAGGAGGATTCGCCGGACGAGATCGGCCAGGCAATAGCGGCCTGGCGGAAAGAGATTGCCGAATCGCAGACAATTTGACTGCGACAGCGTCTTTGAACAGCAGGTCGGTGCAAATTGGTGTTTAGTACTTTGACGAATCGCGGCTAAAGCCCAATTTGCCTGCGATGAACACTGTGGACACCAGATCGGAGCAAATTGATCTTTAGTCCTTTGATGAATCGCGGCTAAAGCCGCTCCTACAGCTATTTATTGTGTAGGAG
>JBPCYD010000273.1:0-2871 GCA_051007895.1 Woeseiaceae bacterium
CTATCGAGCAATCCATCATTGACGCTAACGGGCAAGGTAAGGTTGCCATTAAAATCTTGCACCGGGGTAATGGTGTTGCCACTGCGCGTGTAGTTGGTGCCATCCTCAACGGTCCGCGTACACCCAATCGGATAGGTACTGTCCAGATCGATGACAGCCAGGTTGTTACACTCAATGGTAACTGGCGTTTCTTCGTCGGTCGGTAGCGGGTTCGGTGTTTGACCGACAATGAGTGGCGCCGATTGTGCGAGCGCAGAAGTCGATGCGAATGACAGCAACAGCACACCCGCAATAACCGCCACTGCGCTGGCAACACCTGAACCCAACGGAGCAGACGATCCCCACCATTGCCAATACCTAGTCAACGCTCATATTCCTATCGGGAACGAATCACAGGTCTGGGCCTGTAGTTTAGCCAGATCGTAATCTGATTTGAGTTTGAGGCTTCACCGAGCAAGTCGCGATCGAGAAACGTGTAACGATAATTGGCTTCGACTGAAAAAACCTCGGAAACATTCCAGACCAATTGCGAACGTAGCTGCACATAATCCTGCTCGTCAAAAACTTGGCCAGTGTCGATCAGTGGATTGATTACGTAAACACGGGCGCCAATTCCTGCCGTGATTTTGTCGTTCAGATCGCGAGTGAAATTAAAGTTGATGGAATCCCGTGCGCCGAGTTGACCGGTTCCGCTCGCAGCAACACTGCGACGATACTGCGCGAACAGGTTTATGGTCTCCAATTGCCGGGACAGGGAAACATCGGCAACCCAGGCTATCTCGCTGTCGGCGCCAATAAGCTCGGTATCTTCAAGCCCTGCCGTTGCGCGAATTTGCGTTGTTTCAGAAATTCTGCGCTCGAATCCAAGGTTGAATCCGACACCATCCACTGACTCGGAATCGTCACCCGTATCATAAGATCGATAAGTTGCGGCGAGAATGCCAGTATTGCGCGCAGAAAACGCACGTGAGTAGGAGAGATTCAACCGCGTGTCAGTGTAATCTGTATAGATTCCCTCAAACACGTCGTCATAATCGACATCCTGATAATCCACTCGGGCGTTCAAGTTAGACACATTCGAGAGTTGGTAGCGAACAGACGGAGTCAATATTAGCCTTTCCCGACGGTCCCGAATCCCCACTCGCCCTGAATCATCTTCAATAATTTCGGTGGGGTCTTCGATATCAAAATCGGTATCGGCGCGTTCTGCGGTTCTTGTCGACTCGCGGCTATAGTTGGCACGAAAGCCGAATTCTGTTGACAGCGTCCGGGTATTGAACCGCATGTTCAGGAACTGATCGTCCGAGTCCAGGTTCAATTCCTCATCGTATGCCCTGCTGCGCAGGACAGGCAAAATCGAGAAGTTGGTCCTGTCCGCCGTGTACGCAATATTCGCGGCACCCTCGACAATGTAACCACTTGCATCTTCTTCAGTATCGGTACGAATAGAGAGAAACGGATTGTCGTCGATATCTGCCGCGATGCGAATCACCGGTTCGATTCTCCACTCGGCACCCTCAGCGTTTGAAATAACGGCAATGGCAACGAGCAGAGTCAATACGCTCAGATACGCAATTCTCGGCAGCGCATTGAATGCTGCCTTCCCGACTTTTGTTCGCTTATACATGCTGGCTCGCTCGGAGAAATAGTTACAGTGAATGTATCCACTTTGTTTTTTTGACGACGTGCAATCGGCTGCGCGGTGCCACGAAAATCGTGCCGACTTCGGCGCTCTGGACCAATCATGATCAATGGCTAAAGACTACTAAAGACCTGGCCGCCAAACGCTGCCGCCAGTTCACTTGTAAACTGTGATCTGCATCACACTTTATCAAGTCAGCGTACCTGAGCCGCATATCCGGCTCAACACTGTGTAACAGTACTCTTTGGATGTTGAATTATAGCCGCGAGTGCAAAATTTATGTCAAATGAATGGCGACAAGCAGTGAATCAACAGCTTAGCAGCCCAACCGTGCCGGTCACGGTCGGTCGCGGCAACCTTTGAGCAATGTGTATTCTGATCGACAGGGATTGAGTGAGTAAGCGCGGAATGAACGAGAACAGCAGAAACAGATTTAGCAAATTCGTGCCGCTGGCGGCTGCAGTCGCAATATCAATTACACTGGTTCTGCTGTTCGTGCAGGTTCGTCAAAACGCCAACGCCATTCGAGATGCGGCGCAAAGCGTTTCTGCACAGACGGGATCCTTGCGTACTTTGGCGAGTGAGAACCAGGATTTGCGAGCGCTAACCGATCCGAAAGTCATCCTGATCATCGGCGACGGTATGGACGATCAACAGATTACAATGGCTCGAAATTACCTGGCCGGCAGCCACGGCCGGCTGAATCTGGATCGCATGCCCTTTCGGGGCGCTGCCCTTGCGCTTGGTGTCTCGGAAAAAGACCCCTCGATGCCGATCTACATCTCTGACTCGGCGAACACTGCTACGGCATTGGCTGGTGGTGTTGTCACCAGTCCGAAGCGAATTGCGACCACGGCGGGAACAGACGAAGACATCGTCACGATTATGGAAATGGCGAACGCCGCTGGCGTCGGCACTGGCATCGTCACGACCGCCTCCGTAACTGACGCGACTCCAGCGGCATTTATTGCGCATATTAACAATCGCCTGTGCCAGGCACCGGTCGATATGGTCAAGATGGATTACGACATAGCGTATAACAATCGGGACTGCTCTGCGGATCTCAGAATGAATGGTGGCGGAGGGGCAATTGCCGAGCAGATCGCACAAGCGGATGTCAACGTTGTGTTTGGCGGTGGCAGCGGATTTTTCGAGCATGCCAGTGAACTTGATCCGAAAACGTCGCTGGCAGAGCTTGCCGAATCAAACGGCTACGAGATCATCGATGA
>JBPCYD010000274.1:0-5187 GCA_051007895.1 Woeseiaceae bacterium
GTACGATATTGCCGTTACGCCGATGGACGATCCGATGACGATCGTGATTGATGCCGCAGATACGACACTCAGTGCTGGAGAAAGCTATACGGTCTTTGCGCTGGATGTTCTGGCGACTATTACAGCATTGGTGACGAGTGATGATTACCGACCGGTCGCTGGCGAGTCCAAGATCCGACTGGTTCATGGTGCTGCGTCTGCGGGTGCTGTCGATGTGTACCTCACAGCGGTTGGGGCGGACATTTCAATGGAAACACCCGAAGCAGTTGGAGTGCCTTTCCTGGCCGACACCGGCTTTGGCTCGTTTGCAGCTGGTATGTACGATCTGACGATTACGGAGACGGGAACCACCACTGTTGTCATCGCTGCGACGATAACACTTGCCGAAGGCGGTGTTTACACCGCGGTTGCTCGTGATCCCGATCCGGCAGTCATGATGGATACGGCTGGCCTGATTCTGATGGACGATTTCGTACCATAGTGATTACGCAAGAGGAAATCAGCCGGTAAGGCCGAGCACGGAAGTTTCGTGTCATGATTTGTCCGGCAACACAAGCAAAAGAAAAGGGCCCCTTAAAGGGGCCCTTTTTTGTAGGTCCATCGATCTCGAGGATCACTATAGGCCGTCAATTCGTGCCCGACGAATGAAGTAGATCGCCAGGATCCCGTAGATCACCGGCAGCATGATGCCGAACTCATCGACCCATTTGTGGGTCTCCGACCCGAACACCGTTAGCGGTGTGTAAATCGCCTGGACGAAAAGGTTGTGACTGGCATGCAGAATCGCGGCCGGCCACAGTGACCGTGCTCGGAAAGTAAAATAGGCGAAAATGATGCTCGCCGTGATCACGTTGGCAAGAAACAGCGCAACCTGAAATACAGGGTTGCCCGTGCCTGCGTTGTAATCAGTACCCAGAATCGCGGGCACATGCCACAGCCCCCAAATTACACCAGAGACAATGCCGACTGCCCAGAAAGGCATCAGCTTCCTAAGCTCCCAAATCAAAAAACCTCGCCAGCCAATTTCTTCTCCGAGCGCTCGAGCCAGTGAGCCGATAATGCCCGCGGTTGCCAGCATGACTACGCCGACAGTAATCACTACCGCTGCAGGCGCTCCACGCAGCCCGAACTGATTTGCCCAGGCATCCACGGTTTCCATATTCGGGAAACCACCGAGGCCGAATCCCCATACAATGCTGTAAGCAACCAGTCCGGCCAGGAGTGGCAGGCTCCACGCGTAAATATTCCAACGCCACTCGCCCCAAGCCCAGGGAAGCGAAGCAATCGGACGCTTTAACAGTGCACAGGTAAGGAAGGCACCGACGGCGGGCATCCACATCACAGCGGTCACATAGAGTTGCTCCATTGCGCCAAGTTTGACCATTGCGCCGATGAACACGGCTGAAAGTGCAAAGGTGATTACCACGAATAAAACAATTGCCTTCACGGCATCGCTGGCATCGGTATGTTGTTGTTGGATAGCGTTCTCCTCGCCGCAGACACCGGGTGTCGAATGGTTGGTAGTCATTTGATGGTCAGTGGACGCCAAAGACTATAGCGCTCAACACGCTGCGCTGCGATCAAGGCTCGGTTGGTCCCACGATAGGCCCTTTATCATTTGTTAAAAACATATATGAATCAATAAGATATGCTTGATTAGCAAAAACCACTTCACATAATAAGAAAACTGGCATACACTCAGTAAAACAAATAAAACAAACGAACAAGAGCCCATAACTTATTGTTTTTAAAGGGCCGAAGGGGTAGAAAAATGCGTAATCAGTCGCAGGTACAGCAATCACCTGATCATTTTCGCGGTATTCCTCTATTTTCTGTCATGACGGATCGGCACGAGGCCGCGATCGAAAAACTGAAGACTGCGTTTGACCAGGAGCGGTCCGTGGCGTTGTTGATTGGCGATGGCGTCATCGAAACCAGTCACGTTATTAGCGCATTTCATGGGGGCCTGCCCGACAGCGCGACCTTCGTGCGACTAAAGCATCCGCACGCCGATGCGCTGACGGCAATGCAGCATATTAATCGTGACCTTGGTTTCGAGCCGAGCGATCTTTGTCTTTCGGATCTGCAAAAGATCCTTGTCATGTTCTTGCAGTATCAACGGCAGCACAACAATCGGACGGTCCTTTGCATTGAGCAGGCCGACGACCAGGCACTATGGCTGCTGGACGCTTTTGCAAGTCTTGTGAGTTCAGAAGAATTAGAGGACTGTGGTCTGCTGCTGGTACTTACGGGCAGCCCGAGTCTCGATGGAATGTTAGGAGATTCGTCGCTTGGCAGCATATGCAGTTACGCAGGTAGACCGATCCGGCTTCCCCCTTTTACGCTCCCGGAAACGCGTGAATTTGTTCGTCAGCGAGTAGAGTCAACAGGTTCTAATGACGTGAGCCGGGTTTTCGACTTTGAAGCGGTGGCTCGACTCCACGGACTGAGTGGCGGCAAGTCTGATACCGTCGCGCAGCTTTGTCATGAAAGCCTCTTGCTTGCCAAACTCGACGACAAACGGGCAGTGACCTCGAATACGGTTACCAAGGCGGCGCTTGGTTTGCACCTCGAAGCTGCGGTCGACACACCGAACCCGGTTGTCAGTTCGCCGACGCCCGAAAAATGTGCCGAATCTGACGAAGTGCTCGTCATTCGCCAGCATGGCGAAGCGATTCAGGAACTGCCCCTGGAGAATGGGCGGTATATGGTTGGTCGCGCCGCCTTTTCCGATATTGTGCTGCCGAGCCTGAAGGTCAGCAGGCGCCACGCCATCATCATCAAAACGGCAGAATTCCTGCAGGTGCTGGATCTCGGTAGTACGAACGGAACGTTTGTTCGCGGCCAGCAAATTAAGGAATTCATCGTTGGCGCGGGCGACATTCTGAAAATGGGTGATTGCGAAATCGAATGCCTGGCGGGTACCTGACGATCAGATAGTCGAATCGACAATCAAACCGGGCATCGAACCGCGTCCGCTGTCGATATCAGCTAGAAAATAGACGCCGAAGATCGGCCCAGGGTCGTGCCGCTAAAATCGGCGGCCGCGACGCTTTCGCGCGCCGTTTCTTTCGTGACGGCGACCTCAATTTCTGCGCACATGCCGTGCTACCGTTGTTGATCTAAGTCCCTGATTATCACCAACAATGGCTAAATTAAAATGACCTGGGTTTATGTGATCGTCGGAATTCTCTGCCTGATCGCGCTACAGTCGCTACGCAGCGTTCTGTCGATCGTATTCCCTGTCCGGCACGTTCGACCGGGTACCCGACCCGACGCACGCCAGTACGGCGGCCTCGAACTCATAGATGAAACGACCGCCGCCTTGAAATACCTGGGCTTCGAAGGGCCGGCGTGGTTATGCGACGAAGAGCGCCAGAGTGACATAGAGCACGTATCCCATCACGCCGTCTTCAGGAACGTCGAAAAAAGCACAGTTGCCTGGGTCGGGCCGACTATCGATATTTCGCAGCCCGACCAGCAACTCTTTTACTACACGACTGCGTTGAACGACGGGCGCTTCGCCGTCACCCAGGTATCGGATCCGTATTTTTCTGCGGTCGACGATCCACAAACGCCGGCTCAGACTATTCCTGCAACAGACAAGGCGAGCGAGCTGCAGCAACACCTCGGGTTTGTGGAGTCGCTGGATAGCAGCCCAATCGCCAAGGTACCAATTCGCGACGCAGTGATGCGCTTTGCTGGCGAACATATGAACAGTATTCGCGAGCGATTGATTGAACGCGGCAAGATACGCGTAAGCGATGGAATTGCCAGGCCAGGATTCGTGTTTGCCCTGCGGCTCCTGAGAAAAATCGTAACGCGCCCGGTCAGGCCGGCGACGAAAGCGTCCGGTATTCCGACGGCGCGACTGGCGTTTCTCGCACGCATCGTTCAAAGGACAAGCGAGCGAGCCCCGGCACAATCAACGCAGTGGCTCCTTTTGATCTTAAGCGCCGTGCTGTTTGTCGCGATAGGCTGGCCAATCCTTGGACTGAATTACACCGCCATCATTCTCGGCGTAATACTGTTTCACGAAGGAGGGCACTGGGCGGCAATGAAGGCGTTCGGTTATCGCAATCCACACATCACATTATTGCCACTGCTCGGTGGGGTCACGATCGGGCATGAAACGGATCCTGGCGCAGCGAAGCGCGTCTGGGTGAGCCTCGCCGGACCGTTGCCCGGAATTATTCTCGGTTGGTTGCTGGTTTACACAGTATCCGTGCAACTCGACGCAAGCCTGTATTCAGAATGGCTGCTGCCGACCATTCTCGTCATGCTATTCGTCAACTATTTAAACGTCCTGCCAATACCGCCGTTAGACGGCGCCCATGTCGTCAAAGCGCTTTTGCCGCCCCGCTGGGTCTTTATCCAGATCATTGCCGTCTTCCTGGGTGTCGTCATCGGCGTTTATGTTGCTTACCTGCTCAGTTTCTGGCCGCTGGCATTCATTGCCGCGTTGCAACTCTTCGCCGTAAAGAATCTGTGGACGGACGCGAAGCTTGTCCGCTATTTCGATCGGGAACGACCTCCTGAGACGGACGAGCAAAGCGTGCGCACGGAGTGGGTACTCACCAAACTTGACACATTGCTCGGAGCACCACGGCAGGCGGCAAAACGAATCGCGCTGGCCCAGAGCATACTGAGTCAGATCGACATGCGTCCCATGGGTGCTTTGCATCGCTCGGTCGCATCGCTGATCTATCTCAGTCTCGTCGCGGTGCCCGTGGCTGCGCTTGGTTTGACCGCGACGAACCCGTTCCTGTACCAGATGAGTCCCGAGGCCATCGCCATCTACGACGAACTGGATGCAGAGCAGGCCCGGTTTGTTGAAGAATCCAAGGCAATGTCGCTGGAAGAAATTGTCCAGGAACTAAATGCTGGCATTAAAGAGCCGCGCCCGGTCACGACCGATGAAATCAAACAGCTGGAAATGCGCATGGGAATTTCCTTGCCGGATCTCCTTCGTGATTTTTATCTGCAAACGAATGGGCTGCCTATGGCGGGCTTATTGCCCATTGCCGAGGTCAGGCCGATCGATCCAGACTTGTTAACCGATGGCGAGCTTCAATACCACGTTTACGAGGGTCGCCTTTCCTTCTACGACCACGCCTACAATGAGCTGGTCGTTCCCGTTGCGGAAACCGCTAACTGGTGGCAGATAGGCTATAGCGAGGAGTGGCT
>JBPCYD010000275.1:0-12666 GCA_051007895.1 Woeseiaceae bacterium
CACCGTTGATACCAGCGGTGTCGGCGCCCCAATCACCTTGAACCTGACTGGCACCGAGTGGGTTAACGGCGGCGGTCTGAGAATTGTCTCCGGCAAGGCCGAAGCAAGTGCCGCGGACAGCCGCAAATTGTTCGACATGATTACACCGGCGAACGAATACACGGTCGAAGCCTGGATCATTCCGGACAATAACGCACAGGACGGACCGGCACGCATTGTCAGCTACTCGCTGGACACCCAGGTACGCAACTTCACGATGGGTCAGAACGCGATTTACTACCAGCTGAGAAACCGGAGTGCCGCCACGAATGCTAATGGCAGTCCGCCACTTGAGGCGCTTGATCCGCAAGTTGATACGTCGCTGACGCATGTCGCCATGACTTTTGACGACGTCACTGGTCGCAGTGTCTTCATCAATGGACAACTTGCGATTGAAGAAAATGTCGCAGGCGACACGCTGGACTGGCTTGATACCCAGCTACTGGTACTCGGTAATGAGGTGACAAACGACCGTTTGTGGCAAGGCACCTTACAGCTTGTCGCGATTCACAACCGCGCCCTTAGCGATGTGGAAGTTCAACAGAACTTCGATGCAGGCGCAGGTGAAGCGTTCACCATGCACTTCGACATATCGAATGTGGTCGGCGAACCCGCCTTTATCGATATGCGCTTTGCACAGCTGGATTCAAACGGCTATCTGTTTGCCCGACCGCTGTTCGTAAGTGATGCCACTGGCGTCATGGTCAAGAACATTCGCGTCGGCATTAACGGCAGCATTCCAGTTGCTGCACAGCCGTTCCGACGCATAGACATGGTGGCCATGCAGTCTGGCGAGGAGCTGTCGCCCCTGGGTGCAGTAATCCCCGCGGAGCTTGGTATCGACGACGATCGATTCCATCTTGAGTTCGAAATGCTTGGCAACATGCAGGGGCTTGCGGAAATGGCAGTGCCATCTGCACCGCCGCTGCCTGTCCCAGATGCGGCGGAACCTGAATTCGGCTTGCGCACGTTCGCACAGCTTAATGACGCAATGTCCGACCTCACTGGTGTCGATAAGAATCAGAACGCGGTGCTGTCGACCTACTCGGAAGTTCGGGATTCGCTCCCGTCAACACATGACCTGACGGCGTTTGGCACGGCCCAGCAGATTGCCATTCAGCGCCTCGCCTCCAGCTACTGTGGCGTGGTGGTGCAGAACAACGGTAGTTGTGATGCCCTGTTTGGGAACTGTGCGGTTGATGGCAATGCGAAAGACCAAGTGGCCTCGGCACTTTACAACCAAATGATCGGCGCAAACATTGCCGATCAACCGGACCTGGCGGACGTTACGACGGAGGTCGTACGCATGATCGACGACCTCGGCTGTACGAACGGATGCAATGGTGCTGAAGGAGAGACGGTGTTGCAGGCAACCTGCGCCGCGGTTCTGTCCAGCGCAGCAATCACTGTTAATTGATAGCAAGGAAGAGCAATGTCCAAATACAGAGAACAGTTTCGACGGGCAAACGCGGAAAGGCGCCGTATAGAACAGCGCATAGAAGCGTCCTGCAAGAGCAGCGGACACGGCAGGCCAACATCACGCAGGGAATTCCTTAATCGGGGATTGGTTGCCGGTGTCAGCACAGTGTTCCTGCCAAGCATCGCCACCTTGCTTTCCCGTGAGGTACGGGCACAGGCGGCGGAATGTGTCATCGACAACAATCCGATGCTCGGTGCCGGCAAAATACCGTTTATCGGCATTGACCAGGGCGGCGGCGCCAATATCGCCGGCTCAAACATCATCGTCGGCGGCATGGGTGGACAGGAAGATTTCCTTGACCCTGACGGCTACGCGAAGCTTGGGCTTCCCAATGCCATCATTCCACAGACGGTTGGTGTCAATCGCGACTTTGGACTTGCAATGCATCCCGACAGCGCGCTGCTGCGCGGCATGCTGAGCAAGACATCAGCCGCGACTCGCGCAAATACCAATGGTGTGGTCATACCGGCCCGCTCCGAAAACGATACCGGCAACAATCCGCATAATCCCGTTTACGGTATTGCGCGTGCCGGATCGAGTGGCGAGTTCGCAGCTACTATTGGCACGCGTAATTCCGAGTCCGGTGGACGATCCAGGTCGCCCGATTCTCAGATCCTCGCTGAGTTCAGGCCGACGAAAGTCAGCAATCGCAATGAAGCGATTGGCCTGATCGGCGGCGGTGGCGACGACGGTTTCCCGAACGATCGCGTTGCCGAGGCCGCGGCGATAATCAGTGCATTAAAGCTAGCCAAGATTACAGAACAGCAGGCGACAGAAGCGCTGATTCAGTGCGGCTATGACAAGACCACGGCCACTTACAATACGCCAGTCGCCGCGTCCGATCTTGATCCGGAGGCTGATGCCAACCTGCAGGCGATCTTCCCCAACGGCGAGTTGAATGACGGGGACTTCCGCAAAGCCGCGGCGACGATGAAAGTCGTGGTTAACGGCTTCGGCGGTGCGGGCACCATCGAGTATGGCGGTCGCGACTACCATCAGGATCCGCGACCGGAGACGGATGGTAAAGACTTCGTTGTGGGCCAGGTAATCGGCGCCGCGCTCGAGTACGCAGCGCTATCAAACAAACCGCTCATGCTGTACCTGTTCAGCGATGGAGCCGTATCGGCAGATACCGATCGTCCGGAAGACGATGGCAACGGTACTACCAAGTTTCGCTGGCGTTCGGATAATTCCCAAACGGCCGCAAGCGCAATCCTGGTTTACAGTCCGGTTGCGCAGCCGGTGCTACGCAACGGTGCCGCCTCGCAGCAGCTTGGATACTTCCGCGCGAATGGCAATGTTGAAACAACGTCGAGTCCGTTTGCCAACAGTGTCGAAACACTGTCAGAGATGGTAGTGCTGAATTATCTTGGTCTGCACGGAGAACAGGGGATGTTTGGCCAGGTACTCGATGGGCCCGGATTAGGCACAGGCGCAGCGGTGGATCCTTACATCGCATTTAACCCGATCGTCTAGCCTTTCTATTCCATTGGCAAACAGAGCGAGCACAGCGCGCAAGGCCGTCGCCAATCGTGATATGGCGATGCGCCGGCCTGTGCCCGATGACCGATCCGCGAGCATGGACGACGATCAGTTGCAGCTCCGCCTGTCCTGTCCGCAATGCGGGAATGCACTTGCTCCACCGGCCGAGTCGTTGCTCGAGCAAGAGGGACTCCCACAGCTCTCTTGTCAGACCTGCAAGTCAAATTATCCGACGTTTGCCTGCGGCGACGCAGCAATACCGTGGATGTACCCCGACCCGGACCTGGCTCACCTGGAATGGAGCGCCCGCTTCAAGGGTTTTCTGCAGGCCGCTACCAATGAACACAACGGCCTGAACCATTCACTTGGCGAGGCATCACTGACCGACACCGGTCGGCGCCGGATTTCCAGCACGCTTATCGCCAAACGCGAACACAGGAGACAGGTGGCGGACCTGCTCGCTCCATTCAATCTTGACGCCGACGTCATGGTTCCTGCCATGACCGAGCTTCTTGCGGACAGTCTGCCACGAAACCAGCATTTACTGAGCTACGCCGACAACGTATTCCGTGACTGGGCCTGGAACAATGGCGAGAACGCAGCGTTGATGAATGGCATCGAGGGCCTGTTTGCCGCAGATTCCCGGGACTCGCTCGGATCCGTATTGACACTGGGCGCCGGTGCCGGTCGGCTGGCCTATGACGTGCACCAGCAGTTCTCCCCGGAGTTGTCCGTGTTGCTGGATCTGAATCCCTTATTGCTGTCTGTCGGTGCGAGGATTATCCAGGGGCAGAGAGTTTCCCTCTATGAGTTTCCCATTGCACCGCTCGATGAAGACTCCGGCGCTATCCTGCAGAAATGCACTGCACCAAAGCACATTGGGCTCGGCGGTGCTGGCAACTTCCGCTTCGTACTCGGCGACGCGACCTGCCCGCCGTTTGCCGAAGGCAGTTTCGACACCGTCATTACGCCCTGGCTAATCGACATCCTGCCGCAGGACCTGCGCGAGTTCGTTCCACACCTTAACAGGCTGTTGCCGGAGGGCGGCCTGTGGGTCAATACCGGTAGTTTGAATTTCGTTCACGACAATCCATGTCGTCGATATAGCGAGAAAGAGACCATGGAACTGGTCGAACAATGCGGCTTCGAAATTGTCGGTATCGATCACCGTACAGTTTCGTATCTGAAATCCCCGCACAGCGCGCACGGTCGATCTGAGCGCATCACGAGTTTTACTGCACGCAAACGCCGGGATGTGGCAAAGTCCGAATCAACTGCGTCGACGCCGGAATGGATGCAGGACACATCACTTAGTGTCCCTGTGTCTCCGGAAACGTCGATCGCATCATCGAGCCACCTGTTGACGGCGCAGGTTCTTGCCGCTGTCGACGGCAAACGGTCCATTAATGCCATAACCAAACTCGTGTCGCGGGAATATAATCTTTCCTTCGAGGAATGTTCGCTTGCTGTCAGGCGAATATTGCTTGGCATTCAGAAATAGGCACGCGCACGATCAGGCCCGGAAAGCCCGCCAGGGAACGGTGGCTCGAACACTTGGTTTTATTCGCAATCTGAGTCGCGAATCCCGGCGACAATGCCTTATCATTGATCCTATGAGGATTCCGTGCCGGTTCCAGAGCATCGCCGCGCTGGTCGCCGCCCTGTCGTTGCAAACAAATCTGGCTGCGGAACCTGTGGTCATGCCCGAAGTTGCCGCAGGATTTGAACAACTGATTGAAAGAGACAATGCGCGCGCAGTTGCTATTGGGCTGTACGACAACGGCATCAGTCGCTTCATCAGCATGGGCAGGCTCAGCGACATTGACCTGGCTCCTCCAATGAGCGACACGGTGTTCGAGATCGGCTCAATCAGCAAGGTATTTACCGCACTACTGACCCAGGTTCAGGTTGACGAAGGCAGGCTCGATTGGAATACCGCAATCGCTGAATACCTCCCCGAAATTGAGTTTGCTAACGCTCAAATCGCTGCAATACGGCTGCAGGAACTGGCAACACACACGTCAGGATTACCGAGGCTTCCAGACAATATGCAGTTCGAGGATCCGTCGGATCCCTATGCGGGCTATGGACGCGACGATCTGTTGGCATACCTGGCTGCTTTTGATCCGGAGTCCCTGGAAAAATCCTATGCGTACTCAAACCTTGGAGCCGGACTGCTCGGCGTCATCGCAGCAGGTGCTTCGGGCAAAAACTACCCCACCGTAATGACGACCGACGTGCTAAATCCCCTGGGCCTTTCAAATACCCACAGCGGGCCAAGACAGGACCTCGTGGAACGGCTTGCAGTTGGGTTCAGCAGTGGCGCGGACATGTCGAATTGGGATGGATTCGATGCGTTGGCCGGCGCCGGCGCCCTGGTGTCCAGTGTCGACGATATGGTGCAATTTATTGAGCAGTCTCTGGATGGCGAAGCACTCGGTGGCGCGATCAGGAAAATCCAGGCAAGTCAGGGTGATGGAAGGACAGGCCTCGGCTGGCATTTACAGCAGACGGACGACAATAAGACGGTCGTCTGGCACAACGGCGGCACGGGCGGCTATGCCAGTTATGTTGCCATCAGACCGGACAACAACACCGGCGTCGTCATCCTGACGACGTCAACCGCCTATGCCCGCGTTACCGAACTGGGTTTACAACAAATTTCCGGTCAGGTGGCGCCGAAACCGGCCGTAGATTTGTCACCCTACCTGGGCGCTTACAGGCTGGACGATAATTTCGTGTTGACGATATTCGCGGAAGACGGCGAGCTGTTCGGACAGGCAACAGGTCAGGGTGCCTTTCCACTTAGTTATACGTCCACCGACCGGTTCAGTTTTGCCACTGCCAGTATTGAAGTTACCTTTAGTCGAGACGCTGACGAACGAGTCAATGAGTTGACGTTGCTGCAAGCCGGAACGAGCACCACTGCGCCGCGAGTCGACGAGTCTTTGGGCGTGCAACGGAGGGCGGAAATTGCGATCGAGGCCGAAGTTCTTCGGCAGTACGCTGGCCGCTATCAGTTGACGCCTAACGCCGTCATTTCCGTTGAGTCTCGTAACGATCAAATGTATGTCACGCTGACCGGCCAACCATCTTACCCGGTATTCGCATTTGCGCCTGACAAGTTTTTTTACCGGGTCGTCGACGCTGAACTGCATTTTGAAAAAGACGACGATGCACAGGTCGTGGCCGTCGTATTACACCAGCAAGGGCAACAGCGCGCTCCCCGAATCGACTGAGCAACGTGTGGCAGACCGGGGTATGAACTCCCCCGCTTCGGCGGTTGCCTGGGATGGGGGAACCGCCACCAGCGGCACTTGTGCAGACTTTTGCTACCCCACGGTCCCTGGCTCCCCTTGATTTTTCGAATATTTAGACCAATTCGGGGTGATTAGGCGGGGTTCCGCTGGTAATATTCCCGCCCGGATTGTGAGGCCGGTCGAGTAGCCTCGAGATTGGCTGGATGGATGGGCCAATTTTCAGCCTGGATTCAGCGAGCAAACACTATTGAGAGCAAGATGTCGGTTGCCCCATGAGCGCGTGGCCGAATTTGTGACGCACCTTGAAAAGAGCTTTTTGGCGGTGGCGTTATTTAGACAGGATGAGTAAAAGAGCAGATCATGACAGACCTTAGCAACTACAGAAATATTGGCATATTCGCGCATGTAGACGCGGGTAAGACCACCACGACGGAACGAATTTTGAAACTCACCGGAAAAATCCACAAGATCGGTGAGGTGCATGACGGTGCGGCAACCACCGATTTCATGGATCAGGAACAGGAGCGCGGCATAACGATTCAGTCGGCGGCGACGACCTGTTCGTGGGATGACCACCAGCTAAACATCATTGACACCCCGGGACACGTTGACTTCACGATTGAAGTCTATCGTTCATTGAAAGTACTGGATGGTGGCGTGGGTGTGTTCTGTGGCTCCGGCGGCGTGGAACCGCAATCGGAGACTAACTGGCGATACGCGAATGAGTCTGAAGTGGCACGCATCATCTTCGTCAACAAGCTTGATCGAATCGGTGCGGATTTCTATCGCGTCGTAAAGCAGGTCAAGGACGTGCTGGGCGCTAATCCGCTGGTCATGACCTTGCCGATCGGCACCGAAGACGATTTCGTTGGCGTGATCGACCTGCTGACGCGCAAGGCGTGGATCTGGGACGGTTCCGAAGATCCGACCAAGTACGAACTCACCGATCCGCCTGAAGACATGAAGGACAAGGTCGAAGAGTATCGGGAAATGCTGGTCGAAACCGCACTGGACCAGGATGATGACCTTATGGGAGCCTACCTCGACGGCACGGAACCTTCCGTTGAGGACTTGAAGCGGTGCATTCGCAAGGGAACGATCTCGCTCGATTTCTTCCCGACGTTCTGTGGCTCGGCATTCAAGAATAAAGGCGTGCAGAACGTACTGAACGCGGTCGTCGACTTTTTGCCAAGCCCGACAGAGGTCAGTCCTCAGCCGGAGATTGACCTCGAAGGTAACGCGACTGGCGGAAAAGCGCTGGTCGATCCGGAATATCCGTTGCGCGCACTGGCGTTCAAGATTATGGATGACCGTTACGGTGCGTTGACCTTTACACGCATCTATTCGGGGCGTCTCAAAAAAGGCTCGAGTGTTCTGAACACCTTTACCGGAAAATCTGAACGGATCGGCAGAATCGTCGAAATGCACGCTGACTCGCGCGAAGAACTTGAGTCCGCTCAGGCAGGCGACATTGTCGCGTTGCTGGGAATGAAGAATACCCGTACGGGTCATACGCTGTGTGATCCAGACAAGCCGGCGACGCTGGAACCGATGGTGTTCCCGGATCCGGTGATTTCAATCGCCATAGCGCCGAAAGACAAGGCGGGCATGGAGAAAATGGGTGTCGCGCTAAACAAGATGATCCAGGAAGATCCGTCTTTCCGCGTGGAAACCGATGACGATTCCGGCGAGACGCTGATTAAAGGTATGGGCGAGCTTCATCTGGACATCAAGGTCGATATCCTGAAGCGAACCCACGGTGTCGAAGTCCAGATGGGCAAACCGCAGGTTGCTTACCGTGAAACGATTACGCAATTGGTCGAGGACACCTATACCCATAAGAAACAATCGGGTGGTTCCGGCCAGTACGGCAGGATCGACTACACAGTCGAACCCGGCGAGACCAACAGCGGCTATCAGTTCGAGTCCAAGGTCACCGGTGGTAACGTGCCGCGTGAATACTGGTCTGCGATTGAAAAAGCATTTGGTATCAGCATGGAAGAAGGCACGCTCGCCGGCTTCCCGTTGCTCGATGTGAAGGTGACGTTGCTGGATGGTGCTTACCATGCAGTGGACTCTTCGGCGATGGCGTTCGAGCTGGCAGCGAAGGCCGCTTATCGACAGACCATTCCAAAAGCGTCACCGCAGCTCTTGGAGCCGATCATGAAGGTGGACGTCTATACGCCCGAGGATCATGTGGGTGACGTAATCGGCGATTTGAACCGCCGTCGTGGCATGATCAAATCCCAGGAACCGGGACCCACGGGTGTGCGGGTCAAGGCGGACGCCCCTCTGTCGGAAATGTTTGGCTACATTGGTCACCTCCGCACGATGACCTCCGGTCGCGGGCAATTCTCTATGGAGTTTTCACACTACGCGCCCTGCCCGGCCAATGTTGCCGAGGACGTCATTAAAGAAACGCTGGAACGCAAAGCGGCCAAATAGCAGCCGGACAGCGAAACTTCCTGAAAACGTCGGCTCGGGAGCAATTCCCGGGCCGATCATTTCCATCGGCTAAGTAGGAGGCATTCAATGGGACGCTGGCGCCCACCTTCTCCAGAGGCTTCGCCGTACATTACGCCTGCAGGTTTTGACGCCTTACAGACCGAACTCGACGACATCTGGCTGCGACGTCGCGATGTGGTGAAAGCACTTGCCGCTGCTGCTGCGGAAGGCGATCGTTCGGAGAACGCCGAATATATCTATCGTAAAAAGGAACTGGGTGGGCTGGATCGGCGCATTCGTTACCTCCAGAAGCGCCTGCCAATTCTGAAGGTCGTGCGGGATTGTCCGGCCGGCGACGCCGTCTACTTTGGTGCGCTTGTCGAAGTCCGTGACGACAGCGGTGCGACGCGAAGTTATCGAATTGTCGGGCCGGACGAAGCTGACGGGAAAGAAGCCGCAATCAGCATGGATTCGCCGCTGGCAAAGGCGCTACACAAGAAAAGCGTGGATGACGAAGTGCAGGTCAGCATTGGCGACGTGACCACGAGTCTCACCATCTTATCCATAAGCTATGAGCAAAAGCAGTAGGCCATTTCATTCCCGGACTGTCAGCGACGGCAACTCAAGACAGCGTTGTGATATTAAAGTCCGTTTGTCGCTCCTGCCAATTTACGGCCTTGTTCGATAATTGCGAAGTCTGTCACCGGCATTTCGGTCAGTTTCCTGTGAACTCATTGGCACGGAAAACACAGGATCAAAAAGATGAGCAGATTTCGAGCTTCTTTTATTCATTTAAGTATTAGCGCGGTGCTCGTGGCTGCCGTGCTGAGCGTCGTATACCTGGTTTGGTATCCGGAGCCACTGCTCGACGTTGCCGGGGCGTTTCCAGTGGTGCGGTTGCTGGTCCTGGTCCACCTGGTGATCGGACCGCTGCTGACATTGGTGGTTTACGTACAGGGAAAGGCGGGGCTCAGATTTGACCTGACGGTTATTGGACTATTGCAAATCGCCGCACTTTGTTACGGCTCTTACAGACTCTACGTCGAAAAGCCGGACTACCTGGTATTCGCAATTGACAGAGTTGAACTTATTTCGTCCAAACAGGTTGACGAGTTGGCCATACAATTCGAAGAACCCGGCACTGAGCAATTCGCTAAACTCACGCAGGTGTTCGCCAGGCCGCCTGAGAATCCCAAAGAACATCAGCGATACCTGGAAAGCCTCATGACCGGACAACCAGACCTGGAAAGACGCGCAGAATTTTGGGAGCCATGGGCTGCGGGCGCCGAGACCATTCGCAATCGTGTTAAGGCGATCAATAAGATCGAGCCAACGTCAAGCCGGGAGAGCGAGAATATTCGTCAGGCAGTCGCCGAGTACGGAGACCTGCATCCCAACCTTGGCGTGCTACCGATCGGCGGCATACAGCGAGATTTGGGCATGCTCATCGATCGCGATACGCTGGAAGTACTCGATATGCTTGACGCCAACCCGTGGCCATCAGATGCACCCTGAAAATGGGGACATTCCGAATTATTGGCATTTTTCTGTAACTATTTGATTTTTAATAAAAATAAAGCGGAATGTCCCCATTTTCAGGACAGTTCGCGCGCAAATAGCTCCAGCAGGCGGCTCCATGCCCGCTCAGCTTGTGTCTCGTTGTAGACGGCTGAGTCGGGAGGGCACCACCCATGCAATGTGTCTGTGTAAACTTCGATTTCTGCATTGACGCCGTTCGCATCGAAGGCTTCTCTTAAGCGAACTTTTTCATCCGGATTACGCTCATCGTCGTTCTCGGCAATTGCGATCAGGAAACCTGCTTTCATTTGCGCCGCCAGTAAATGCGGACTGTCATCTTCATCGGTCGCCAGTCCACCACCGTGAAATGAACCACCGGCACCAATGCGATCCGGAATTGCCGCCGCCAGTCGCATGACATAGGAACCCGTCATGCAATAACCGGTCGTGCCAATCTTCCGATCGGTATCCACTGACGATTGCTGATCGAGATATTTAACGAATGCCCGCCCGTCACTAACACACGTATCCGGTGACAATGTTCGCGCATGCGGCATTAGCAGTTCGCGAATGCCCGGGTCCCGAAACGTTTTACCTTCCGGTACGACTGCGCCGCGTGCCGTACGATAGTACGGGTTGACGACCAGCACCGAATAGCCGGACTCTGCGAGACGCTTGCCCATGGCACGAAAAGCAGGACGAATGCTGACTATGTCAGGCCATACGATTACTGCAGCGTGCTTTCCGCTCGCCGGGTGTACATAGTAGCAATCCGCCTCGCCGTCGGGCGTTTCAACCATGACATCCTGCTCGACCACATCCAGCGCATTTGCAACCGGCGGCAATAACATAGCCAGTGCTGCGGCAGTGCCGTGTTTGTTGAACTGCCGTCGTGTAATGGCATTTCGGCGCAGGTATTCCTCAGCATCTTTCGCGGTCAGTTCATCACACATCGTCTTCTCCAGGATTGGTTGTTGTTGTTCTTACCGTATAGTTAACCATCGCCAGCAGATGCTCAAGCCTGTGTGCTGCAGCTGCCTTAGACATTGTTGGCCAGACCACCGCCGGTCACGGATGTTTCTTCAGAAACTTGAACTGGTTGTCGCCGTTGCCTGCCCCGGGCTCTCCAATCGTAGCGGTACTCTTCGGGACGGCCGAAATTGTGAATCAAGTCACATTTTTGACAACTATTCCTGCCCAAGCTGGCGCGTCAGCTTGTCAAAACAAAGATAAGTCATTGTTTTTATTGTCAATAGTGCATTTAGACATTGGCATGATGGCCTCCTCCGCGCCCCCTGATCGCTAAAGAAAACGCTCCCCCGGGCCGACTATAGCTATGAGTTAAGTTAAATGTGGCCGGTACAGGACCGTTGGAGACGTATCTCCGCGATCGACTGCCGGCGCCTGGCTGCCATCGGCGAGCCTTAGGGAGTGAAAAATGATCAGTAAATCTTTGCTATTCACATTGTTGGGCACCCTCGCCTTTGGCGCAGCCTTTAGCCAGCAAAGCGATGGGCTCGACGCCCAGGTAACTTATCCACAGGACACGGAAGATAGTTATCCACAGGACCACGTTGCCAGAGCCAAGGCGGCAGCCAGCTTCGATCTTCGGGGCATCCTCATCACCCAGTCGTCGCGTGCTGCCATGCTCAACGGCAAGGTACTTCGCGAAGGCGACGTCACGGATGGTGCGGTGATTCTCGCGATTGCCGAGCGCGAAGTTCGGATTCGTATCGGCTCGGACGAGCGCATCCTGCGGGTTGGATCAACGGTGATTCCAGGGCAATCCAGACGACCGGTAATGCATATCGTGCGCAATTCCAACCCAGGCCGGACGCCACCTGAACGGGAACGGCCGGTCCCGGCAGAATCGGAGCAAATGCCGACGTTGGCAGGCGCAGATGTAAAGGAGCGCCTTCACAAGGTCAGGCACGGCGAGACGCTTTCGGGTATCGCCGAAAACTATCTCACTGCTAACACAACGCGAAACCAGGTCGCCGTCGCTTTGTTTGCGGCAAATCCGCAGGCTTTTCGGGGCAACATGAATTCGCTGCGCGCCGGAGCGGAACTGCGTATCCCGGCTGAACAGGTGCTGTTAAGTCAGACTGCCACTGCAGCAACTGACGAAGTTGTCGCTCAAACGAACAGCTGGCGCGACGTGATCAGACAGCCGGTCAAACTGGCAAAGACTCCCAGCGAGCGACAATATGGTCCGGTCAATTATGGCGATACGCTTTCCGGTATCGCGGAGAATATATTGCGCGATGGATTCACATTGGATCAAATGATGATCGCGCTATTCGAAGCAAACCCGCAGGCATTCGATGGCAACATCAATTCGCTGCATGACGGCGCACTCCTGCGCATACCGGATGATTCGGAACTTATGGTCCAGTCGCGCAGCATGGCCAGCGCTGAAGTCGTTGCACAAACACTTGCATG
>JBPCYD010000276.1:0-11881 GCA_051007895.1 Woeseiaceae bacterium
CCTCGTGACCGTAGTCACGCAGCAATGCCCGGGCAAGTGTCGACTTGCCGCTGCCGAGTTCGCCTTCCAGCAGAATCAGCCAACCCGCCGGTTTTTCAGGTAATGCGGCCACGATCTGGCGTGCCAGCGCCTCGGTTGACTCCGAATCTGGCAGGGTCACCGTCAACGTCACTAATTGACCCTGGCACGAATGTGGTTGACCAGATCGGATGCCAGCAGGCCTCTCTCACCGGCCGCAGCCGCAGCATCTCCGGCCTCGGCATGTACCTGCACACCGACAACGGACGCCATCTCGGCTGTCAATCCCTGCGCCAGAAGCGACACGATGATTCCTGTCAACGCATCACCCATCCCAGGCGCGGCCATGCCCGGATTGCCGGCACAGCAGAGCCAGGGTATGCCGGTTCCTGAAGAAACCAGCGAACCTGCCCCTTTCAAGACAACGGTGCTGCCATAACGCGCCGCCAGGTTCAGCAAGGCGGCCGGACGATCAGCCTGAATTCCGGCCGCCGTTTTGCCCAGCAATCGTCCTGCTTCACCGGGGTGTGGCGTTAGTATCGCCTGCTCGCAAACCCGCGGATCGGACGCGAGGAGATTCAGGGCATCGGCGTCGACAACCTGTGGGCGACCGCACCCAGCAGCGGCCGCAAACAGTCCTTGCGACCAGTCGTCCGTTCCCAGTCCCGGACCAATTGCAACGACGTCAGCGTTTTCCAGTAGCGGCTCAAGGTCACTGGCAGTGGCCACGCCGGAACACATCAGTTCAGGTCGACTGGCGGGCACGACCGCGCTGTGAGTCGGGTGAGTGGCAATCGTCACCGCGCCCGCTCCGGCCCGCAGGGCAGCTTCACCACAGATTCGAACAGCACCCGGCATGCCCGGCGCGCCGCCCACGATCAGAACACGACCAAAGTCGCCCTTGTGCGCGGTTCGGGGACGAACCGGCAAAGCCTGACGAATCACTGCTGAATCAATTCGCCGCAGAACGGGCACCTCGCCAGCACGGCAGTCATCGGGTATTGCCAGGCCGGAGTACATCAAACTGCCTACGTAGTCCGGCCCGTCATGTAAAAAGAGACCCGCCTTTAGGCCGACGAATGTCACCGTGATATCCGCACTGACAGCTCGCCCCAGCGCACGGCCGGTATCGGCATGCAGCCCGGTGGGAATATCCAGCGCGAGCACGGGCGCGTTGTGGGCATTCATTGCATCCACGACTTGTGCGTAGGCACCCTGCAATTCCCGCTCCAGCCCACTGCCCAACAAGCCGTCTACCAGCAATTCAGATTCCGCGTCGAGTTTGTCTTCAAAGCCAACGGTCACACCGCCAAGCGCCGTAAAATCCGCGTATGCGGTCGCCGCGTCTCCGCGCAGTGAAGCCGGTGGCGAGAGCGCCACCGCCGAGACTGTGATCCCCTTTTCAGCCGCAAGTCGTGCGACAACGTAACCGTCGCCGCCATTGTTCCCACCACCGCAAATCACCTGCCAGCGACGCGCCTGCGGATAAGCGCTGGCAGCCGCCTCAAAGGCAAAAAGGCCAGCCCGATTCATCAGCGTGTAGCCCGCGATGCCGGCATCATTAATAGCCGTCCGGTCCATATTGCGCACACTGGCGACCGAGTAGATTTCTGCAGGCAAATGCATAGATTGAGAATACGTCTTAGGGATGTCGTGAATTCCAATTATACTCGGGAACCGCAGTTTGAATACGATGAACCTTCTTGAACAGCCACTACCCTGACGACGACGAAATGCCGCAGAGCCTGGTTGCAGAAATCCGTCGCTGGGGTGGCGAGATTGGATTCCAGCAGGTAGGTATCTCCAATATCGAACTGGACGAAGCTGAAGCCCGTCTCGAAGCGTGGCTGCAAGATGAACACCACGGCGAGATGGAATATATGTCGCGCCACGGAAAAAAACGAAGTCGTCCGAATATGCTGGTGCCGGGTACGCTGAGTGTAATTTCGGTGCGCATGGATTATCTGCCGGATGAATCAGAGTCGCCCAAGTCCTTGCTGGATGATCCGGCAAAGGCCTATATCTCCCGGTATGCGCTAGGTCGCGACTATCACAAAGTAATTCGTTCGCGCCTGAAGCGTCTTGCCAGGAAAATCGAATCGCGTATCGGACCACTTGGCTATCGCGTATTCGTCGACAGTGCGCCGGTGCTCGAAAAGCCGATCGCCGAAAAGGCCGGGCTGGGGTGGATTGGCAAACATACGAACCTGATCAACCGCGACGATGGTTCATGGTTTTTTCTAGGCGAGCTCTTTACGGACCTTAACCTGCCTTCCGACGATGCCGCGTCATCCCACTGTGGCTCCTGTCGTGCCTGCATAGACGTATGTCCTACCGACGCGATCATCGCGCCATACAAGCTGGATGCACGCCGATGCATCTCCTATCTGACAATTGAGTTGAAGGGTGCAATTCCACTGGAATATAGAAAAAGTATCGGCAACCGCGTCTACGGATGTGACGATTGCCAGCTTTTCTGTCCCTGGAACAAGTTCGCACGGCCAACAACAGAGAAAGATTTCAGTCCGCGACACAATCTCGGGACTGCCGACCTGGTGGAGCTCTTTTCCTGGACGAAAGCGGAGTGGCTAACGAAAACGGAAGGAAGCGCGATGCGTCGATTGGGCTACGAAAGATGGCTGCGTAATATTGCGGTCGCACTTGGGAATGCCGAACCGACAACCGACGTAATCGACGCACTGAAAGAAAAGCGGCACACGAATTCGCAACTGGTCAATGATCACGTAGAGTGGGCTTTGCAGGAGCACGAAAAGCGGGCCGAATCTTCAAATTAAAAAATACGGAATGAACTATGTTCAAAGCAATAGAATCTGAATTTCTTGTACCTTTTGATGGCAGTTTTCGCATAGCCGATGCGCCAACACGCGACCAGAGAAAACAAGACGATAAAAAGATCCTCGGGAAAGCGATCAAGCAGTTCAGCACACAGCAAAAAGCGTTGTACGCATCGGATCGGCACTCAATATTGCTCGTGTTTCAGGGCATGGATGCAGCAGGGAAAGACAGCACGATCAGCGCTGTTACGAGGGGTGTAAACCCGGCGGGCTTCCAGGTATTTGGATTCAAACGTCCGTCAAAAAAAGAACTTGACCATGATTTCCTTTGGCGCACCGCGAAATCTATGCCAGAACGAGGACGAATTGGCATTTTTAACCGCAGCCACTATGAAGAAGTCCTGGTGGTACGCGTGCAT
This sequence comes from Woeseiaceae bacterium, assembly GCA_051007895.1. Lineage (GTDB taxonomy): Bacteria > Pseudomonadota > Gammaproteobacteria > Steroidobacterales > Woeseiaceae > SZUA-117. The sequence goes on from JBPCYD010000276.1 coordinate 3,233, forward strand.
CCGGGGATTCTCGATTTTCAGCAATTGCCCAATACGATCAATCGCGAAACGATCTGGGAAGAACGTTTCGAGTCTATACGCGCTCACGAGCAGCATCTCGCTCGCAATGGCACCGTCATTCTCAAGTTTTGGTTGAACGTTTCCAAAGACGAACAAAAGGCGCGCTTCCTGTCGCGACTGGACGACCCCAGCAAACACTGGAAATTCAATCCGGGTGACCTCAAAGAAAGAACTCACTGGGATGACTATATGCATGCGTACGAGGACGCATTGAATCAGACCTCGAGGGACTGGGCGCCGTGGTACGCGATTCCGGCCGACAGCAAACCATTCATGCGTGCCACCATAGCAACGATTATTGTCAGTGCTTTAAAAAGCATTGGTTTGAAGTATCCCAGGCCCAATCCTGATGATGTAGCGGACTTCGATGCGTGCCGGGCCGAACTGGAAGAGTCGGAGGGAAAATAAAGCAAAAACGAGAACCGCGTCGCAACGTCTGTGGCCGTAGCCGGAAAGCGCGACGGCGGTCATGGTTCTCGAATACCAATTCCGGTAAAACAGCGGCTAAGTTGTCGAATTTATTAGATTTTACCGAATTCAACCGAGAATACCGTGTCAACTGAAGCTGTCGAAGTCACATCCGACTACAAGAAATCGTTGCTCGCCGGGCTCGAGTTGTTTCAGGGTGTCCAGCCGGACGACGTTCAGGCGCTATTGCAGGATTGCGATCGGCTCGACCTCGACACAGGTGAATTGCTGCTTTCTCCCGGCAAGAAAAACGAAAACGTCTACGTCGTGCTGTCAGGTGCGCTGAACGTGCATGTAGGCTCAACGGATTCTCCGGTACTCGCGACGATGGAGTCCGGCGAGTGTGCGGGCGAGATGTCCATCATAGAAGACCGTGATCCGTCGGCATACGTCGTTGCCGGCGAGGCAACCCACCTGCTGGTAATACACAAAGATGTGCTGTGGGACATGGTTAATGCCTCGCATGCGTTCTCCAAAAACCTATTGGTCGTGCTTTCCGAAAGAGTGCGCAGCCACAATCATTTTATTGCTGAAAGTATTGGCGACTGGCGAAAATTTGAGAAGCATGCAACGACCGACGCACTCACGGGTCTGGGCAATCGTCACGCGATGGAGGAGTCATTCCCGCGGGAGGTAAACCGTTGCGCGCAGAATGGCGATCCGGCTTCACTAATCATGATCGATGTCGATCAATTCAAATCATTCAACGACAAGTTTGGACACGTGGCCGGAGATCGAGCTCTATCGGCAGTAGCCCATGTTCTCGGGAAGCAATTTCGGCCACGCGATTTGCTGGTTCGCTACGGCGGTGACGAGTTTGCGGTCTTGTTGCCGGGTGTCGATGAAGAAGAATGTATGCAAATCGCTGACCGCGTCAGAACTGCAGTCTCTGGCAGCACGGAATCGAGCGACGATTCGCTTATCCAGGTTCCGATAAAAATATCCATGGGCGTTGCGGAATTACAAAATCACGGTGGCTTCGAAGCCTTGTTGAAAGACGCCGATGCAGCGCTTTATCGCGCCAAGAATGCAGGTCGCGATACCGTATCGAATTGATGCATATTCAGATATGCACCACCAGGTTATCCAGTAGCCGAACGTCGCTAAGCCACGCAGATGCCAGTATCACCAGCTCATCGCAGTCACGGTCGGGCACATCCAAATTTTCTGCGCGACGAATACTCACGTATTCAGGCCGGAATCCCAGCGCCTCGAGACGCTCAACGCCCTGCTCTTCAAGCTGCCGATAGTCGCGCTGACCCGTCTCAAGTCCGCGACCGATTTCCTCGAGAACGCTGTACAGATTCGGTGCTAATTCGCGCTCAGCTTCCGACAATTGCCTGTTCATCGCGCTCATCGCCAGGCCGTCCTTTTCCCGCACCGTCGGGCCGCAAATTATCTTGATTTGCAGACTAAGGTCCTTTGCCATGCGGCTGATGACAAGCTGCTGCTGATAATCCCTCTGGCCAAATACGGCAACATCAGGCTGTACCAGGCTAAAAAGCCTGGTAACCATCGAAGTCACACTATCGAAATCGTCTGACTTCGATGGACCAAACAAATCCTTCGTCAATGCAGGAACCGAAACGGTCGTCGCACCGTCGATCCCGTATGGATAAACCGTCTCTACGTCTGGAAGAAACAACAGGTCAGTCTTTGCAAGTTTTAACCGGCGCTTATCCCTTTCCAGGATACCGGCCAGATCGCCGCCCGCTTCCGGGTCGATGGAGTTGCCTGGAATTGCAAAAATGGACACGACCACACGTTCTGCATGCTCGCGCGCAATTTCCACAAGACTCATCTGCCCATCGTGCAGATCGCCCATGGTTGGCACCAGCGCGATATGGTCCCCTTCGTAACGCCAGCCAGATAACAGGTCGCGCAGCGTATCTGTTGTTGTTACTACTTCCACAAATTTCCTGCTCCGGTCTGATTGCGGGCGTTCAAGTACAAAGTTCAGGCAAATGCAACGGTAGATGCTGGATTGAAGAAATGGCGGCCACCGCTAATGCGCCGTACCTGATCGAATAACGCTTCGAAGTCAGCATCGTTCTGCTCCGGATCGATCGAGGACGCATTGACGATGAGTAACGGCGATTCATCGTAATCATGAAAGAAACGCGCGTAAGTTTCTGCGACACGTTCGACGTATCTGCGATCGATTAGGCGTTCATAATCAACGCCTCGCCGTGAAATTCTCGACATCAAAGCGTCAACCGACGCCTGCAGGTAAATGACGAGATCGGGAACCGGCACGTCAATATCAAGGTTTTCGTAGACCTGGTTGTAGAGACTCATCTCGTCCTGACTCAGGTTTAACTCCGCAAACAAGCGATCTCGCAAGACATGAAAGTCTGCAATTCTGACTGGAGAAAACATATCTGCCTGATTTAGTTCCTGAAGCTGCCGCGATCGCTCGAAGAGAAAAAATAGTTGCGCCGGAAGGGCTGTGTTACGACCAGAACGATAGAATTGCTCGAGAAATGGATTTTCCACGGCGCTCTCCAGCACGAGTTCGCCGTCGAACCTTTTTGCCAGTCGTTTTGCGAGGCTGGTCTTGCCAACGCCGATCGGTCCCTCAACGGCAATGAATCGAGAGTCTCTTGGAACTGTTTTCAATGGTTCGACGATCATGCCGCTAACAGGTGCTCATTCTTTCAATCTTGGGTTTCAGGAGAGACGCTTCTCGCGCAAGCTCGGCGACAGTGGCAAGCCCGGGAATGCGATAATGGGGCGCAATTTCCTGCCATGGCAACAATACAAAATTTCGCTCCGCAATGCCCGGGTGCGGCAACGTGAGCGCATCGTCGGAAAAAACCAGGTTGGAAATGCTAAGTAAATCAAGATCCAGTGTCCGCGGGCCCCAACGATCGCCGTCCCGTCTGCGACCATGCTCGAGTTCAACCGCCTGAAGTTCGCGCAGTAGATCATGTGGTTCCAGCTGCGTGAGCATCGCTGCAACCGCATTCACAAAATCCGGTTGATTATCAGGGCCCATTGGCGCAGATCGGTACTGGCAAGAATAGCGCACAAGAATCGATTTCGAAATCTGCGCCAATGCGGCAGTGCCTCGTTCCACCTGCTCTGACGGGGAATCAAGATTGCTCCCGATACCAATGTAAGCAGGCCGCCAGCGCGGCACGCTCACGCCGTATTTGCTCCCGGCCTTCTGCGGCGTCGCGGCTTGCGACGTTTATTGGACCGTGGCTTGTCGCCAAGTTTGAAACTTTCGTGACGCTCAGCTGCACTCTGTTTTTGAACCTGGGTCCAGAAATCTGCAAGCTCGTGGTCGATTTCTCCACACTCCGCACGCAGCATCATGAAGTCGTATGCCGCTCGAAAGCGACGATGTTCCAGGAGCCTGAGTCCACGTTTGCCTCGAGTGACGTCAAATCGCGGCTGCATGGCCAGCATTTCACGCATCGGTGCCGTGAACCTTCGCGGAATCGAAATGCGGGATTGCTGCATCCCGGCGATCTCGAACGACGCCAGGCTAAGCGACTGCGCCACTGACATCTTTTCCTGGGATCGCAACTTTTCCGCCAATTGCTGCACCGGCTTCCACAGGAATACGCCCAGCAGAAACATAGGCGTAACAGACTTCTCTTCAGCGATGCGGCGATCGGTATTTGCAAGCGCGACCCGCGCGAAACGCAGAAAGTTTTCATCTGCATCCATTGCACTGTCGGTTTCGGGGAAAAGCTGGCTGAAAAGGTTGTACTGTCGCAGCTCGTTGAACACCTTTTCTGCATATCCCGCCTGAAACATTTTGAGAAACTCATCAAACAATCTCGCCGGCGGAACATTACTAAGCAGGTCTCTATTCTTGAGAATAGATTTCTCCACATCGGTAGCAACGTGAAAATCCAGCTTGGCGGAAAACCGGACCGCGCGTAGCATCCTCACCGGATCTTCGCGGAGTCGCGTATCCGGATCGCCGATGAGTTCGATACGGCGACGCTCGATATCCTTCACCCCGTCAACGTAATCCCAGATACTGAAATCGGCTATGTTGTAATAAAGCGCATTACACGTGAAGTCACGGCGCCAAACATCTTCGTCAATGCTGCCATACACGTTGTCGCGCAGTATCCTGCCTTCGCCATCATGTTCAACGTCCAGATGCTTTTCATTGCCATCAGTCGCAGCTCGAAATGTCGCGACTTCAATTATTTCTCTACCGAATCGAACGTGTGCAAGGCGAAACCGGCGACCAATCAGGCGACAATTTGAAAACAATGCCCGTACTTCGTCCGGACTCGCATCGGTCGCAATGTCGAAGTCCTTGGGATGCAGACCCAATAACGCATCCCGCACGCCGCCTCCGACAAGAAAGGCCTGGTATCCGGATTTGTGCAGCCGGTAGAGGACCTTTAACGCACTCCGAGATATTTCGTCCCGGGAGACGTTGTGGGAGGGGCGCGGAATTATCTTTGGCTTGGGTTTCTTCTTCTTGCCGTTATTACTCAACTTGGATTCCGCTGGGATATCGTCGTCCGGCGATTCTACCCTGTTAGACGACCCTGGATACGGTCGTATGATAAATGCCAAGGGTCTCTGAAGCACGAAATAATTAGGACTGGCAATCATCGGAGGCCCGCGGCACCATGGTTCGGCGCCTCGTATTCATCCTGTGGGGGATTTATGGTTATGAGCACACGACCCTTTTCATCAATCCTGGGGGCAGTCGCCGGCATACTGATCGCCTGCTTTCTCGCAACGCCGGCCTACACCCAGGAAACGGTCGATCCCGATCTCTTTTCCGCGCTCAAGTGGCGCGAAATCGGGCCGTGGCGCGGGGGTCGGGTTACCGCTGTAACCGGCGTGCCGGGCAATCCGCGACTCTATTACATGGGAGCCACGGGCGGCGGTGTGTGGAAGACCGTTAATGCCGGCATTAGCTGGGAAAATATTTCTGACGACTATTTCAATGTTGGGACTATCGGTGCGATCGCTGTCGCAGAGTCCGATATCAATGTTATCTACGCGGGGACCGGTGAGGCACCCATCCGAGGGGTGACCACCAGCCACGGTGACGGCATATACAAATCCACGGATGCGGGCGCGACGTGGAAACATATCGGTTTGACGCATGCCGGCCAGATTGCACGGGTCGTGGTGCATCCCAAGGATCCGGATCTTGTGTATGTTGCGGTACAGGGCCAGATATGGGGTCCCAGTGAACGCGGCATCTATCGAAGTAGCGATGGAGGGGAAAACTGGACGCAGGTACTGGAGGTTAACGACGAAACAGGTGCAACCGACCTGTCGATGGATCCGAGCAACCCGCGCATACTTTATGCCGCCATGTGGGAGCATGGCCGCAAACCCTGGTTCGTAAAATCCGGTGGCACCGCCGGCGGTATGTTTAAATCCACGGACGCAGGTGACACGTGGGAGAAACTCGAAGGCGGCTTGCCGGAGTTAATCGGCAAGATTGGCGTCGATGTATCGACCAGCATGCCCAACCGAATCTACGCCATTGTCGAGGCCGAACTCGACAAAGGCGGGCTCTACCGTAGCGATGATTTTGGCGAAACCTGGGAGCTCCTCAACAATGATCGTATCCTGTGGTCGCGTGCCTGGTACTACATCCATATCAAGGCGGATCCGGTAGACGAAAACACAGTGTACGTGCTCAACGCGCCATTCATGAAATCAATTGATGGCGGCAAAACCTTCGAAAAGAAATCGACGCCACACGGCGACCATCACGATCACTGGATTAATCCGCAAGACAACAAGAACATGATCAACGCCAATGATGGTGGCGCCACCGTGACATTCGATGGCGGCGAATCGTGGTCAAGCATCAGGAACCAGCCAACCGCCCAGTTTTACCGCGTCATCACGGACAATCTTACGCCCTATAGAATTTACGGCGGACAGCAGGATAATTCGACGGTCGCAATTGCCAGTGAAACGTTCGATCGTGGCATCGGGCTCGATGATTTTTACCCGGTCGGTGGCGGCGAAAGCGCGCATATCGCATTTGACGAGAATAATCCCAGGCTCGTATACGCCACGACAATTAACGGCACGCTGACTGAATATGATCACGCAACGAAACTCGAGCGTCCGATAAAACCGTATCCTGAGTATGTGTTCGGCCAGCAATCGAAAGATCTCAAATACCGGACTAACTGGAATGCACCGGTCGCGACGTCGCCGCATGATCCGAGCATCATCTACTACGGCACGCAGATGGTATTGCGCAGCGACGATCGGGGCGTCACCTGGACGGAGATTAGCCCCGATCTGACCAAGAACGAGGTCGACAAACAGGGACTGAACGGTGGACCCCTTACGCCTGAAAACGTGGGCGCCGAGTTCTACGGCACGCTTTTCTATATCGTCGAATCCCCTCATGAGGCAGGCACTATCTGGGTTGGCAGCGACGACGGTCTGCTGCACATTTCCCGCGACAATGGCGACACCTGGGAAGACGTAACGCCGGGCAACCTGCGTGGCGCAATGGTCAATGCAATCGAGATCAGCCCTCACGATCCGGGAACCGTTTACTTAGCGGTTGCAGGTTACAAGTTGAATGACTTCACTCCTTACGTATTCAAGGTCTCGGACTACGGCGATGACTGGGAGCGAATCGACGGCGGTTTGCCAGAAGACAATTTCGTCCGCGTCGTGCGCGAAGACCCGGACCGTGCAGGACTGCTCTACGCCGGGACAGAAGGCGGCATGTATATGTCATTCGATGACGGTGACAACTGGCAGTCACTTGATCTTAACCTGCCACCGGTCCCCATTACCGATCTCACGATTCGTCACGATGACCTTGTCGCCTCGACCCAGGGCCGCGGTTTCTGGGTCCTCGATGATTTATCGGTCGTTCGGCAGTCGGAAGAGTCGCTGGCTCGCAAACCGCTACACCTGTTCACGCCGCCCGACACTGCAATGATCCGCGGCGGCCGATCGGCGGGCGCAAATGAAGGCAGCAATCCACCTCGTGGCGTGACCTTGTCCTACTACATCAACGATGAGCAGGCCGGCCCCCTGACAATCGAGATACTGGACATGTCTGGCAATGTGATCCGCACTTATTCCAGCGAGGAAGGAGATTTCGAACGCTGCATTATCAGTAACATGGATCAGCGCATTCCATTTGAAGTCGAATATCCCGCTGCGGAACCGGGCTTGAACCAATGGACCTGGGATATGCGTCGCGATGGCTTGAATTGCATCGAGGATGTCAAATTATTTGCCGGTTTCGGCGGCGCCAGCGTAATTCCTGGCGCGTATCAGGCGCTGGTTACGATTGGAGATTCGCAAAGCACCGCGTCGATAACACTGCTGCCGGATCCACGCACTGACGCGTCTTCTGAGGACTACCGGTTTCTTGCCACGCGACTAAGCGAAGTATCTGAATTACTGAACGAATTGCTGGACAGTCTCGCCGCGGCCCGCAAAGCTCGTAGCCAGGTTCAGTCATTGCTTGCCGATTTTCCCAATGTCGAAGGCCTTCAGCTTGCAGGCGAATCGGCCATCGACAGAATCACGGCGTGGGAAAACGAGGTCACGCAGACGCAATACGGTACGTACGAAGACGAAGACAGCATGCCCCCGATGCTCGATGTACACGTGCGACACGTGCTGGATGTCGTCGACGAGGCGGGTGCACCGGTGGCGGCCGGGTCGTTGCTCAGACTGGACGATCTGAAAGCACAGTGGGCAGAACGCAAAGCTGAACTCGAGGAGATCGCGGCCTCCGATATTGCGACGGTCAATGAGTGGGCGAGTACGAACGGCGCCCCGCACGCAACTCCACCTGTAAACGATTAGTCCTCGATTGTTGAGAATCCGCTCAGACGTGAGTTTAGGGGTCGAACCGGATTAATCGACACCTCGATAGTCGCGGCTGGGCAAGAGTCCATGCAGGAAATATCGGTTCGACCCATTTTCGCTGATCGCTTCAACCTGCTCCCTGCAATCGCGGTAACTGGGATATGATCAAAAGCTAGTGCTTTGCAAAACACATCAACGTATTCAGCGAAGGATCGTTATCCTGCAAGAGTCGTTTGCCGCTATCAACGAACCCGCCTGAAACGATCTGCTCAGCCCAAAAATCAACGCCTTCAAAAAGCCGTAGTTCCTCTCGATCTGTTT
>JBPCYD010000277.1:0-3614 GCA_051007895.1 Woeseiaceae bacterium
CTTCGCCTGCAAGAGCTTGCAATTCCTACCGCCGACATCATAGATATAGATTGCCTTAAGAAACTCCACCTGGTGACGGCAACGGTTTCCAAAGTGAGAGTCATTAAGTCAGGTGAAATCGATAAGGCCGTAAAAGTGAAAGGTCTGGCCGTAACCAAGGGCGCGCGCGCTGCAATTGAGGCAGCTGGCGGCTCGGTTGAGTAGATAACAATGTCGGTGGACGGGCGATAGATACATCGTTTTTTCGCCGGGATTGACGACAGTACAAATTTTGAAAATCGGACGAACGCGACAATTTTCGACTTTATTGAGAAATATTAAGAGATAACTACGTTGGCAAAGGGCCCAAAAATGAATCCAGCTGATGCCGCGAAAGCGGGCAATAAGCTGGCCGAGCTGAAAAAGCGAATCCTGTTCCTCGTGGGAGCATTGATCGTGTTTCGGACAGGCACGTTCATTCCGGTACCCGGAGTGGATCCGGCTGCGCTCGCCTCATTTTTTGATCAACAGGCTGGCAATATGCTCGCGCTGGTCAATCTCTTTTCAGGTGGCGCGCTGTCGCGCTTTGGTATTTTTGCGCTGGGCATTATGCCCTACATTTCTGCGTCAATTATCATGCAAATGGCGAGTCATCTTGTAGAGCCGCTGCAGCAGCTTAGAAAAGAAGGCGAATCGGGACGTCGCAAGATTACTCAATACACGCGTTACGGCACTGTTGGACTTGCCAGTTTCCAGTCGATTGCCGCCGCATCCTGGTTACAAAGTCAGCCGGGCGTGGTTGTTAATCCGGGACCGGCTTTTCTGATTACCGCATGCATCACGCTGGTAACCGGCACGATGTTCCTGATGTGGCTCGGAGAGCAGATCTCGGAGCGTGGGATCGGCAACGGCATTTCAATGATTATTCTGGCGGGAATCGTTGCCGGATTGCCGGCAGCCGTTGCAGGCACGGCAGAACTGGTGAGAACGGGTGAAATGTCGGCGGCAACGGCCATTTTGCTGTTGATTGGCAGCATCGCGGCAACCACCTTTGTTGTCTACATGGAGCGGGCGCAGCGACGAATAACGGTCAACTATGCGCGACGCCAGCAGGGCAGAAAAATGTATGCTGCGCAAAGCACACACCTGCCATTCAAGATCAATATGTCTGGTGTAATTCCGCCAATTTTCGCTTCAAGCATCCTGATGTTCCCGGCAACGGTTGCGCAATTCTTCGGGCAGTCCGCTGAACCTGGTTTTGTACAGAGCATGTTACAAACGATCGGCGCGAATCTCGGGCCCGGTCAGCCTGTCTATGTGATTTTGTATGCTGCACTGATCATTTTCTTCTGCTTCTTTTATACGGCGATCCAGTTCAACTCCAAAGATACCGCCGACAATCTGAAGCGATCGGGTGCATTTGTGCCCGGAATTCGACCCGGGGCACACACAGCTGAGTACATCGACCGGGTGCTGACACGACTCACATTCTGGGGCGCAATTTATATTGCTGGAGTCTGCCTGTTGCCCGAGATTTTTCGAATGTTTTACCCGAGCGTGCCCTTTAACTTTGGTGGCACCTCGCTATTGATTCTCGTCGTCGTAACCATGGATTTCATGTCGCAGATGCAAGCACATGCCATGAGCCATCAATACGACGGCATGATGCAAAAAGCCAACCTGCGTAACTACGGTCGCGGTGGCACGGTTCGCTAGTCCGGCGAACGAAATTGGGAGACGACTCATGAAGGTCAGGGCATCAGTAAAGAAAATGTGCAGGAACTGCAAGATCATCCGTCGTAATGGCGTTGTTCGTGTGATTTGCAGTGACAAGCGTCATAAACAGCGACAGGGCTAGTTAAGCGAAACAGATTTAGTTGGTTACTGGTAGCTCCAGACTAGCCGGAGCTGACAGGCCGGTAGGCGTAAAACGATAAGGTAATTGAAGTGGCTCGAATAGCAGGCATAAACATTCCGATCAACAAACATGTTGTGGTCGCGCTGACCTCGATATATGGCATTGGTGATACTCGTGCGAAACAAATCTGTGCGGCAGCCAAGATTGCGCCTGAAACCCAGGTTAAAGATCTTGCTGAACCCGAAGTCGCGGAATTGCGCAGCGCGGTCGCCAAGTTCGTCGTTGAGGGCGACCTCCGACGCGAAACTTCCATGAATATCAAGCGCTTGATGGACCTTGGCTGCTATCGGGGCATTCGTCACAGACGTGGGCTGCCGATGCGCGGTCAACGTACACAGACGAACGCCAGGACCCGGAAAGGGCCACGACGACCGATAAAGAGATAAGGAAGTTATTGACATGGTGGAACGCGATCGAAACTCAGACACTAAAGGGTCGCGACCGACCTGATAAGCAATTTCGAATTTTAAGCGAACACTCCAGTTGTCGTAATTGAGCCAACTGAATAGTTAATCTAGGAGCCATACGTGGCAGAAGTAAAAAAGAAGAAGGTTAAAAAGCATGTGGTGGATGCGGTTGCACACATCCATGCGTCCTTCAACAACACAATTATTACGATCACTGATCGCCAGGGTAATGCCCTGTCGTGGGCGACCGCCGGTGGCTGTGGATTTCGCGGCTCGCGAAAATCGACACCTTTCGCCGCACAGGTTGCTTCCGACAAGGCGGGTCGCGCTGCGCTCGAATTCGGCGTCAAGAACGTTGACGTGCGCGTTCGCGGGCCAGGGCCCGGACGGGAATCCGCGGTCCGCGCGCTGAATGCGCTCGGTTTTCGTATTCAGAACATAGAAGACGTAACACCAATTCCTCACAACGGCTGTCGGCCGCCCAAAAAGCGTCGCGTGTAACAACGCAACGGTCGTGTATAGAGACTAAGTAATGGCAAGATACCTTGGACCAAAATGTAAACTATCCCGCCGCGAAGGTACGGATCTGTTTTTAAAGAGTGGCGTACGGCCACTGGAATCAAAGTGCAAGCTGGAAGTTCCTCCAGGCGGTGCGGCTCAGCGTCGACCACGCCTGTCGGATTACGGCTTACAGTTGCGCGAAAAGCAAAAGCTGCGCCGAATGTATGGCGTGCTGGAGCGACAATTTCGCAACTACTACAAGAAGGCCGCTCAGCTCAAAGGCTCGACAGGTGAGAATCTGCTGCGCTTGCTGGAAGGTCGGCTGGACAATGTCGTCTATCGCATGGGATTTGCGTCGACGCGCGCGGAAGCTCGTCAGCTTGTCAGCCATAAAGGCATCGAAGTGAACGGCAAACTGGTCAACATACCTTCCGCACAGGTGGGTGCTGGCGATGCTGTCGGCATTCGCGAAAAAGCCAAAAAGCAACTTCGTATTCAAAACGCACTGGAAATTGCATCCCAGGTCGGACTTCCGGAATGGGTAGATGTGGATGCGAAAAAGATGATGGGAACATTCAAGTCATTGCCGGATCGTGAAGACATTCTTCCGGATATCAACGAAAACCTAGTCGTCGAGCTGTACTCGAAATAGTCAGGAGTTACACCAATGCAGGAATCTGTAAACGAGTTTCTGAAACCGCGTGTCGTTAAAGTCGCGCCGGTCAATGACCTTCATGCGAAAGTCACGATTGAACCGTTCGAACGTGGTTACGGTCACACACTCGGCAATGCGCTGCGGCGCATCTTGC
>JBPCYD010000278.1:0-3426 GCA_051007895.1 Woeseiaceae bacterium
GCGAGCCGAACGCCACGATAGTGGTCAGCGCAGTGAAGAAGCAGGGCTGGACGATTCGCCTCACCGTCTTACTGACCAACGTGAATTGATCGGCGCCCGGGTTACGTTCATGAATCTCTCTATAGCGGACGATAATGTGCAGTGTCAGCGCCAGCGAAAGAATCAGCAGCAGGGATACAAAATTCGATGAGACTACAGTGACCCGCCAGTTCAGCCGTCCAAGCAGGCCGATGATCGCTAGGCAGGTTGCTGCACAGGTAACGAGCGGCAGCATTACCCAGCGCAGGCGTCGGAACGCGGTACTCAGGATGAGAATCAGGAAAAACAGAATTGCCAGGCCGAATACCAGCAAATCGTGCCTGATGTAATCCATCGAATCCGCAACGATCATAGGTATGCCGCCGAGGTGAATTTCGGCGATATTGTTATGGCGATCGAGGATGGCGCGTATCGAAGCGATATCCTCGGCTCGCTGCGCGAGTGATGCCCGGGCACGGTTATCGTAGCGAGCGCTTACGTCAACAAGCATTTCATTTTCCGCCGACGTTAGCCCACGCACGACCTGGCTTTCACGCAGTGAATCACGTTGCTCACGCAATGCCAGTTGTTCCACATCGTTCTTCAGTGCGATGTGCATTGCCGTCGTTCCTGCGTCATCGCTTATGAGCAGGTTTCTGTAGAGCGGACTTGTACTGAGCTCCCTCCCAGCCAGCGCCCGATCCGTGTTCGCATCTTGCAGGTAGCGAATCCCGGCTGCCATGTTGCGCAGGTCGACTGCCGGGCTACTAACCAGCGGCACATCCAGGATCGTTGTGACAGAAGCTATGTTCGGCAGCGAGGCAAGTTCGTTCCTGATAGAAGCGATGTCGGCAAGCGTTTCGTCGGCAAACAGCTCCGCATACGGCGTGTAAGTGACAATCAGAAATTCGTCAGAACCATAACGTGCCCGAACGTAGCGGTAGTAGTCGAGATCTTCGTCCTGCTCGAGGATCAGTGAGTCCGCGGAGGCGTCCAGGGAAAAATACTGCGCGTACCAGCCAAGCGATAGCGTTACTGCTGCCACTACAATCAGCGTCGCGATGGGTCGCTTGAGGACAACGTCCTCATATATTTGCGTCAGACCACGCAATCTCGCTCACTCATTCGAATATCCTGGCAGGCCGGAAATTCATTGGCGCCGGTAATGATCCTCCAGCACCTGCGCGACGCAGCAGGTCAATCTCTTGCCTTTTTCGATGTGCAAGAATTCGTTCGGTCCATGCGCGTTCGAGTTCGGGCCCAGGAGCCCGGTAATCAGAAACTGGGCCTCTGGAAACGCCTCGCCCAACATGCCCATAAACGGTATCGTGCCACCGGTTCCCATATACACAGACGGCTTGTCAAAAAATGACGTTGATGCCCTGTGCATCGATGCTTCGAGCCAATCGGCTATTGGTGGCGCGTTCCAGCCCGCCATCGTTGATTCGATCTCGAAGCTGACGCCGGCAAATGTCGGTGGTTCTGATTCCAGTACCCGCTTCACGGCGTTGGCCGCGGCATCTGCATCGGTGGTCGGCGGAAGTCTGAAAGACAGTTTCAGCGTGGTCGTTGGCAGCATCGTATTGCCCGCATTCACCAGGGCGGGCATGCCATCGGCGCCGGTCACCGTGAGTGACGGACGCCAGTTGTTATTCAAAAGCAGTTCATAATTGCTTGCCGTGGGCGTCGCCGTATCTGCATCCGCCCAGGGAAACTTTCGGAATACAGATTCACCAAGAACGTCCGCAGCGAGCCTGGCCTGCGTTTCGCGCTCCTCCGGAATATCTGCGAATAGCGCCTTTACGAGAATGTTGCCGTTTGTCTCGTCCTCAACCCTGCTTAGTAATTGCCGCAGGATCCGAAAGCACGACGGCACGATGCCGCCGGCCGAGCCTGAGTGCACTCCTTCTGTCAGCACGTCTACGGTCAGTGTTCCGGTCAGATTGCCGCGCAGGGATGTCGTACACCACAGCTGATCATAGTTTCCGCACTCAGCGTCCAGGCAAACGACCAGGCTGGGCGATCCGAGTCGCTCACCAAGATGTTCAAAGTAGAAGGGAAGATCGAAACTGCCTGACTCTTCGCACCCTTCAATGAGCACGACGCAACGCGCATGCGGTATGCCTTGTTCCTGTAGCGCACGAATGGCCGTCAACGACCCGAAAACTGCGTAGCCGTCATCGGCGCCACCGCGCCCGTACAACCTGCCATCCCGAATTACCGGCGTCCAGGGGTCGAGTGATTCTTCCCAGCCGCTGAATTCGGGCTGCTTGTCATAGTGGCCGTAGAGAAGAACGACGTCATCCGAATCTCCCGGAATATCCATGAACAACACCGGCGTACGTCCGTCGAGTCGAACGATTTCAGTGGTCATACCGCGGATCGGTTGTTCCCGGCACCACGTTTCCAGCAATGAGACGGCGCGTTCCATGTGACCATGTTTAGCCCAGTCCGGATCGAACATCGGTGACTTGTTTGGAATCTTGATGTACTCGCAAAGCTCCGGGATGATTGAGTCGTCCCACATCCCGAATACGAAGTTTTCTGCTTGCCGCTTATCCATGATTTCGACTACCAACCTGCTTATCGTCCGATCCCTGAAAAATCATACTAGACTATTGTTCGGTCGTAATATGTTTCGCAAATCGTAATGCATGCTCCTGGGAGACGCGTGATGAATAACTGCCTGATCCTGATGACCTTCCTGCTGCTGATGCCGTTTGCCGTGGATGCAGATATCGTTGTTGGCGGGGATGGTTCCCGATGCAGCGAGGACTCCGCGTGCATCAACCGGATTCATCCCGATATCCCGATGGCGGCGAGTGCCAAGCCGGGCGAGCGCATTACGATGAAAGGACGTGACGCCGGCGACATGCACCTCGATCCGGATGAGTTTGCGGAGGCAGAGAGCAGCCCGCGCGATGGTTTCGGCGTGGTGCATCCGCTGGTCGGCCCGGTACACATCGAGGGTGCACTGGCGGGCGATGTGCTGGCCGTCACGATAGAGGAGATTCGGCCGGGTCCGGTCGGGTGGACGAGTGCCTCCGAATTCGGTTTCGCTGGCGATAAAGTGGGCAGTGAGAGTCGGTTTATTCTGTGGCGTCTGAATGATCAATACGCCGAAAGCGATGCCATTCCCGGGGTACGAATACCAAATGCGAGCTTTCCGGGCGTCGTCGCAACATTGCCGAATGCTGCGCAGCTCGCGGGCATACTCGACCGGGAAAAACGCCTGGCTGAGGCGGGTGGCGCTATCTACAGTCCCGACCCGGCCCTGGCTGAGCCCGCGTCGCTGTGCGGAGAAGAGGGGACGAATGCAACAGAGTGCCTGAGAACGATTCCACCCCGGGAGCACGGCGGCAACATGGATATTCGCTATTTACAAGCCGGCGTTACAATATATCTGCC
>JBPCYD010000279.1:0-38742 GCA_051007895.1 Woeseiaceae bacterium
GCGCGGACCGGACCTGCGATCCAGGACCTGTGGATGTTCCTGTCCGGGGACCGGGCTGAACAAACGCCACAACTGGCAAACCTGCTGGAAGGCTATCTCGAGTTCCGCCCGTTCAATGCACGCGAACTGCACCTGATTGAGGCGCTGCGAACGCTGCGGCTAATGCATTACGCCGCCTGGCTCGCCCGGCGCTGGGAGGATCCCGCCTTCAAGACAGCGTTCCCATGGTTTGATTCGCGGCGCTATTGGGACGATCACATTCTATCCCTGCGCGAACAGGCCGCTCTTATGCAGGAGGAACCTCTCGCGTGGTTAGGAAAAACTCCGCAAGGTTAAGTCACCGTTGAGCAATCGGCCAGATATTCGAATTTTCGAAAAACCATATAAAATTTAAACACATAGATGCTAATTGCAACATTATGTTGCACGCTGGCGACCACAGTGAACCGGTTGCACTGATTTGCGGTGCAGTCTAAAGTCAAAGACATCAGTGTTGACGGGGCTTTGCGGAACTTAACAAGCTGCAAATGCTCTGATTAGTGAACGATGGCACGCCAATCCCTCCGGGAAAACTCTGCTTTGATGTCCAACCGACTCAAGATTGTCCTGAACGTCATGACGGCGATGATTGTCGCTGGCTGTGGCGGCTCCAAAGTAACGTTGCACGATCCAACCATCCCAGAACCGTTAATCGATCAAATGCCATTAAACGTTGCGGCCCGTTACCCGGATGTCTTCGACAACTTCGTGCATGAAGAGCAGGTAATCGGGAAAGAGAAATGGTCTATCGATCTCGGTCGATCCAATCGGATGCTGTTCACGCAATTGTTCGGCTCGATGTTTACCGATTTCAGCGTTGTTGGCGCGGAGGACGATGCACGCGACCTGAGTTTTGACGCGTTAATCGAACCCAGCATCGATGCCTTCGAATTTTCGGTGCCAAGTCAGAGCCAAACGGAGGAATTTGCCGTCTGGATTCGCTATCGCATCAAGATTTTCGACAGGGACGGCACACAAATAGCCAACTGGCCGATTGCCGCCTATGGGAAGAGTCAATCCGGCTCGTTTGGTGGCGATGACGCCCTGAAGAGAGCAGCCGTGCTGGCGATGCGCGATGCCGCGGCGCTTATCATTTTACAGATGGATAAAGCCACCGGCATCAGCAAACTCAGCGAAGCCCATGCCAACCAGACGGCAATTCCGACGGAGATGCCGGAAGAATTGACGCTACGCACGACTGCGGCAGAGGAAATACCGGATGAATCAGGCTTGTAATCGGCACATTTTTCGCGCCCTGCTGCTGGCCCTGTCGGGATGGCTGTTGGCTGGCTGTGTGACCTCCAGGATTGAAAATATCCGCGAGGGCAATACCGGCCTCAATGAGGGCGAAGGCATCGTCATCATGGCCAAGAGTTATCACCTGGGCAATGAAACGGAAGCCAAGTTTATCAACTGCGTGGGTAAGTCGATCGGGCGCGGCTCAAGCGGGCTCCGTGTCATTCCGAACAACGAGTTCGTCGATGCGCTGTTTCCATGGTTCGAGCCACGCACAGCGCCGGCCGAAACCAAAGGCCTGCCAACTTTGATGTCGCGACCCGGCGTGGCGCAGAAAATAAAGGACCAGGGAGTCCGTTACGTCGTCTGGCTTGACGGAGACACCGATAAGGTTGCCGGCGGTGGCAGTATGTCTTGTGCAGCAGGACCGGGCGGTGGTGGCTGCTTCGGTTTCGCCTGGTGGCAAAACGATTCCAACTATGAGGCCAGCGTTTGGGACCTTTCAGGTCTGGAAGATGCCGGCACCGTCAGCGCTGATGTCAGTGGCACGTCGTTCCTGCCTGCGATTGTTGTCCCAATTCCGTTACTCGCCAGGACACAAAACAAGGCCTGTAACGCGCTGGCTAATCAGCTCAGGTTATTTATCGTCGCCGACGAAGCCGTCTAGTAAGGTCGCGCAGCACGCACGAATGCGCGCCGGTAGAAATCAGAATCCAGCACCTCGACGCTTACCTGTCGTCCGGATGATGGCGCATGCACGAAACGCCTGTCGCCCAAATACATGCCGACGTGGGAAATACTGCCGCCAATTCTGAAAAAGAGCAGGTCCCCTACCCGCATTTCCCTGTCTTTAACCGGCGTCAACTGCCGCCACTGCTCTGATGTCGTTCGCGGTATGCGCCTGCCCGCACCGGCATAGGCATACTGGACCAGCCCACTGCAGTCGAAACCCTGATCGGTTGAGCCGCCGTAAACGTAGGGCACGCCGATTTGGCGGAGAGCGACGACGGCAGCCCTTTCGCCAACAGTCCTGCTGTTGGCAGATTCCCTCGCGACGGCACCAACATTGCCATTCTTGTCGACGGGCACGCGCCGGACCTGCTCATGTCCGCATGCCGAAATGAACACTGAAATGACGCAAAAGGCTGCAAATTTGTACTTCATAGAAAGCCGCAAAGATGACTTGGGTCTTACTCTGATCGACAATGTTTAACATACACTGTGGTCGCTGAATGACAAATGAACCGGATCAAAGCTTCGATTCGCACGGATAATCACCTACTGACGTAGCCAGCGGAATGATGGACAGACAACGGGACCTGGAACTGATACTTCGATCGCGAATGCCGATCGTTGTCATTGAAACTCGCGACGAGAAGCGCATGCTGCGTCTGCTTCGATCCATCGCGATGGCTCAAATTGGCGATAGCTATCTCCCCCTGTTTCGCTGGACCGTGACAGACGGACTGCAGCGGCTTGATATCGAACTCGAACCACAGCTGCACAATTCCGAGCCACCGGACGTCCTGAAGCACATACGCGCCGTTAGCAAACCGGGAATCTATGCGCTTCTCGATTTTCACCCCTACCTGCAGGATCCGGTCAACATTCGGCTGCTTAAAGACATCTGCATGGGGTATGCCGACATACCGCGCCAGCTCATCCTCCTGAGCCACGAGGTTGAACTGCCGCAAGAACTGGAAAGCTTCACTGCCAGATTCGACATGGCGCTTCCAACAGAGGAACAACGCGAAACTATTGTGAAACGAGTCGCATCCGAATACGCAAGCGAGAACCCTGGCGCTCGCGTGCAAACCGATCGGAAGGCTTACTCGATGCTAATCCAGAACCTGGCCGGTCTTACCGATCGTGATACTGAACAGCTCGCACGCAACGCGATATTTCACGACGGCGCCATTACGAAAAGTGACCTGCCCGGCGTAATGCAGGCGAAATACGAATTGCTGAATCGTGGCGGAATATTGCACTTTGAATACGACACCGCAAAATTCAGCGACGTTGGCGGACTGACGAATCTGAAGCGGTGGCTGCAATTGCGTAAGCCCGCATTTCACGCAGAAGCAAACACTACTCATCTTGACGTACCAAAAGGTATTTTGCTGATCGGCGTCCAGGGTTGCGGCAAAAGTCTTGCTGCCAAAGCAACTGCAGGCATCTTCGACCTGCCGCTGCTGCGACTGGATTTCGCAACGCTCTATAACAAATACCATGGGGAAACTGAGCGCAATCTAAGAGACTCGCTGAAAACGGCGGACGTTATGTCCCCGTGCGTACTGTGGATTGACGAAATCGAAAAAGGCCTTGCCGGTAAAGGTGGCGAGACGGGCACATCACAGCGCGTACTCGGTACTTTTCTGACCTGGATGGCCGAGAAACAAAGCAACGTATTTGTTGTCGCCACCGCCAACGACATCAGCACGTTGCCACCCGAATTGGTGCGCAAGGGTCGTTTTGACGAGCTGTTTTTTGTCGATCTTCCTGCCGCCTCGATTCGACAGCAGATATTCAAAATTCACCTGCGACTGCGCAACCAGGATACCAATGCGATCGATCTCACCGAGGTAGCGACTGCAGCGGACGGTTTTTCTGGGGCCGAAATCGAACAAGCAATCGTTTCGGCGCTGTATGCTGCTCATGCACACAAAACCACGCTCACGACGGAGCTGCTTGTGGCCGAGCTTAAGCGCACGCGACCACTGTCCGTGGTTATGGCCGAAAAGGTCGATCTGCTGCGGCGCTGGGCCGACGGTAGAACCGTCGCCTGCGATTAAGTTTAATACCGGTTATATTTAACGAAATGTAGCAGTTTGCCGTGCCAGTTCGGCAATTATCGGTAACGCCATGGTAGAATTTCTGAATGGCTAATAAGAATAAAAAATCTGATAATTTAGTCGACTCAACCGATACAGACTCGACAGAAGAGGTAGAGGTCAAGCGGGTTCTGCGCGCAATGCGTGACGACGGCCCTGAGATCGAAGTCGACGAGCAAACGTTCGATATTGAGGACCATGACGCCGGCCTGGACCAGTATTCGCGAGCCGAACTTCGTGCTCTGCTCACAGAGCGGGAAACCGAACTGGAAAACCTGCGGTACCAATACGAACAAATCAGGAACAAACGACGGGGTCTCGACGAAGAGCTTAAGGCCCGGATCGAAATCACTGATGAGTTAAACGCGCAGTCAGTTCTCACAGAAGAACGCATTGGCGAACTGACCGACAAGCTTGATACGGAGACCAGCGATCGAAAGGCACTGCGCTCCGAGCTCGACATTTCGATCGAGGCTATAAAAGACCTTGAGACGCAGCTGAGCGAAGCCCTGCAGAACCTGGGCGAAACGACACAAAAATTCGAAGCAGAAGCTGACGATCGGGAAAACCTGCAGAGTCAGCTGGACAAGGTATCGGAAGACCTTGACTCCGAAGGCAAGGACCGTCAGAGCCTGCAACAGAGACTCGACGAGGCGGTCAAGAATGCCGAACACTTAAAGTCCCAGTCGATCAGTGCCGAGACTCGCCTGGAAGAGGCTGAGCAGAAGATCATTGCAGAAGCAGAAAAACGTGAAGATCTTGTACAAAAATTCGAAGCAGAAGCGAAGGAAAGAGACAATCTGGCGGAGCAGCTGGATGCCGCAATCAAAGATGGACAAAACCTGCAGCAGCGACTCGATGAATCTGTTGAGCATGCCGAACACCTTAAAACCGAGTCACAGAGCGCGGAAGCCCGTCTTGACGACACCCTGCAGAAGCTGGAATCGGAAGCAAGCGAACGAGACGATGTTGCGCAAAGACTTGCCGCTGAAGTCACCGAACGATCCGATCTGGCAGACAAGTTGGCTTCCGAAGTCCAGGAACGAGAAAAACTGCAGCGGAAACTTGACGACTCAACCAGCACTGCGGAACGTCTGAAAGACAAGTCAGACGGCCTGGTTTCCAGCGCAAAGGAATTGAAAGGAAAGCTCCGAACACTGGAAAGCGATGCTACGAAAAAGGACAAGAATATTGCATCGCTTGAGAAGCGATTAAAGAAACTGTCGAAAAGGGAGAACAGCTCCAACAAAGCCGCGCTTGAAAAAGCTAAAAAGGCGCTGTCGCAAAAACTATCTACTTCGAGAAGCGAGGTTGCGGAGTTAAAGGGTTACATCGATGCTCGCAAAGTCGAATGGACGAACCTGCAGGCAGAACTACAGGAGGCGACACTGCAACTGGAAGAGAAAACGCAGAACCTGGAGCATGTTTCTGCTGAATTGGAATCGCGAAACACGCAATTGGTACGATCTCGAGAGCAGTACATTTCAGCTTCGGACGAACTTACCAGTCAGAAAGCCAGTGTGCGGAAGCTGCGCAAACAGAACCGGGAACTCGATAAATCGCTGCACCAGGATGCGATGCGGGAGCTGGAAGAAACTGGAAAGACTGTCACGGAACAGGCCGGGCAACTGGAAGCACAGTTGCACCGGATCGAAGCGCTGAATGCCGATCTCGAAAAATCGACGAGTTATGCCGATACGCTACGCATGCAGCTGCAGGACCAGATCGCGGTCTCCAAAGTCTCGGTTGCCATGCGTGAGAAACTCGAAGCTGGACTGGATGCTGCAAACACCGCGATCAACGAGCTGACCGACAAATACCATGCCGAGACTGAACGTGCCGATCAAATCGCCGCACTGAATGAGTCCATGCAGGCGAAATTCGACAACGAAATTCGACAGGTACGGTTCGAACTGGGTGCAGCCGAGGAAACCATCGCCGGCCAGGAAACGCTAAATGAGCAGCTGGTATCTGACCTGGTTGATCACCGAAGTTTTCGTCAGGCACTTGAAACGCAACTCGGCGAGGTGGAGCAGGAGTCGAACGACTCCGTTTCCGGGCTCAATCGAGAACTCGCAAAGGCCCGCCGCGATGCGGAAGACCTCGAACGCAATTTGCGCAACAAAGACACGGTCATCACTGAGTTGATGCAGGAACTGGCAGGCAGAAGCGACTCGATTGAATTGAAGGATGAGAGTGGTAACGGGCTCCAGAAAATTGATGGTTTCAAAGCTGAAGTCGACGAAGAGGAGCCGCTCGGCGACAAGGACAGAGTAGCCAGGCAGCTGATCGGTAACGCGGACGGGCAGGAGCTACGGTTTCCGCTTTTCAAAAATCGGCTGACCATTGGGCGCACATCAAATAACGATATCCAGCTAAACATGCAGTACATCAGTCGACGACACGCTGTCATCTCGATCGATCACAATCAAACGCGGGTTATCGACTGGGGCAGCAAGAATGGTGTGTTCGTCAATGACACCAAAGTCACCGAAAAAATTCTTGAGAGCGGTGACATCGTAACCATTGGCACCACTGACTTCAGGTACGAAGAACGCACCAAGCGCTAGGCTATCGACCTGGCCGCTTGTTCTGTGAGAGCAATCACGGCATTGCCCGCGGCAATCCGCTATGGTTTGCATATTCTTGGCTCACACTACATCAAGAACAGATGCAATCGAACGCGCGCCCCCGAGAAATGGATTTCACGGCGACAGCACAGTTGTCGCGCGACTCCTACAAGCTGATAAACCGAAAGATCTGGTTGCCTAAGCTCCTGTATGACGGCCTGCCGTTATTCTATTTGCTGGCCGGCGTGCTGGCGCTCGTAGCAACGCTATACATTGGCGCCTGGTACTGGGTCGTGCCGCACTATGTGCTGTTCTCTGCCGGATGTCTGCATTTGTTTGTCACCGTCGTTCGACGACGCCGCAGACCGAGGGATCCTGTAAAACCGGAGCTCGAAAAATAAGGACTGCTCAAATCCCGCTTGACCTGCATTGCGGCTTGATAAACGATTAGCAATCCTGGTGCGGCCGACCACGATGCGTGGTTGTCTCACCGCAATCCTGCTGAGTCGCCAGATGTCCACAGATGCCACAACTGCAAAGTATAAGGTGGAGCGCGAATGCGCCTTATTCCTTGTATTGTTCCTGACAGGCATATTCGTCCTGCCGAGCATTATTTACCTGGTCGGAGACGCTATGTTTGGTGATTACGGGGGAACCGGTTTCTCTGCGTTCTATGGCGAACTGCACAGCCGTTTTCGTGCCGGCGACCTGGGCGTCTGGTTTCTTGTACTCGCACCCTACGTCGGATGGCAATTGCTGCGAATCACGATTCGCGGCTTCCGGCGGATAGGAAAATCGGACCGCTAATCGGATTCTCCGCTGCATCTTGTATTGCCATAATGTGACGGGGTTCACACTTTTTCCTTGCATTACAGCAAACTATCGTATATTTCATAGAAATTATGTAAAGGAAGACCCATCATTGGCACGATGCGCGATTAAATGGCGTTATCAGAGATCTCTATGACCACTTGCAAGACGGGCGGCAATGAAAAGCTTCTTTAAATGGCTAATCGATCGATTCGGCAAGGACCAGCCTGCCGAACCCTCGGCCCTGCGCAAAGCAACCGTCCGTCGAGTGCCCAAACCCCGACCGCCCAAGCCGGCAGCGCGTCCGCAAGCTGATTTTTCGAGCAAGGTGCAAGGCGAAATCGTAGACGGTGGGCCGGGCAAGAATATACTCATGCGAAATAAGCACGTACGCGAGGATACCGGCACGCATGAAACTCTCAAGATCCTTGACGATTCAATCCTGGAATCGATAGAGGAAGACGGTATCGACCCGTATAACACCGGCCGATTCGACCGCTCAAAGTCCTGGGATTCGTCTCGATCGCGCAAATAGTCGGCGCACCCCCCTGAATTGACCCCAATTTATCGCCCGGTTAGGCTGCTCGGCACGATTTTCCGGAGCTGGCTTTAAGTGGGATTGAGAATCTCAATCAATCTTGATGACGAGGACCTCAAGCATTTTCGTCTGATCATGCGTGAAGCGCGCAAGGCTTCTGCACGACACCAACCCGAGGATATCGTTGCCGCCGCCGAACTGATACTCGCCAGTGTAAACAGGAAAAGAGTCCCCAAATTTGTCCTGGATCGGCTGACCAAACTGGAAATCATGATTCGCATGCTGACCGATCATGAATGGCGATTGCCGCAGAAAGACACGGTCAGGGTGCTCAATGCGCTCGCCTATTTCTCGGAACCGGAGGACCTGATACCGGACCATATACCGGGTCTCGGATTCCTCGACGACGCTATCATGATCGAACTCGTGGTCAGGGAATTAAGGCATGAAATCGACGCCTATGAGGATTTTTGCGATTTTCGCCTGCATCATGACCGACGCAAGGGAATCAAGAGTAAAACATCTGACATAACTCGTGATTCCTGGCTCGCTGGTCGTCGCGAGGAGCTGCAAGCGCGTATGCGGCGGCGGCGCAAAAAAGGGTCGACCTCTGGAAAAGCGCCTAAAATCCTGTAGTTACCCCCGCTATGAGGAGGGAATTTCAGAAAAACATGCCTTGCTCAGGGCCAGTAGTAGACTCCAATTGCCAGCAAACCGCTCCACATGACGCCCTGAGCAGCCCAACGTGCGGGGTGATGCTTGACCAACGCATAGAAACTCGCAGCCGTTATCGCTGTCATAGCTGTAAACAAGGAAAAACTTGCGACGAGGGAGCCGAATTCGTGCGCCAACCGCGGGTAATCATCGCCAAGGACCAGGAAAATGATCAATACCGCGGCAAGACTGAATGCGATGGACAGGCAAGAGCCAAGGATTATGCCGGTAATAACGGTGAGCGGTAGCATGGGCGGTATTTTACCCATGGAATCGGCTGACTTACCCACAAAGCAAGAAAATTGCCAAATTCGCCCTTGATTGAAGGGCTTATGCCAACTAGCCTATCCTATCGGATACAGGCTGCATGGCAGCACGCGACCATGGAGAGCGCTTTGACAACATACCTGACTGGCCCGAAGGGAAAGATTATTACAGCCGTCCTGGCTATTGCCGCGATAACAGTGGCAACGCCGATTGTCGCTGACACGGCGGATGATCAACTTTCTCCGGTGCCACGACATGAAAAGATTGGTCAGTTGGTCACTGAGTTCATTCAGAAATCGCACTACCGGCACGCATCCGTCGATGACGACCTGTCCTCAATGGTGCTTGACCGATACATCGAAGCGCTCGACAACAATCGCATGTACTTCCTGGCTTCCGATATCGAAGCCTTTGAGCAGTATCGTTACCTGCTCGATGACATGGTGCGTTCAGAACCCCTCAACCCGGTGTTCGAGATGTTTGACGTCTATCGCACCCGGGTCCGACAACGACTGGCATATGCGCGGACCCAGCTTGAATCCGAGCCGGACTTTTCCGTCGATGAAACTTACTTGTTCGATCGCAAGGAAATTGATTGGGCGCAGACAGAAGACGATCTCGATGAACTATGGCGCAAGCGCGTCAAGAACGACGCCCTTAGCCTTGCGCTAGCGGACAAGGAGTGGCCTGACATCCAGGAAGTCCTGGAAAAACGTTACGCGACGTTTGCCAAACGAATGGATCAGATAAAGAGCGACGACGTTTTCGAAACCTTCATGAACGCGTTTGCCCATACGCTTGATCCCCATTCCAGCTACCTGTCGCCGAGAAACTCCGAGGAATATCGCATTCAGATGAGCCTGTCGTATTTCGGCATCGGGGCCTCTTTGCAAACTGAAGACGACTTCGTAATGGTCAGTAATATCATTCCCGGCGGTCCTGCCGCGATCGATGGTTCGCTGCAACCCAAGGACAAGATTACGGCAGTTGCGCAGGGTGACGACGGCGAGCTCGTGGACGTCATTGGCTGGCGGCTGGACGATGTGGTGCAACTTATTCGTGGCCCCGCCGAAACGGTCGTGCGCCTGCAGGTAATGCCGGCTGGCACTCTGCCGGGTGCCGAAGAAAAGATCATTGTGCTGACGCGCAACCAGGTGAAACTGGAAGAACAGGCAGCCAAAAGCGAAATCGTGACTATTCCGCGAGACGGGAGGGACTGGTCGATCGGCGTAATTGATGTTCCGAGTTTTTATCGGGATTACCGTGCGCTGAGTAACGGCGACAAGGATTACACCAGCACCACCAAAGATGTAAAACGGCTGATTGGGGAACTGGAAGAGCAAGGCATCGATGGACTGATCATCGACCTGCGAAACAATGGTGGCGGGCATCTCACGGAAGCGACCGCACTATCGGGGCTGTTTATCGACAATGGACCGGTGGTGCAACTGCGAAATTCCAATGGTCGCATCAGCAGGCTAGACGATCCTGATCCTGTGCCCCGTGTCGCCTACACTGGGCCCATGGCCGTCCTGGTAAATCGTTACAGCGCGTCCGCGTCAGAAATTTTTGCCGCCGCCATCCAGGATTACGCGCGAGGCGTCATCATCGGGCAACAGACATTCGGCAAAGGGACGGTGCAGAACCTCTATTCGCTCGATCAGTACGTTCGTCGTCCTGACGACGAGGGGCTTGGCCAACTGACGCTGACCATCGGTAAGTACTACCGGGTTACGGGAGAAAGCACCCAGCACCGCGGAGTCGATCCGGATATAGCGCTGCCCTCACCCATCGATGCTACGGTCGTCGGTGAAAGTGTGCGCGACAGTGCCCTGCCCTGGGACACGATCCGTACTACCGAATTTCGTGCCGGAACGCCGCTGGAGACGACGATCAGCTCCCTGACGGCCAATCATATTTTACGGGCCAAGGACGATCCGGATTTTCAGTATTTGATCGACGGCATACGAGACATCGAAGAAGTCAGGTCCCGCAAGACCATGTCCCTGAACATCGAACAGAGACGCATCGAACGTGAAGAGGATATGGCCAATCGACTGGCTCGGGAGAATCAGCGAAGAGCGGCATTTCAGCTTGAACCGCTGGAAAATGTCGAAGAACTCGAGGCACTGGAAGCACCCGACATACACCTGGACCAGGCAGCGGCCATCGTGACCGATCTCGCCGCATTACGTGAGATTCAGGCTGCCCCGACGCAAACCGCACAAAACGGGCAATAAACAGGGTAGAATGTACCGCTTGCAAGACCAGATACAGGTGTTATACTGAAGTACAACACCAACCTACCTGATTCCAATCCTGTAGAGGTCGCTGTGGACACGAAGCATCCGCCGAGGTATCTCCCAGTAGCAGCTCAAAGCCTGCTCACAGCGATCGTGATCGCATCCCTGGGTTGGAGCGCAAGCACACTGGCAGCGACCACCAATAAAGCGGACTGCAATACCTATTCAAATCGTGCAGAGCCGCTTGAGAACCCCTTGGCGGCGCTTTCATTCAATGCCGTAGATCATGTCACCGTCGAAGCCGAGAGTTCCGCTATCGATGAGCTGGAGAATGATCAGGCAGCTAGTGAGCGCGCAGCACCGTTCCTGTACCTCACACCGAGAGTCGCATCGGTCCTCCGTGACATTTTTGATCTTGCAGACGAGTCCTTATCAGAGCCCGAAGTGCAGGAGGACGCTGCCTCCTCACCCTTGGCCGAGGTAGAAGAACGTTCGAATAGCGCAGATTATCGGTATGAGGCTTTGCCGGCACCGGATGTCGAGGATGAGCACAATCTGCCATTGCTGCAGCGACAGATGTTTCGTACCGACATCTAGGCGCACAAGGCCGATCTTATCGGCTGAATATTCTTGAGATTCCCCAGTAGTTCTCGCTCGCCAGATTGCCGTCACTCTTACGCACGGCCCCGGCCGCATCAATTCGATAGATCGTGGCGACTGACCCGGCCAACGGTACGGGATCCCGGTCGTCCGCAAATTTTGCCGTGTCGCTTAGCAGCTTTGCGCGCTTTTGCAGGACGTCTGCAAAATCAGCGTTTTGCTCCATGCTGTCGGCACTCTTGCTAATCTGGTCAAGCAGCTGATTACACTCGTGGCGCGAACCGTAGTTGATGGCGCCCACGCTTTTTTCGGTGGACTCCTTAATCAGGTCGGCGATGTTAGCGTCGGCAAAATGTATGTATAGCTGTTGTGCAAACGCGAGAATCATCAGGTTTATCGAACGCTTGGTCGGTACATCCAGCCCCTGGTGATCAGGCGGCTGTCGATTTTTTATTTCCTCCAGGCGTGTGACGATCATTTGATCTTCCTGGGCAGCAAGTTCAATTTGCTCGGCGATGCGGTCTATTTTCTTCATCGCCGATCTGCCGCGAAACAATCGCACCAGGCCACTCATTGATGTCAATCGTCGCTGCTCGGATTGCAGTTGGTCCTCCAGGTGCAATACCGAGTCGCGCTTTTCCAGGAGCTCCAGCTCGACGCCTTTGGATTCCTTGCGCAAGTCCTGCTGCCAGTTATCCAGGAGACTATCGTGGCGTCTCTGTTCTCGCTGCTGCTTCAACTGCTCGGCAAATTTAGCCAGCATTCGTTCGCACTGCGAACCAAGACCACGGAGCTGATAAAAAACCACTACGCTGTGTGCGAGCTGCGAATCAACGAGCAGGTCCTCGAGGTGCTCGAGCCTCTGCTGCAATCGCGCGGTTGCACCTTCCTGCTGCTTGACCTTATCTTGCAGTCGGTATTGCTCTTTGCGCATACCGGCAAATTCTTTTTTCAGCTCGGCACGATTCCAGTACAGGTCCATCAGCTTATCGCTGTCCTGTGCTTTCTCCTCGGAACTGCCAAATATTG
This sequence comes from Woeseiaceae bacterium, assembly GCA_051007895.1. Lineage (GTDB taxonomy): Bacteria > Pseudomonadota > Gammaproteobacteria > Steroidobacterales > Woeseiaceae > SZUA-117. The sequence goes on from JBPCYD010000279.1 coordinate 12,878, forward strand.
CCGTCAAACTGGACAATACAAACTCCCTTTACATAACGACGCTCCAGCCGTCGCTGGAATATGTGCAATACGTAAAAGAGATCATGACAAGAGAGCGACAATCAATCTTTGATTGAATCGACAGTTTTGACGCCTGTTTGGATTGGATTATTGAGCGAGATCAGCGCTCTAAGATCATGTGACCCTGGTCCATCAGGTATTCCAGCCACTTGTTCAGCAGGATGTTGCGTCGCCAGCGCGTATCCAGTTCATGGCGATGTGCCCGGCGAAGCCGGCGTAGCTCGGCGTGCCGATGCTCGCCAGAACATCGCATTGCCTCTGCCAGGTGACCGTCCAGGTACAGGCGAACTTTCATATCCGGATCTGCAACTCGAACGCTATCCTCCATGAACATATAGGACAGCGACATCGTTACCGTATAGCGGCTTCGCTCCTGAATCTCGAGATAGAGGTCGCAATCTCCCGCAACCGTCGATCGGTAACAGCCATCCAGCCGGTGAATCTCCGGTACCAGTTGCAACAAACGCAAATAGTTACTTTCGTACAAGGTCATCAGGCCAACAAAACTTCCTGGCTTGACGACTGTTTCCGGCACAAGTTGATAGTCGCTCAACATGTCCTGAATATAGCACAGCATTTCGAAATCAAAAGTTATGCAAGTTTGATTCCGAAACTTGTATTTTCAAGAAAAAATCAGGGTCGCACACGGCGCTCAACGCCGGTACTATTGAGAATTCTGCTGGCGATTTCTTCGATAGAAAACTCAGTCGTATTAATGTGCGGCACGTCATACTTTTTAAAGATTTTTTCGGCTTCCCGCAGCTCGTAGCGAACCTGCTGTGCGGATGAATACTGGCCCAACGCTCGACGCTCCTTTCTGATCTGTTGCAAACGGGTCGGCGCAATCGTCAAACCAAACAGTTTTTCCTTTTGACTCACGAGGAAATCCGGCAGGCTCCCGCTGTCAAATTCCTCATCGGTCAGGGGGAAATTGGCCGCATAGACCCCGTACTGCAGCGCAAGATACAGACACGTCGGTGTCTTGCCGGAACGCGATACTCCCAGCAATATGACGTCCGCAACCTCGTAGTCCCGGGTTACGCCGCCGTCATCGTTGGCCAACGCAAAATTGGTCGCCTCGATCCGCTTCATATAGCTGTCGATATCACTCATTCCATGGGCGCGACCGGCTTCATGAGTTGATTTCTGCTGCAGCTCTTTTTCCATCGGCTCTAGAAAAGCGTCGAATATGTCAAGGTGCAGCCCCTTCGCTTTGCGTAGAATTGCTCGAAATTCATCCTGTACGAGAGTTGAGAAAACGATGGGACGCTCCGCCCCTGAATTTGCCGCCGCGTTGATTTTTTTGACCGCTTCCCGTGCCTTGTCTTCGCTATCTATAAATGGCAAAGTCACCTGCCTAAAATCCTGGCCACTGAATTGGGTCAGGAGACTGTGCCCCAGAGTTTCAGCGGTGACTCCGGTCTGGTCAGACAGAAAAAAGACGGTACGCTCACTCATAATGAATAATTTCCCTGATCGCCATAGGTTCTCCGTGGCTGACCACTATATTGTTATTGATCATCGTAATTGATAATGGATTGTCCATTTCCTAGGAATTAACACAAGGGAGTCAGAATTGGAGCCATACGTCATCAAGCTAGACCAGCTGGGCATGAACGATGTTGAGATCGTCGGCGGGAAGAATGCCTCGCTCGGAGAAATGATCGCAAATCTTTCCAGCCTGGGTGTGGACGTCCCGGGCGGCTTCGCAACAACCGCGGCGGCGTACCGCGACTTCCTCGCAACCGACGGATTGGACAAACGCATCCACGATGCCCTGAGCGATCTGGATGTCGACAACATCGATGCGTTGACAACAACAGGTAAAAATATACGCGAATGGATCGTCGACACACCATTGCCGGATCGACTGATGACGGAAATTGGCAGTGCCTGGGATGAAATGTCCGACGGGCGAGACATCGCCGTAGCCGTTCGCTCGTCGGCAACAGCAGAAGACTTACCGGACGCCTCGTTTGCCGGCCAGCAGGAAACATTTCTGAATGTTCGGGGCCTGGACCATTTGATTGATGCTCTGCACCAGGTCTTCGCATCTTTGTTCAACGATCGCGCCATTGCCTACCGGGTGCACCAGGGATTTGAACACTCTGTCGTTGCACTCTCCGTGGGCGTCCAGTACATGGTGCGCAGTGACATCGGCTCTGCAGGCGTCATTTTTACGTTGGATACCGAAACAGGATTTCGCGACGCGGTGTTCATTACGGCATCGTACGGCCTCGGCGAGACGGTCGTTCAGGGTGCCGTCAACCCGGACGAGTTTTACGTCTACAAACCAGCCCTTGAGAATGGCAAGCACCCTGTACTACGCAAGAACCTGGGCAGCAAAGCCGTCAAGATGGTGTTCAGTGATAATCCGCTGCCAGGCAAGACCGTCGACACCGTGGACGTGGAGGAAGCCGACTGCATGCGCTTCTCACTCAGCGATGAAGATATCATTGCGCTGGCACGGACAGCGGTAACCATCGAAAAGCATTATGGCCGACCTATGGATATCGAGTGGGGCAAAGACGGATCTGACGGCCGCCTGTATATCCTGCAGGCCAGGCCCGAAACGGTACAGAGTCGCAGTGGCCGTACGATCGATCGTTTTACGCTAAAAGCGCACTCTGATGTGTTGACCAGTGGCAGAAGTATCGGGCACAAGATTGGGCAGGGTACAGCCAAGGTCATCAAGAACGTCAGTGAGATGAACCGTATCCAACCAGGGGACGTCCTGATCTCGGACATGACGGATCCCGACTGGGAACCGGTTATGAAACGTGCATCCGCGATCGTCACCAACCGCGGTGGCCGCACCTGTCACGCGGCTATAATTGCGCGCGAACTTGGCATTCCCGCCGTCGTCGGCTGCGGAGACGCAACGACAACGATTCCCGATGGGTACGACGTGACGGTCAGCTGCGCCGAAGGCGATGAAGGATTCATTTACAAGGGCATGCTGCCGTTCGAGGAGTCTCATATTGAGCTGGATTCCTTGCCCGACATCCCGGTTAAAATCATGATGAACGTAGGCAATCCTGATCGTGCTTTCGATTTCGCCAACATACCGAATCATGGCGTCGGACTGGCGCGCCTGGAATTCATCATCAATAGAATGATCGGTGTGCATCCGAACGCGCTGCTGGAATACGAACAGTTGGACGATGACACGAAATTCGCAGTCAATGAACAAATGGCAGGCTATGACGACCCGGTCGGTTTTTTTGTCGAAAAGCTCGCAGAGGGTGTCGCAACTATTGCTGCTGCTTTCGCCCCTGAGCCTGTTATTGTCCGTCTGTCAGACTTCAAATCGAATGAATACGCCAATCTTATTGGCGGTGACAAATACGAGCCATCTGAAGAAAACCCGATGCTAGGCTTCCGCGGCGCTGCACGCTATGTTGCGGACAGTTTTCGGCCGTGTTTTGACCTGGAATGCGAAGCGCTGAAAAAAGTGCGCAACGACATGGGCCTCACGAACGTAGAAATTATGATTCCTTTCGTGAGAACGGTCGCTCAGGCGAAACAGGTAATCGACATTCTTGCCGAAAACGGCCTCGAACGGGGCAAGGACGACCTTAAGGTCATCATGATGTCGGAACTCCCGACCAATGCGCTGCTCGCCGATCAGTATCTCGAGCATTTTGACGGCATGTCTATCGGCTCAAATGATATGACCCAGCTGACACTCGGACTTGACCGTGACTCAGCGCTGATCGCCGACCTGTTCGACGAACGCGATGAAGCTGTCGAAGCCATGTTGGCAATGACCATAAGGGCTTGCATTGCAAAGGGCAAATACGTTGGAATCTGTGGCCAGGGACCCTCGGATCATCCTGATCTTGCCCGCTGGCTTCTCGACGAGGGCATTGAAAGCATGTCTCTCAATCCCGATACCGTCGTAGAGACCTGGATGTTCCTGGCTGGCGAAAAAGTCTAGGCTTTTAGAAACTGTCGTAGCGGGAACGACGCTGGAATTTCATCCGCGGCAGCACCAGGCCTAGCAGCACCCCGCCAAATAGGACGAGCGCGCCGGTGATAAACCAATTCCTTTTGGTCTGACCCGACAGGTCCTCATTTTCCTGCTCGAGCAGGCTGACCTGGATTTCTGTATCCGTAAGCTGCTGCTGAAGGTTCTGATTTTGACGATCGATGGCCAGGGTATCGGCCGCTTTCTCGGTGATGTCGTCGAGCTGCTGCTGCAGATTCGTTTTATCCTGCTCGAGATCGCGGATTTGCCGCGTTGCGCTGTCAAATTCTCCGCGAAGCGCACTCAGCTGGCTGCCCAGGCCGCTGCTGTCAGAGGTCGCGTCTGTCAACTGCTGCGTGAGTGTCACCAGCTGTTCGCGCGCTGACGGCTCGCTCATCAGGTAGCGGGTAAGTACCCAGCCCTCGGTACCACCACGAGTCCGGACCTGCGTATAGCCGGCTTCGGCATCTTCGCCAAGAATCTCTAGTTCAGTACCGCTGTCCACCTGCAGCTGGATCGCGTTACTAGTGCTCGGCCCGGTGCGCAGCATAACTTCAAACTGGTCGCTAACCCAGGCGGACTGAGCCGAGGCTGTGATCGACAGCCCGAGTCCGTAGATGAGCAAAAATGCCTGAAGCAGTATTTTCTGGTTCATAGTTAACAATGATTGCGGCCCAATTTGCGCCAACTATAAGGCATCGACATTTCGTGCACCAGCGCATTGTTCATTCCGGCATTTCGCTGTCGCCGATTGGCGACTTCAGGATTTCTGGTGCAGCAGGTGAATATTTTTCTCCCAGTTCGCGCCATCGAAATCCTCGACGGCGGATGGCTTGAAGGTGCCGGGATCGATACACCGTGCATTGATACTGATCCCGTCCGGATGTGATCGCGGTACGTAGAAGGATTTGATGCCGCAGTGCGTGCAGAAATAGTGTTTCGCGACACCGGTATTGAACGTGTAACAGGAGAGATCCGCTTCATCGCTGAGCAGCCTGAAACTCGAGCTTTCGATAATCAGGTGCAAATATCCCGCCATTCGGCACACGCTGCAATTGCAGTTACTTAAGGCCGCTTGAGCCGGTGCATCGAATTCAAAGCGCACTCGACCACAGTGACAGCCCCCTTCATGCTTCATCACGCCCGACCCCTTCAGATTGATCCGATCTTGTCCATACCAGCAGCATATTGTTTGCGGGCATTGCGTAACGGCGTAGTAGTTGCATACGATTATCCCGACCAAGCTCCTGCAAAGACTCAAGATCGCGAATGCCCATGTTTGGATCCTGCGAGCGCAGGGAACGATCGAATGTCTCGTTGCTTGCGCTGGTGAATTTTCCTTCCAGATTAAAAGGACCATAAAGGCAAAAAACGCCGTCGAGACGCAACAATCGTCCAACGAGTTCAAACATACAGACAACCGCAGCAAAACTCATTATGTGCGCGGTATTCGCGGAAAATACTGCGTCATAGACTTCCGTCAATGGCGACGGAGCCTGCACGTCCAGATCCAGGGGCCGGCGCACGTTGCGTAGAGAAGATTCAGCAATCCATGCATCGATGCCGGCGTGATTAACCAATCGATCGCTGGTTTGCCAGTCGAGCCACGGCATCATGTCACTGAAATAAACTGCGTGTTGTCCGGTACCCGACCCGATTTCAAGCACCGTCGAGAATTCACGCAATTCGTCGCGCAATACCTCGAGAATCGCATCACGATTGCGTTCGGTCGCGGGCGCCGATGGCTTTTCACTCACTAGCGTCACCCCGATCCGTCAGCAAACGAACATATTTTCCCGGTAGTACGCGAGCTCTGTAATGGAGTCGCGAATATCATCCAGCGCGCGATGGGATGAGTCCTTTGTATAACCAGAGGCAACCTCCGGCATCCAGGTACCGGCCAGAATTTTGAGGGTGCTAACGTCCAGGTTGCGATAATGGAAAAACGTTTCCAGATCGGGCATGAGCCGCGCCATAAAGCGCCGATCCTGGCAGATACTGTTACCACACATGGGCGATTTGCCCGCCTCCACATAATCGTGCAGAAATTCCAGTGTCTGTGACTCTGCTGCGGCGGTCGACACGGAAGAATGCAAAACACGTTGCGTGAGCCCCGACTCGCCGTGGTGTTTCGTATTCCAGGCATCCATGGCTCCCATCACTTCCGCAGACTGTGCGATGACCAGTTCTGGCCCGACGGCAATTTCGTTCAGCTGATCGTCAGTCACGATTGTCGCAATTTCGATGATGTGATCCGCTGTCGTATCGAGGCCTGTCATCTCGAGATCGATCCAGATGAGATTCGTCGCCCTGCTACCTGTCCCTGCCTGAGCTTTTTCCGTCATGCTATATCCGCTTATCCAATCCAGAGGTCGTTTGCGGCAGCTAGTGTATCAGTGTCTGCAGGTGCAAGGATCATTGGTGAGCGGCATACTGCAGGATCTCACCAATGGATTTTGTTGGACCAGAACTGGCGATGACGGTGGAAATCGAACAGCAATGCCTCGTAGTTGGCGCCTATAGCCGCCGCATGACGCTGCAATTGAAAAATCAAGGTGAAGTTGAAGCGCGCATTAAAGGCAAGAAGCTAAAGCCCGTCTGTGGCGATCGGGTAATGGCCGAGCCGATACCCAACGAACCGGAATGGCTAATCACACAAATTTTCCCAAGGACCAATGAACTCACGCGTCCGGACAGTCGCGGCCGCAAAGATATTCTGGCCGCCAACGTTGACTGCGTGGTTGCAATGGCAGCAATCGAACCCGAGCCGGACTGGTACATCGTTGATCGATACCTTGCGGCAGCAGAGATTATGGGCGCGAGCAGCATCGTGGTTTTGAACAAGACTGATTTAAGACCAATATCGAACGCGACTATTTCGGTTCTCGACGACTACCTGACATGCGGCATTGACGTCATTCAATGCAGCGCAACGACGGGCAGCAATATCGACACATTGGTCGCCGCAATGAAAAACAAGATTTCAATCATCGTTGGCCAGTCCGGTGTCGGCAAATCCAGCGTCATAAACAGAATTGTTTACGATGGCGCACAACGAATCGGAAATATATCGGACAGCACCGGCGAAGGCCGACATACGACTGTTAATTCGGTAATGCTTGACCTTCCGGACGGCGGTGCTGTTATCGACTCGCCCGGCGTTCGTGACTACGCACCGTCCATCGAAAACCAGCAGGATGTAAATCGCGGTTTTCGAGAGATCCAACATCGCAGCCGGGATTGTCGATTTGCGAACTGCGTTCATCTGCGTGAGCCGGGATGTGCGGTCAAGTCAGGCGTTGAAGCAGGGGATGTCAGCGCAAGACGCTACGAAAGTTACAAACGACTAATGAACAGCTCGCAACGACTTAGCGACAAGTTTGGCTAACCCGGCGGCCAGTCCAGGTTGCGCCCGCCGAGAATATGCAGATGCAGGTGAAACACGGTTTGTCCTGCAGCTGCATTGCAATTCATGACAGTACGAAACCCGTCTTCCGCGATACCCTCCCGGGCCGCGATATCCCGGGCGGCAAGAAACAGCGATCCAATCGTTTGCGAGTCTCCATCCTGAAGATCATTCAGGGTAGCAATGTGGCGTCTCGGAATGGCCAATACATGGGTCGAAGCCTGGGGATTAATGTCACGAAATGCGATGACATCGTCATTCTCGTAAACAACATCTGCCTCGATCTCGCCGTTTACGATTTTGCAGAAAAGGCAATTTGGGTCCGTCATCAGCTAAGCCTCACAATTTTTAACGACATTCAGTCGACGACCCGTCGACCAAAAAAAGCATGTGACAAGGTGCCACCGTCGACATACTCCAGCTCTCCGCCTAGCGGCACGCCGTGAGCGATTCGACTGGCCTGCACGTTGTGCTGTCCGGCCAGATCCGCAAGGTAGTGCGCCGTTGCATCGCCTTCCACGGTCGGATTCGTCGCAATAATCAATTCATTTACCGTGCCGTCACCCAGTCTCGACTCAAGCGCCGACATACCGAGTTCGTCGGGGCCGATGCCATCGAGCGGTGACAGGTGCCCCATCAGGACAAAATACAGGCCGCGATATCCGGTGGCATCCTCAACCGCCATTACGTCAGCCGGTGATTCGACTGCGCACAGCAGCGATGAATCACGGCCGGTCGCTGAGCAAATATTGCAGGTTTCGTGCTCGGTCAGCATACGGCATCGCTTGCAATGGCCAATACTCTTTACCGCTTCCGTCAATGCCGCTGACAACTCCCGGGCGCCGTTTCGATCACGCTCGAGCAGGTGAAAAGCAATTCGCTGCGCTGACTTTCGACCAACGCCAGGCATACATCGCAGCGCGTCGATGAGATGCATCAGTAATGGTGAAAACGACATAGCGTTGAATCTTCAGATTAAAACGGAAGCTTCATGCCGGGCGGCAAGTTCAGGCCCGATGTCATCCCCGAAAACTTTTCCTGTACGGTATTTTCGACTCGCCGCACAGCATCATTGAATGCCGCAATAATCAAATCTTCCAGCATCTCCTTGTCGTCCCCGACGAGCGTATCGTCAATGTCGAGGGACCGAACCTCATGTTTGCAGGTCATTGTAATTTTCACCATGCCCGCCCCCGATTCTCCTGTGACCGTCAAATTGGCCATTTCCTCCTGGGCTTTTTGCATATCGGCCTGCATTTGCTGGGCCTGTTTCATGAGCTGACCAATACCGCCTTTCATGCCACTACTCCTGGTTCGCAGTGTTGTTATTGATAGGTTCGACCGAATCCGCGACAATTTCTGCGCCGAACATGTCTTTCAGTGTCTTGATATTTGGGTCGGCCTCCAGCCCTGCCCTGGCGGCGTCGAGGTTTTCGGATTCTCTCCGCGCGTCTTTCTGTACCGGCGTCTCCTCCGTGACGACACCAACCGAAATATCGACTTTCAGATTTTCGCCGAAATGCCCGCTAAGGGCCTCGGCCATTGCCGCTTGCCTGGCCCGGGTCAGGTAGGATTCAGACCGGCCATCCAGCGACAGGAAAACTGTGTCCCCGTCACGACGCAAATAAGCGCAATTGCTCGCGAGTTGCTTGTTAAAACCGGACAGCTGCAGCCGTCCGATCAACTGTGACCAATCGGGGTCCTGCCAAATTGCACTCGCAGCGGCTGGAGCCGGTTTCGACCTCGGAATCGTTTTTTGACCGGCCGCTGCCGCCGGTGCCGCGGTTTCTTGAGGGCGTGGCGCCTGCTTGCGGACGTTGCCACCGCTTCCCTGCCCCGTAACCGCAGCTTCCGGTTGAAACGTCAGCATGCGCAGCAAGGTCATCTCCACCCCACTCCTGGGGTCAGGTGCCAGCTGCAGATCGCGTCGACCCAATAGCGCAATCTGATAAAAGAGCTGGACGTCTTCAGCCGCTATTCTGCTTGCGAGTGCTTCGAGCTGAGCTTCGTCGACGTCGTCTTCTGAATCAATAACGCCCACAGTTTGGTATACGGCAATACGCTGCAATACCCTGGCGAGATCATCGAGCAACCTGGCGTAGTCCGGGAACTGCTCATCCACTTCGGCAATCGCTGCAATCAATCCTGCAGCGTCACCGTCCGCCAGCAAATCAATCAGGCGACTGATATGCTGACGATCAATGGTGCCCAACATCGAGCCGACGCCCTCTTCCGCCACGACGCCCCCACAAAACGCGATTGCCTGATCGAGGAGGCTTAGTGCATCTCGCAGAGACCCATCTGCTGCTCGCGCCATTATTGCAAGCGCCTCTGCTTCGAATTCGATCGACTCCGCATTGCAAATCAATTCGAGCCGCTCAGCGATCAGGGCGGGTGTCAGCCGCTTGAGGTTGAACTGCAGGCAGCGTGACAAAACCGTTACCGGCAGTTTTTGGGGGTCCGTGGTGGCAAGCAGAAATTTTACGTGTGGAGGAGGTTCTTCAAGTGTCTTCAGCAGTGCGTTGAAGGAACTCTTGGACAGCATATGCACTTCGTCGATCAGGTATACCTTGAACCGACCCCGTGCCGGCGCATACTGAACGTTGTCGAGTAACTCGCGGGTATCATCCACCTTGGTCCTGGATGCCGCATCCACTTCGATGAGATCAACAAATCGTCCCTCGTCAATCTCAGCGCACGCGCTGCATTCACCGCACGGCATCGAGGTGATGCCGGTTTCACAATTGAGAGACTTCGCCAGGATTCTGGCAATCGTCGTCTTACCAACGCCGCGAGTCCCCGCAAACAGATAGGCGTGATGTAAACGCTCGCTGTCCAGGGCATTCGTCAGCGCCGTAAGCACATGTTTCTGCCCAACCGTTTCCTGGAAGTTCTTAGGTCGCCATTTTCGGGCGAGGACGAGATAACTCATAAGGGATCAGATAACCCGGTAGTCAAGCTGTAGCAGCGCAGTCAGACAGTGTAACGAAAGAGGCAGGTGCGATTAAGCCTCATGATTGTATTCGGCGGCAATTAAAGTGGCCCGCGCCAACCACTCCCCGGCACCCGGCGTCACCGCTGCCGCTGCTCCCTTCCGGGCCTGACGGGGTTCACGGGTGGCCGTCGCGGGGAAGCCGACGCGGACCGGCGGCGATTATCGCCTCAACGCCGGCCGGACACAATGTCGACGAGCGAGGCAGAATCGCAATCCACGATTAAAAATCTGCTGCCAGATCAGGATCAAGGTTGCTATCCTTTCGGTCTTAAGCGCGCCAGCAGCGACAATCTGACTGTAATCAGGAGACAAAGTATGCCCGGAATACCCGAATTCGCGACCGTCGACCCTTATGACGGTATGACTGGCAAAAATCCAGGCGTATTGCAGAACCTGGCTGCCTGGGAATGGACCGATGCGGGCGGGGCCTACGAAGATATCGTCGACCCGATGAATGGGGAAGTTTTCCTGAAAATCCCGGATACGCGGGAACACGGCCCCTATATCGAGGGCCTGCGCAGCTGCCCGAAGTCCGGTGTTCACAATCCACTCAAGAATCCGGACCGGTATGTCTACCTGGGCGCTGTCTGCGCGCGCGCAGCGGCTATGCTGGCCGAACCGCACATCGAAGATTACTTCACAAAACTCACGCAACGCGTCATGCCCAAGAGCTGGGAGCAATGCCGGGGTGAAGTTGTCGTAACACGCGTGTTTCTCGAAAACCTGGCCGGCGATGGCGTCCGTTTTCTGGCACGCGGGTTCTCTAATCCCGGTAATCACAATGGCCAGGAATCACGCGGCTATCGTTGGCCCTACGGGCCCGTGGTCATTATCGCGCCCTTTAATTTTCCGCTGGAGATTCCGGCACTCCAGCTAATGGGCGCGCTGGCCATGGGGAACCGGCCTTTGATCAAACCCGAATCCAAAGTGAGCGCCGTACTTGAGCAGTTCGTTCGCCTCCTGATCGCCGCGGGCCTGAAACCCGATGATCTGGACATGATTCAATGCCGTGGAGCCGTCATGGGCGATTTAATTGATGCCGCTAAAGACCGGATTCGACTGATCCAGTTCACAGGATCGAGCGGTGTCGCAGAGCATCTTTCCGCGGTGATGAATGGTGCAGTCAGAATCGAAGACGCCGGCTTTGACTGGAAAGTCATCGGACCCGATTATCATGACGACTGGCTTGACTACGTTGCATGGCAATGTGACGAAGACGCCTATAACGCAGCAGGCCAAAAGTGTTCTGCACAGAGCATTATCTTCGCGCATGAAAACTGGACCGATGCGCTGCTTCCCAAGATAAGAGACCTGGCCTCCCGCAGGAGCCTGGCCGATCTCTCACTCGGCCCGGTCCTGACCTGGACCAACGAACAGATTGACGAACACATCGGCAAAATCCTGGCCATCCCTGGCGCCGAACTGTTGTTCGGTGGCAAGCCGCTGGAAGGTCACACAATTCCGGATTGTTATGGCGCCATGGAAGCTACCGCGGTCAGTGTCCCTATTGACGAGGCCGCCGGCGCCCATTTCGACCTGGTAACAACGGAGCTGTTTGGCCCGTTCCAGGTCATCATTTCGTGGACAGATGACGATCTTCCGAAAGTACTGGACATACTGGAGCGCATGTCCCATCACCTGACTGCCGCCGTTGTCAGTAAGGACATTGCCTTTCAGAACGCAGTTCTTGGCGCCACAGTCAATGGGACCACCTACTGTGGCATTCGCGCCCGCACCACCGGGGCCCCACAAAACCACTGGTTCGGACCGGGCGGTGATCCACGAGGTGCCGGAATCGGCACACTTGAGGCGATTCAGATTACCTGGAGTCACCATCGGGAAGTCATCGTGGACCAGGGGCCAATGCCAGACGGCTGGCAGGTTCCGCCGCTCACTTGAGATTCGATCCCGCCTGACTAACGGACGAACGCATGGACAGCAAGCTACCGGAAACCGGCACCACTATATTTGCAGTAATGAGCAACCTCGCCGAAGAGTATGGCGCTATCAATCTTTCGCAGGGCTATCCGAGCTTTAATCCTGATCAGGCACTCCTGGATCTGATCACCCATTACTTGAACAATGACGGCAATCAGTATGCGCCGATGATCGGTGTCCCGAAGCTAAGGAGTGCCATTGCGGACAAGATAGCCCTCCTTTACGGACGCGAAGTCGACTGCGATCGCGAAGTAACCGTGTGCGACGGTGCTACCGAGGGCCTGTTCAGCGCTATCCAGGCCACCGTTCGGCCGGGTGATGAAGTCATCGTCTTTGACCCGGCTTACGACTCCTACGAACCGGCAGTAACCCTGGCAGGCGGCACGACAGTTCACATACCGCTGGTAGAAACAGCCGACAACCCCGATTATCACATCGACTGGGACCGGCTAAGCGCATCAATCAACGAGCGAACACGGCTATTGATATGTAATTTTCCGCACAATCCAACCGGAGTCATACTCGATGACGGCGATCTTGAGACGCTGGCAGCAATCATCCGGGACACCGATACCTATCTCCTGTCTGACGAAGTGTACGAACATATTGTTTTTGATGGCGCCGATTTTAATAGCTTTATTCGACATGACGAGTTATGGGAGCGGGCATTTGTCGTTTCCTCTTTTGGCAAGACTTACCACGCAACCGGATGGAAAGTGGGTTATTGCGTTGCGCCGGCGAAGCTGACTGAGGAGTTCCGCAAAATTCATCAATGGGTTTGCTATGCCGTTGTTACACCCATACAACATGCGCTTGGTGACTTCATGGCCCAATCACCGCAGCACTATGCTGAATTGCCACACTTCTACGAGGCAAAACGAAACCGCTTCTGCGAGCTGCTTAAAGACTCGCGATTTACGCTTCGCCCGGCCAGGGGAACGTTTTTTCAAATACTGGACTATGCGCAAATAACGGATGCTGACGATGTGAGCTACGCAAAACAGCTGACTCGCGAGATTGGCGTCGCGTCCATCCCGATATCTGTTTTCTGCGAGCAGCCCCTGACCAGCAGACGGCTGAGATTTTGTTTTGCAAAAGATGACGAAATGCTCGAGGAGGCAGCAGCCAGATTATGCCAACTCTAGAAGTCAGTATCGTACAGGCCGACCTGGTTTGGCATGACCCCGGTGCAAATCGGCACAAGTTTGATCGCGAAATTGACGGCATTACGGATTCAACCGACCTGATTGTACTCCCCGAGATGTTTACGACCGGCTTTTCGATGGATGCCCCGCAGCTCGCAGAACCAATGTCCGGAGAGTCCGTCAATTGGATGCGTGAATGGGCAGGCAAACGATCTGTCGCGATTTGCGGCAGCCTGATCATTAAGGAAGGCAGCAACTTCTACAACCGATTTATCTGCATCGGATCCGATGGATCTATAGCGACCTACGACAAGCGCCATCTGTTTCGCCTCGCCGACGAGGATAGCCATTACTCGGCCGGCGACGAAATCACGATTTTCGAAATAAACGGTTTCAGAATATGCCCCATGGTCTGCTATGACCTGAGATTTCCGGTCTGGAGTCGCAATAGAGACAGCTACGACTTGTTGCTGTATGTCGCGAACTGGCCAAGCGCACGACACAATGCCTGGGCAACCCTGTTACGAGCCCGTGCCATCGAGAACCTGACCTATTTGGCAGGTGTCAATCGCGTAGGGAGGGACGGCAATGACCTGCCCTATAACGGGGGCAGCGCCATCATTGATTACCTCGGCAATGATTTCGCCGATTTGGGGGATAAGGAAGGATCAGCTACCGCGACGCTGGATCTCGAATCACTGCGAACATTTCGGGAACGATTCGCATTCGCCAAAGACGCTGATGAGTTTGCCGTCGAAACCTAGACTAAGCTATTAAGAGACTGCTCAACCCCACAGATGGCGATCTTTCTCGATCACCTGTGACGGTGTGCCAACGATCAATGGATCCGGCCCGTGGAGTACGTGTTCATCCTTGTCCGGATAATCGAGGCTTGCAAGAAAATGCTGCATGCAGTTAAGGCGAGCACGTTTTTTGTCGTCTGATTTAACGACCGTCCAGGGCGCCTCAGCTGTGTCAGTGTAGAAGAACATTGCCTCTTTGGCTTGCGTGTATTCCACCCACTTGCCACGGGATTCCTCGTCGATTGGACTCAGCTTCCACTGCTTCAACGGGTCATCGATTCGAGCGTCAAAACGCTTGTTCTGCTCGTCTCGCGTCACTGAGAACCAGTACTTGAACAAGTGGATGCCCGATCTTGTGAGCATCCGTTCAAGGTCCGGTACCTGTCGCATGAATTCGAGATAATCAAGTGAACTGCAGAATCCCATTACTCTTTCGACGCCGGCACGGTTGTACCAGGAGCGGTCAAACAAGACGATTTCTCCTGCAGTTGGCAGATGTTTGACGTAACGCTGAAAATACCACTGGCCCAACTCGTGTTCAGTCGGCTTCTCGAGGGCAACCACCCTTGCCGCTCGAGGGTTTAGATGTTCTGTAAATCGCTTGATCGTACCGCCCTTGCCTGCCGCGTCGCGGCCTTCGAACAGGGCGACAATCCGTTGCCCGGTTTGCTTCACCCAATTCTGGACTTTCAGCAACTCAACCTGCAGTTCTTTTTTGTGCACCTCGTAGGTGGCGTTCTTGATCTTGGTTTTGTAAGGATAGGTGCCGTTGCGGAACAGGTCCCGAATCTGTTCGGGGCTATGCCTCATTTCTCCGAATACATGTGACGGATTGTCGCTTTTGCCAGCACCATTTTTTTTCTTCACAGTCATCGTGCCTTATCCTTCCTGTTTCACCTTGAGCATACAGCGCCGCTGCAATTGCTCCAATCTTGCATTGTCTCAGTTGCAAGCAATTGAATTTAATACGCATTATCCGTAACAAAACTGATCGATGAGATCGCGCTCGCCGCAAAACCTCGCCTCACCCCTAGAATGTTGGACGGGTAGCAAAATGCCCGCAATAATGGCGTTACAAAACTCTAACAAAGTACTCAAATTCATGCCCGCGACGAAGTTCAAATTTACGACGGTTACGGCCGTCGTAATCGCCAATATGATTGGAACGGGGGTATTTACGAGTCTGGGCTTTCAGCTGATCGATATCCAGTCTGGCTTCGTTATTCTGCTGCTTTGGGCGACCGGCGGCCTGATCGCAGTGTGTGGCGCCATGACCTATGCCGAACTGGGCGCGGCAATGCCCCGTTCGGGTGGTGAGTACAATTTTCTAACCCGCATTTATCACCCGGCTGCGGGGTTCGTTTCAGGCTGGACGTCGGCCACCATCGGCTTTGCAGGCCCAACTGCCCTGGCAGCAATTACTTTTGCCGCCTATGCCACTTCCGTAGTGCCGGGCGAACATTCAGACTGGGTCGAAAAAATCCTGGCGACAGGTCTCGTGATCATCCTGATGTTCGTACATTCAAGCTCGCGGCGGAGTTCCGGTGGACTGCAAATGGCGTTCACCGTCCTTAAGGTTGGCGTCATCCTCGTATTTTGCCTGGCGGCGGTAAT
This sequence comes from Woeseiaceae bacterium, assembly GCA_051007895.1. Lineage (GTDB taxonomy): Bacteria > Pseudomonadota > Gammaproteobacteria > Steroidobacterales > Woeseiaceae > SZUA-117. Next base: position 28,809 of record JBPCYD010000279.1, read on the forward strand.
CGTCATCGATAATCCGCAGCCGGTGCTATTTCTGCCGACGAGCGGAGATGTCGACCTGGTCACCAGCGGCGCATTTGCAGTGTCACTGATTTATGTAAGCTATGCCTACACGGGATGGAATGCAGCGACCTATCTGAGTAGTGAACTCGAAGACCCGCAGCGAACCTTGCCGCGTATTTTACTGACCGGCACGCTGGTGGTGACAGGCTTATACGTCGCCCTAAACTTCGTTTTCCTTTATGCCGCTCCGATTGACGCGATGCAGGGACAGGTCGAAGTCGGCTTCATTGCCGCACAATCTGCATTCGGCGAAACGGGTGGCCGGCTAACCGGAATTGTTTTGGCGTCATTACTGATTTCCACCGTCAGTGCAATGACAATCGCCGGGCCCAGGGTATTGCAGGTAATCGGTGAAGATTTCAAAGCGCTGCGCTTTCTTGCAGAAAAGAATGAGGACAACATTCCGGGAAACGCAATATACGTTCAATCAACGCTGGCGGTGATTTTCATACTAACTTCGAGCTTTGAATCAATATTGGTATTTGCCGGCTTCACGCTGGCACTCAATAGTTTTGCGACTGTGCTGGGCGTTTTCGTACTGCGTCGCAAACAGCCCGACCTTCCCCGCCCATATCGCACGTTCTTGTATCCTATTCCGCCGTTGATCTATCTCATGCTGACTGCCTGGACGCTGAGCTTCGTGCTTATGACGAGACCCGTCGAGGGGTTGTTTGGAATCGGCGTTATTGGCTCCGGACTGCTCGTTTACCTGGTTACGCACGCCAAAAGTCGCCAACAGCCAATCGCGTGAAGCTCTCAATCATCACCGTCAATTATCGGTCATGGCACCATTTGCAAAATGCGCTCGATGCGCTTGCTCAACGGTTCCCGGACGACTGGGAAATGATTATCGTCGACAACGAATCTGAACCAGAGTCTTTTCGTGCTTTCCAGGAAAGGAATCCGTGGGTCAGGATGATCGCAAATCCCGTCAATAGTGGCTTCGGCATCGGATGCATGGTTGGCGTTGCAGAAGCATCAGGCACGCAACTGCTCTTCATGAATCCTGACGTAATTGCAACACCCGAACAGATCCAGGCGCTCCTTCGGGTGAAACATGAAAATCCTGACATTAAGCTGCTGTCACCGCGGCAGCTTGGCAACGACGGTCAGCCACAGAAGGTATTCGATGAATTTCCAGACTTGCTTAATCAAAGCAAGCTGTTGAAGGCGTTGCGGCGCAGGCTTTTTCCGGCTCGCTCACCAGATCCGCGCGCCGAACACAAGCAGCTGGTGTGGTGCGACTGGATTACCGGATCGTTCCTGCTCATTGACAGGCACGACTTTGACGCAATTGGAGGCTGGTCTGCCGATTACTGGATGTATGTCGAAGATGCCGATCTCTGCAAACGCGCCCAAGACGCGGGCATGCGCGTCGCGTACACACCTTCAGTTGAGGTTATCCATGCCCATGGGGGTTCAAGCAGAATCAACGTTGCGGTCAAGACCATGACCAAACTTGAAGTCATCATCTCGAAACACGTCTACACGTGGAAACATGCGTCAGGCATAAAGCGCTGGTTGATGCACAGCCTCATCATATTGCTGCGGCTACCCGGATTATTGCTTGCCGCGCTGCTGGACTTGCTCACATTCAGGCAATTCGCGTCACTGAATGTGCGCACCGGCATGCTGGTGAAACTGGCAAAGTATTATTTAGGCGTGATCCGTACCCGGTCATGGCTGAGTCCAAGAGCGAAAAGAAATCAGGCGTAATTTTTTTGCAGCCAGTCGCGGTAGCTGCCGTCCATCACGGCGCGCCACCAGGACTCGTTAGCCAGCATCCACGCAATGGTGCGGTCCAGGCCGGAGTCGAAGTCCTCCAGTGGCGCATAATGCAACTCCGTTTCCGAGCGAGTTGCGTCAATGGCGTAACGCCAATCGTGACCCAATCGATCTTTCACAAACGTAATCAATGAATCTGTTGCTTGTCCCGATGCCGCCGGTGCGTCCGGAAAATCATCTGCGAGACCTGGTGACGCGACAAAGACCGCATCGATTCGCCGGCAAATGTCGTTAACGATATCGAGATTGCAGCGCTCGTTGTTGCCACCGATGTTGTAGGTCTCACCGACAACGCCTTCCGTCAGCACAAGCTCAATGCCGCGGCAGTGATCTTCGACATACAGCCAGTCACGAATATTCGACCCGTCGCCATAGACAGGCAATGGCTCACCAGTCAGCGCATTGACAATCATCAGTGGAATCAGTTTTTCCGGAAACTGATAAGGCCCATAGTTGTTCGAGCAATTACTGGTCGTGACCTGCAAGCCAAAAGTGTGATGATAAGCGCGCACCAGGTGATCCGAGGCGGCTTTGCTCGCAGCGTAAGGAGAGTTCGGCGCATACGGCGTGCGCTCGGTGAATGCCGGATCGTCTGCGCCGAGCGTTCCATATACCTCATCCGTGGACACATGATGAAACCGGTGGGTCGCGGGTGCATCGTCACGATCAAGCCAGGCTTCGCGCGCCACCCGCAGGAGGTTGTGCGTACCAATAACATTGGTCTGAATGAACGCATCCGGTTCGTGAATAGAACGGTCGACGTGCGACTCCGCTGCGAAGTGCACGACAGTATTGAAGTTGTGTTCTGCGAATAACGACGAAACCAGCTCGATATCAGCAATGTCGCCGTGCACGAACTGATAGTCAGTTATTGGTTCGAGCCCTGCAAGATTGGCCATATTGCCCGCGTATGTCAGTGCATCCAATACGACGATCCGGTCTTCGGGATTTCTCTCCGCCCAGTAGTGGACGAAATTAGCGCCGATAAATCCGGCTCCGCCTGTAACCAGCAAACTACGCATAGACTTCTGCCTCGCGAAACGGCACTCCGTCGCTATCCGCGTCTGACATGATGGGATCGACACCCGCGGTCGGCCACTCGATCCCGATATCCGGATCATTCCATTGGATCGTTCTGCCGAAGTCCGGTGCATGATAGTCGGTCATGCGGTATTCCATGTCGGCGAACTCACTCAAAACCATGAACCCGTGACCGAAACCCGGCGGCACCCATAGAAGCCTGCGATTGCCTTCGGAAAGAGTCACTCCTATCCACTGCCCAAAGGTGGGCGACGACCGCCGCAGGTCGACAGCAACATCGAATACTTCGCCTCGAATCACGCGCACCAGTTTTCCCTGTGCCTGCTGAACCTGGTAGTGGATTCCACGCAATGCGCCACGGGATGAGCGGCTGTGCACATCCTGCACAAACGTCGCATCAATGCCGGCATCTTTGAACAAACTCGCGCGCCACGTCTCCATAAGGAAGCCACGACGGTCTTCATGAACGAACGGGTCGATCAAAATGACATCGGTAATTGCGGTCGGAGTGAACTGCATCAGAACGTCGGATCGCGCAGCATTACCCGCAGATAATCGCCGTAGCCACTTTTTCCCAATTTGCCGGCGAGTTTCTCGACCTGTTTTGCGTCTATGAATCCATTCTTGTAAGCAATTTCCTCCGGACAGCAGATTTTCAAACCCTGCCTGTGCTCGATAATCTGCACAAATTGAGACGCCTCCAGGAGCGACTCGTGCGTGCCGGTATCCAGCCAGGCCGCCCCCCTGCCCAGGACTTCAACCTGCAGTGAGCCATCCTCGAGATAGATCTTGTTCAGATCGGTAATCTCGAGTTCGCCGCGTTGGGATGGCTGCAGATTCTTCGCCATTTCGATGACGCGTGAATCGTAAAAATACAGTCCGGTAACGGCGTAATTGGATTTCGGATCGCGGGGCTTTTCCTCGATTCCGAGTGCCCTGCCGCTGTCATCAAAATTGACAACGCCGTATCTTTCCGGGTCGTTAACGTGATAGGCGAAAACGGTCGCCCCGCTCTCGCGCGCTGCAGCAGCCTGTAACTGTTGGGCCAGCCCGTGGCCATAAAAAATGTTATCTCCGAGCACCAGCGAAACAGATTCACCGCCAACAAACGATTCGCCAATAATAAATGCCTGCGCCAGGCCGCCCGGCTCGGGCTGCACTGCGTATTGAAGTGAGATGCCCCAGTCACCGCCATCGCCGAGCAAACTCCTGAACGCTGACTGATCTTGCGGCGTCGTAATGATCAGTACGTCCCTGATACCTGCTGACATCAGCGTCGAAAGCGGGTAATAAATCATCGGCTTGTCGTAAATCGGCATGAGCTGCTTGCTAACCGACAACGTCAGGGGATGAAGTCGTGAACCGGTGCCGCCAGCGAGAATAATGCCTTTGCCTGTCGTTTTGCTCACCGCCGCTCTCCGCGCTTAGCTTTCTATGATTCTAAACGAGGGAATTGGGATAATGTATCGGCCACCCTGCTCCCGATACGCAGCGGTGCTGGCCATTAACTCCCTGGCAAAATTCCACGCCAGGATAACGAGGTAGTCTGGCGGATTGGCGTCCAGCACCGAACGATCGACGATTGCGATGCCGGTGCCCGGTGAAAACTTTCCGATCTTCTCTGGCGTGTCGTCGACGATATATTCGATGGTGGCCGCGTCCAGGCCACAGGCATTCAATAGCGTGTTGCCCTTGGCCGATGCGGCGAACGCTGCAATGGTTGCCCCGCTGTCTTTCAACGCCTTCAGCTGCTGTTGCAAATCCTCGATCAATTCGTCGATTTCGCGGCTCCACGCCAGGTATTTTTGCTCATCGTGGAAGCCGTTTGCCCGCTCGTCGTCGACAAAAGTCGCAACCGACGGCCGCACGTCGTGACGCCCGGCGCCACCGATGAATACTCGAACCGTGCCGCCATGGATATCCTGTTTCTGGACATCAAAGACCTCCAGTTCGGTCTGTGCCGCGAGCCGCATAACAGGCTCGATCAACACATAGCTGAGGTGCTCAAAATAAATCGTGTCGAATTCTCGATGCTCGATGAAATCGACGCCGTAAGGAAATTCCAGCATCAATGCACCGTCCTGGTGCAGGCATGCCTTCGCCGCCTCAAAGAATGTTCGAACCTCATCTACATGCGCGAACACGTTGGTGGCCGTAACCAATTTTGGACATTGCAGCTCGTCCCGAATCGTCTGCGCAACGTCCATCGACCAGAACTCGTTCATCGTCGGAATACCGGCGGATTCCGCAATCGCTGAAATATTTTCGGCCGGATCGACGTTAAGCACCTGCACGCCAAGCGCGTCTTTGAATTCCTTCAACAACGCGCCGTCGTTCCCGGCTATATCGACGACCAGGTCATCCGGTGTCAACCCAAGCAGTTCCTGCGTCGCCTCAGCCATGGCGCGACAATGCCGAACGTATCCCTTATTGACGGACGAGCGATACGTATAGTGCGAAAATAACTCCCGTGGATCGACGACAACCGACAGTTGGGACAGGGAACAATCCCGGCAGTACATAACCTGCATCGGAAATCGCTGCATCGCCTTCGCGGCACTGGATGATGCAGCCAGGTTGTTCGCGAGTGGCATCATGCCCAGGTCCAGGTATTTGACCATGTCATTGCTACCACAAACGCGACAACACTCGATACCACGAACGACATCCCGGCCCGCCTTGTACTCGGTCCACCGTGACTGGTCCAAAGAGGTATCTTCCGGAGAATGGTGCTGGGACTGGTCCCTGGTTATCGATTCCACGTCGGGATTCCGTTCTTTTGCATATTCATAAAGCGTTCGTTTCGGACCACCTATGTTGACTATTCCTGTCAACGGGCTCAGCGCCGCATGCAGAATTTCCGGGGCAAGAGTATCGACGTACTCCTTCGTTGACCATTTATCCGCAAATGCGGCCGGGTAGTCGAATTCGCTGCGCCCGAAACTGGTACGAATGATCAGGTGATTCGGTACCGCGCGAACAGCGGCTTCGCCAGCCAGTTTGGTCCACGCGTAGAGGTTAGCAGGCAGTACCTCATCTGCTTCGGCATAGTCTCCACGATCGCCACGATAGACATAGTCGGTCGATAAATACACCAGGCGAATACGGGTGCCAAGGCACGCCCTGGCCAGGTTGACGCTTCCCGAAATATTTGTCGCCAGTGCCTCCGACGGATCCGCCTCGATTTCGCGGTTGTTGGTGACAGCCGCAGCGTGGCAGACAATGTCAGGTGCATGCGACTCGACATACTCGGCAACCGCGACGGCGTCTGTTATATCCAGTTCGTCACGGGTCGGCAGTATCAGGTCTGAGCCCAGTTTTGCCAGCTCGGTCCCAAGCAGTCCCGAACCCCCCGTCAGCAGAATCAACACTCTGTTAAAGGTCCTTACGTGGGAAAGTCCGCATGGTACAGTTCCCGCCTCTAGCTGTCTAAGCGGACAATACGAAAACGCCTGATTTTTTTGCAATTTTCCGGCATCATGCGACCCCGAAATGGATGCACCAAACCCAAAATCAGACTCAGCCGAGGTGGCCGTACGGCTGTATCCGGAATTGCGGCAAATGTACGACGAATTCTCCAACTACAGGTCGGAAATACTCCCATCCAAATACTGGGAAGAACTAAACCGCAAGAACTTTCGACAGCTGGCCGAAAGTGGCTATGAAAACTTCAAGCGCACCCTCGCGCGAAACTATTTCACCTGGATAGTGAGACCGCTGAATCAGCAAAACCGGTTCCTGATGCGGGAAGCAGGCCTCTGGCAGTCGGTCAGGATTATTGCGAATGCTATAAGCGCCCCGCGGCACGAGCACCTCAAGCGAAAACACACGATTTTCTACAATATGCTCACGAATTTGCTGTGGGCCTACGTGGAGAAAAATGATAGCAATGGCCTGCTCAAACGAATCGAAGAACCGTTGGAGGGAAACCCACCACGGGTCATGTATGACGGCCGACTCATCTCGCAGGATCTGGCCAACTCGCTCATCGAGTATGACGCGATACTGCATCCAGAACTGGACCGGCGCGAGGTACGTACTATTCTTGAACTTGGTCCTGGCTACGGCAGAACCGCGTATGTATTTCTTAGCCTGCAACCCGCCTGTCGCTATATATTAGTGGACATTCCTCCAGCACTTTACGTCGCGCAGCGATATCTGACCGCAGTTCTTCCCGACCGCAAGGTTTTTACCTTCCGTTCGTTTAAGGATTTTGCCGACGTTCAGCAGGAGTTCGACGCGGCTGACATCATTTTCATGACACCCAATCAACTGGAATCGATGCCTGGCAAGTCGATCGATCTGTTCATCAATATTTCTTCGTTGCACGAAATGCGCATGGACCAGATTCGCTATTATTTCAGCCAGATTAGTCGATTGACGCGACACTATTTCTATTACAAACAGTGGAAAGAAACGACAGTACCGTTTGAAAATGAAACGACAACAGAGTCTGACTACCCCGTTCCTGAAGACTGGAAACCGATTTACCGCCAGCAGTGCGCGGTCCAGCACAAATTCTTCGAGGCGCTATACGCACTATGAGAAAACTAATAAACAAATTGTTGATCAAATTCGGATTGCTCATAACCAAAGCACCTGCATTGTTAGCGGACAAAGAACTAACAACATCCGATTCGCTCCCTAAAGAGCTCACGGAAAAAGTAACGATGCAGGGCGCTACGAGCACGCCTGACAATGAATTGTTCAAGATTTTTTCCGCCGACACCAACGTGCACAAATGGCATCACTATTTCGACCTCTATTCCCGGCATTTTGAACGGTATCGAGATCGCCCGATCCGCATGCTTGAAATTGGCGTCTTTCGCGGCGGTTCACTGCGAATGTGGAAGGATTATTTCCACCCTGACTCAACCATTGTCGGCATCGATGTCGACGAATCCTGCGCAGCACATGAAATCGCAGACCGCAATGTCTATGTCCGAATCGGCAGCCAGGCCGATCCTAACTTCCTGTCCGAAGTGACCGGGGAATTCGGTCCATTCGATATCATCCTGGATGATGGCAGCCACAAGACGCATCATCAGATCATCAGCTTTGGTGCGCTGTTCAGATCGGCGCTCAAAGACGGCGGCTGCTATATGGTCGAAGATGTGCACACCAATTACTGGATCAAGCACGTCGATAGCCCGGAGACCTTTATCGACCTGTCAAAACAGATGGTTGATATGCTCCACGAACCCTACTTTGATCGCAAGGAAACGCAGTTCAGGCACGAGCACAGTGAAGCGCTCAAGGAACTGGAGGTTTCCTATCTGTCCGCTAATCTGAGCGGCATTACGTTCCACGATTCGATCGTCGTATTCGACAAGGAGCGTCGTTTCCTGCCGAAATCCGAATTGCGCTAGGACAGACCAGTCACTGACTGATGAGCAAACCTCTGACAGTGCTGTGCGTGAATGGTGAGAGCGATCCGGCCGAAACGGGCTCGTTCATCGAAATGCACAAGCGCGGTGTCGACATAACCGTCATCACCTGGCCAGGCACCTCCAATTGCGATGCGCTGCTTGCAGCAGGCGTGCCCACGATTCCGTATGTACTGAAAGGAAAAATCAGTCGCCCCTGCATTCGCGTCATCCGCGACGAGTTGCGGCGGAAACCATACGATGTCCTGCACATGCTCGACAAGAGAGCGACAATGAACGGCATCTGGGCATCCTGGGGTATTGACGTCAAGCTTGTCGCCTACAGGGGCATTGTCGGCAACCTGAGTTATTTCGACCCCCTGTCCTGGCTCTATCTGTTGAATCCGCGCATCGACCGCATTATTTGTGTGTGCGAGGCCATTCGCCAGTACCTGTTGAATCTCGGCATGCCGGGCATTCGGCTGGCGCGCAACGTGCCAGTGACGATCCATAAAGGTCACAACCCGGACTGGTATCAGCCGCCTTTTGAAGATCTCGAGCAGTTCGGCATACCAAAAGAGGCCTTCGTCGTAGCCTGCACGGCCAGGGGCGTCCCAAGAAAAGGCGTCCCGGTTCTATTAGACGCAATTGACAAGCTGCCGCCCGGGCTGAACATCCATTTTCTGCTTGCCGGAACCAAGATGGATAACCCGCTCCACCAAAAGCTGGCCACCAACAATAGCTATGCAGACAACATCCATCTGTATGGATTTCTCAAGCGAATGCCGTGGATATTGCCGAACTGTCACGTGACAGTACTGCCCTCGCTGCGTCGCGAAGGTCTGCCTCGCGGTATCATCGAGGCGATGATTGGCGGCGCAGTACCGATCGTAACCGACTCCGGCGGCAATCCCGAATTGGTTGAGGAAGGCAAATCCGGATACATCGTTCCACCGGGCAAATCTCAACCCATTACCGACCGAATCCTCGCGTTGTACGAGGATCGAGAATTACATTCCCGCCTCAGCGAGAATGCCCAGGAGAGAATTCGCAACGATTTCAAAGTTGAAGACACGGCGATCAAAACGATGGCCCTCTATCGTGACATTCTCGGCCGATAAACCATTGCGAATGTTTCTACAGCGTAATCGAGTCAAGGCGAAACTCGTTGAAAACGCCTGCTATACACCTCGGCACAAAAGCATATTTGATAGATTCTAAGAAAGTGCCTGACTGAATATGCGTCAGTCAGACCCTACGCTGCCGGCTGTCAATGGTAATTTGACGCTGTCTCAGAGTGTGCGAGACAAGGCGAAAACCGACGTAAAAGCGGAGCGTACACGCAAGTACGTGAGCATTTTTCGTCGGTTTTCAACGCAGTATCGCGCGCTCTGAGGCAGCGTCAAAAAAAAAGCAGCCCGGGGGCTGCTTTTGATATTTGAGGACGCTACGGTAGGTCTGCTAGTCCCTTCTTCCTGGTTTTTCCGCTTTCCACCTTCCTTTCGGTCAGTTTCCTGCTTTCAAACCCGAATCTGTTCTTGTATCGGGCTACCCTGGCATAGCGCTGTCGATTCTTTTCCGAGTTCCTCGAAGCGTTCCTTCCACTCCAACGATCAGCTTGCGCTCACCACTTTTGCATCAGGTTCTGCCTTTTTGCGTCCACCGCCCCCGAACACTGATAG
>JBPCYD010000280.1:0-13834 GCA_051007895.1 Woeseiaceae bacterium
ATGGAAAAAAGGAGAAAAAAAATGTCCAAGGGCGGCAGGAAGAAGATGATGTGGGGCGTGCCCGGTGGCGGCATTCCGCCACCAGGCATGCGCTAGGGCCCCGCAGTGGCCGCTGGCCTGCATTCGACCATGAAATCCGGACCTTAAGGGCATCGATTTACGGCCCTTAAAATCGCCCGGTTTTTGCTTCACATTCGCCCGGAAATGCGTACAATGCGCCGTTTACTCGGCCCGGTCCGAGTTGTGGCATGTCTGCCTCTCAAATAGTCTAAAGCGGAATTGAAATGGTTAGTATTCGTCTTTCGCGCGCTGGCGCGAAAAAGCGGCCTTTTTACCACCTGGTGGTCACCGACAGTCGTAATCGTCGGGACGGTCGGTATCTGGAGCGTCTGGGCTTCTTTAACCCGGTGGGAAAAGAAGATGAGGAAAACGTACGTATCGATCTGGAACGTGTGGATTACTGGCTCGGCCAGGGTGCACAAGCTTCAGAACGCGTCAAATCACTTCTAAAGGCGCATCGCAAAACGGCCGCGGCGAGCTGAACCGAGTCCGCCGCACAGCGAGGAGCGGCGTTGCGTGTCCGATAGTAAGCCGGTGGTTTTGGGCCATATCTCAGGGCTTTTCGGTGTTAGAGGGTGGGTCAAGGTACATTCCTACACAAAGCCGAGAGAGGCTATTCTGGATTACGCTGACTGGTTGATTGACCGGGATGGCGAACTTCGGCTCATCGGCGTTGCGGAAGGCAAGCGTCACGGAAAAACGATTATCGCGCGCTTTAGCGATGTGAATGACCGGGATGAGGCAGCAGGATTTATAGATTGTGACATCAGCGTTTCGCGGGATTCTCTACCCGAAACCGCTGATGGTGAGCACTACTGGACGGACCTCGAGGGTTTGCAGGTGGTGCACAGGGATGGGACCGTGCTCGGCAAGGTCAGCCATCTGCTGGAGACAGGGGCGAATGACGTCCTTGTCGTCAAGGGGGATCAGGAATTACTGATTCCGTATGTGAAAGAAGACGTAGTTGAAAGCGTTGACATCGAAAACGGGATAATCAACGTTAACTGGGAATGGAGCTGACGCGATGCAGATGCAGGTCGTCACACTATTTCCGGAGATGGTAAAGACGGTCGCCACATTTGGCGTCGTGGGGCGGGCTGCAGAGCGAGGCATTCTGTCGCTTGATTGCCAGAACCCACGGGATTTTACGACGGATGCTCATCGCACGGTCGATGATCGACCTTACGGTGGGGGTCCGGGCATGGTGATGAAGTTTGAGCCGGCGGCAGCTGCCCTTGATGCGGCCCGCGCGGCGCTTCCTTCCGGATCACCGGTGGTCTGTTTGACGCCGCAGGGCGCGGTGTTTGATCAGGCGGAAGCCAAACGGTTTGCAGGCCTGCCGGGCATGGTGTTGCTGGCAGGCCGGTATGAAGGTATCGACGAAAGACTGCTTGAGTCCGAGGTCGATGAAGAGTTGTCACTAGGGGACTTTGTGCTCAGTGGCGGCGAGATCGCGGCAATGGCCGTGATCGATGCGATTGTGAGGTTATTGCCGGGCGTGCTTGGTGACGAGGACTCTGCCCAGCAGGATTCGTTTATGCAGGGCCTGCTGGATCACCCGCACTACACGCGTCCGGAGGAAATCGACGGTCAGCGTGTGCCGGAGGTGCTGTTGTCGGGAGATCACGCACGGATCGCGAAATGGCGTTATCAGCAGTCCCTTGGCAGGAGCTTCCTGCGCCGACCGGACCTGGTGGAACGGCTCGATTTGAACGATGAGCAGCAAAAGTTGCTCGATGAGTACCTGGAAGAACATGAATTGGTTTAGCCGGCACTTTGCCTGGCAGGTGGATTGGAAATGAGCAAGATAATCGACGCGATTGAACAGGAACAAATGACGAAGGAAGTCCCTGACTTCTCACCGGGCGACACCGTCGTTGTGCAGGTAAAAGTCAGGGAGGGCACCCGGGAACGTTTGCAGGCATTCGAGGGAATAGTGATTGCAAAACGGAATCGTGGCCTGAATTCGTCATTCACCGTACGAAAAATCTCACACGGTGAAGGTGTCGAGCGTGTGTTCCAGACATACAGCCCGGTCGTCAGTGGAATTCAGGTCAAGCGACGCGGTGACGTCCGCCGCGCCAAGCTATACTATCTCCGTGGTCGCACGGGCAAGGCAGCCAGGATCAAGGAAAAGATCTAGGATCAGTGGGATTATTCGCTGCTATCGAGCCACGATCTCACATTTGACATAATGCCGTGGTCGAGCCTGAACCAACTACCCGATTTGGGGTCTTTCGAGGCATGAGCATTTTGCACAGCATCAGGGCGCAATCCACGCGTTGGGCCCGCCGCATGGCGGTCATTGGCATACTCCTGGTGAATGCGGGCTGTGCTTCTTTCGTCTCTTCCGCGGCAAGCAAGTTCGCCGATAACCTCTCGGCTGCCGTCCTCAATCAAAACGACCCTGAAATCGTGCGTGACGGGGCGCCTGCCTATCTGCTGCTGCTGGATAGCCTGCTCGAGGGCAGTCCGGAAGATCCGGCCCTGCTTGCAGCTGCGGCGTCTCTTTATGCGACTTACGGGACAGTATTTGCCGATGACCCGGAACGTGCTGCCAGGCTGACCGACAGAGCCCGCACCTACAGTACCAAGGCGATGTGCAACAGTTACAAGGCGTCCTGCGACTGGGACGGCATGTTGTTCGAGGATTACGCGCAGACACTCGACGGGCTCAGCGAGAAACACGCCGACGTGGTATTCAGTCACGGACTGGCGTCGCTGGCCTATATCAGGGCGCACAGCTCGGATTATGCAGCAATCGCGCTTTTGCCCTATAGCGAGGCGCTGTTCGAACGCTATATGGATATCAATGACGGCAGCGACGACGGCGCAATCCACACCTACCTGGGCATCCTGAATACCCTGATTCCGCCTGCTTTGGGCGGCAAGCCAGACAAGGGGCAGGAGCACTTCCTGCGAGCGATCGAGCTATCGCGTGGAACTGATCTGAGCGCAAAGGTCGAATATGCTAACGGCTATGCGCGCCTGCTCTACGAACGGGACTTGCACGACAGACTGCTAACTGAGGTGTTGCAGGCGGACGCAGACGTGCCGGGCGTCACATTATTGAACGTACTTGCTCAACGCCAGGCGAAAATTCTGCTTGAATCGGCAGATGACTACTTTTGAACGGTCGTGAGGGCGACTGGCATCAGCGGAGGATGAGGATGCGTTATTCGAGAACATTGTTAACAGTTGCTGTGCTTGCGATGGGCATCGGTGCGTCTGTAGCCAATGCCGTTGAAATCAAGATCGCCACGCTCGTGCCCAACCAGTCGCAGTGGATGCAGGATATGCGGGCCGCTGGCAAGGTGATCGAGGAGCGAACCTCGGGACGCGTCAAGCTCAAGTTTTACGGCGGCGGAGTGCAGGGTTCCGAGGCCGGAGTCCTGCGTAAAATCCGCATCGGACAACTACACGGCGGTACGTTCGCACCAACCGATTTCATGAAACAGAATAAGGCGGTGACCATTTACGGTCTGCCGTTTGTTTTCGAGAACTGGGACGAAATGCGCTATGTGCGCGAGAGGATGGACCCGCAGCTCGAGGCTGGGTTCGACAGACTGAACTACGTGACCTTCGGATTCGTCGGTTCATTCTCGATGGTCTTGTCGAATGAACCGATCAGCAAGCACGCAGATATGAAAGGGAAGAAGGTGTGGCTCCCACAGGGCGATACCGTGAGCTACGAAGCCATGAAGCGGCTGCAGCTTTCTCCAGTCGCATTGCCTGTTACGGATGTGTTGACGGGACTGCAGACCGGGCTTCTGGATATTGCCGCCATTCCCCCCGAAGTGGCCGTCGCGCTGCAGTGGCATACACGAGTCAAGTATTTCACTGATATGCCTGTTGCCTATGCGATGTCATTTCTTGCTGTCGATAAGCGAACTTTCAGTAAATTGTCGGCGGACGATCAGGCGGTAATGAAAGAAGTACTGACGGATGTCTATGCAAAGATCGATCGTAACGCATCCGCAGAATCACTGAATGCGATGCAGGCACTTGAGAAGATAGGAATCGAAAGAGTCGCGCCTGACGCCGGTCAATTCGCAGAGTTGCAAAACACGATGGCCGAATCGAATCGGGCGATGGCGGATGAGGGTGTCTATCCCATCGAGTTGTACGATCAGATGCTGGCGTACCTGGCGGAATTTCGCAATGGTGATGCGGTCGTTTCCAGCGGCCAGTAAAATTGTCCACACAGCCTGGCATTGCCGCACGCCTCGAAAAATGGGGCACTGCGCTCGAGAGCGCTGCGCTCGTTCTGCTGTTGGGCGCGCTGATGCTGCTCGCCGTTGGCCAGATTGTTCTGCGCATATTCTTCAATTACGGATTCATCTGGGCCGATGAGCTCGTAAAACTCTTTGTTCTTTGGATTGCGCTGATTGCCTCCATTGCTGCCAGTCGCAGCAACCGGCATCTCAGGATTGATCTGCTGTCCCACTTTGTCGCTGACAGGTATGCCCGTTTCCCGCGAATCATTGTCGACGCTTTTGCTGCAGCGATGTGCGGCCTGCTGGCCTGGCATTCCTGGCGCTACGTACAGTTAACGATCGAATTTGAGGATTCGATCCTGGTCGACTTTCCGGCGTGGATCGCCTATGCACTCTTGCCGCTCTCGTTCGCGCTGATGAGCTACCGGTTCGCGCTGTCGTGCGGTGGAGAGGTGGTGCGCGTGTTTCGACCTGATGAATCCACTGAGATTGCGGAATGATACTTAGCATCGCTTTAATCATTCTCGCGATTTTCGGAGCGCCGCTATTCACGATCATTGCCGCGAGGGCCATGCTCGGCTATCAGAAGGAAGGTATCGACCTGATGGCAATCGCGATCGAAGTGCTTGGCATTGCAAGCATGCCGATGCTGTCAGCAATCCCGCTGTTTACGTTCGCGGGATATCTTCTGAGCCACAGCAACGCCCCGCATCGACTGGTACGCATGACCAATGCGCTGCTGGGTTGGATGCCGGGCGGACTCGCGTTGGTGGCACTTGCCGCCTGTGCATTTTTTACCGCGTTCACGGGCGCCTCTGGCGTGACGATAATCGCGCTGGGCGCGATCTTGTATCCTGCTCTAAAGCAGGATGGCTATCCCGATAATTTCAATCTTGGCTTAGTCACTACGTCCGGAAGTCTTGGTCTTTTGTTCGCGCCTTCGCTGCCGCTCATTCTCTACGGCGTGGTTGCCGAAATATCCATCGATGATCTGTTTAAGGCTGGCGTCCTGCCCGGCCTGCTGATGCTGGTGTTGCTGTCGGGCTATAGTCTCTGGATTAATCGTCACAACCGGAAACCGCTCGCTTCGTTTTCCTGGAAAGAAGTCGGTGGCGCGTTCTGGGAGGCCAAATGGGAACTGCCGCTGCCGATTGTCGTGCTCGGCGGCATCTATTCAGGCTATTTCGCCGTCTCCGAGGCGGCCGCTGTCACGGCGCTGTATGTGCTGGTCGTGGAAGTCTTTATCCTGCGTGAAATCAAGTTGCGCGAATTGCCTGGCGTGATGCGTGAATCTATGTTGCTGGTCGGTGGCATCCTGATCATTCTGGGCGTGTCCCTGGCGTCGACCAACTACATGATTGACGCTGGCGTACCGCAACAAATACTCGCTTACATTACCGAGTTCGTCTCGAGCCAGGCCAGTTTCCTGTTCCTGCTGTTCATCTTCTTACTTATACTCGGCGCAATACTTGACATCTTTTCGGCCATCGTACTGGTTGTGCCCTTGATTCTGCCGATCGCTTCGCAATACGGCATTAACGACTTTCATCTCGGAATCGTCTTTCTTGCCGCCATGCAGCTGGGTTATCTGACACCGCCAGTGGGTTTGAATTTATTCATTGCCAGCTACCGGTTCGACCGACCAATCATGAACGTGTACTCGGCGACCTTTCCGTTTCTCGTGATCCTGATGCTATCAGTCCTCATGATTATGTATTGGCCAGGATTGTCGTTGTGGCTGTTGTCAGGATGATATTCTTCCGTAGGTCTCAACGGGTGGCGCGATTGCATCAACCGATTACATCAGCAATGAGTCGTTATTGGGGCGGCATGTTTGACTGGATTACTAAATCCCGATTTGCGGCTCAACGCAGCAGGGTCGGGTACACTGGATAATTGAAATGGCAATCAAAAATACTATTTATCGGCTCTTTTCCGGACTCTGGCGTGGCGCTGACGGGCTTCGAAAAATCCTGCACCTGCTGGTCCTGCTATTCATATTCTCGATCATAATTAGTGCGTTGTCCTCAACGACGCCGGTAGTGCCCAGCTCTGCCGCCCTTGTTATCAAGCCGGCGGGGAACATTGTCGAGGAGCTTGCCGGTGATCCGTTCGATCGGGCGCTGGCGGAATTGCTTGGTGATGCCCCCGTACAAACGCTGGTAAAAGATGTCGTGGACGGACTTGAATATGCCAGCGACGACGATCGGATATCGGTTGTTGTCCTCGACCTTGCGGCGATGCCGGGTGGTGGACTTAGCAAGCTCAAACAAATCGCTGACGCCATTAGTGACTTTCGTGAATCAGGAAAAAAAGTCATTGCGACAGCCGATTACTTCGGGCAAGCATCTTACTATTTGGCGTCCCACGCAGATGAAGTCTATATGCATCCGGACGGTGCATTGGTTCTCAGTGGCTTCGGTGCGTACCTGAATTTTTACAGCAGTGCGCTGGAAAAACTAAAGATTGACTGGAACATATTTCGTGTCGGCACCTACAAGGCTGCTGTTGAGCCGTTCATGCGCGATGACATGTCGCCGGAATACCGAGAGGCGTTGGGTGGCGTACTGGATCAGCTGTGGGGGCAATACAAGGACGATATCGAGAGCGCACGCAAACTGGAGGCCGGCACCATCGACGGTATCCTCGAAAATCTCATCCACAATATGGAGGCGTCGAATGGCGACCTGGCAGAGCTGGCGCTCTCGGCAGGATTCGTCGACAAGCTGGTTACTCGCGCCGAGCTGCGAGAAATCATCGTCGAAATCGCGGGCACAGTGGATGACAGTGAAGACACCGAAGCATACCCTTCGACCTCGCTGCAGGAGTATTTGCAGCAGATGCGGTTGCTGAAAAACGATACGGTCCAAGATGAGAATGTTGCGATTGTCGTTGCAGTCGGTGAAATCATGAATGGCGTCCAGCCGCCGGGTACGATCGGTGGCGATTCGACCGCAAAATTGTTGCGCAAGGCGAGAATTGACGACGCGGTCAAGGCGGTCGTTTTCAGAGTCGATAGTCCGGGCGGCAGTGCTTTCGCATCTGAAGTGATCCTGAACGAAATTGAGGCCATCAAGGCAGCGGGCAAGCCGGTCGTTGTGTCAATGAGCAGTGTCGCAGCATCTGGCGGCTACTGGGTTTCCATGGCGGCAGACAGTATTTATGCGTCGCCCTATACGATAACCGGGTCGATCGGGATTTTCGGCATGTTCCCGACTTTCCAGCGTTCACTCGACACCCTGGGCATATCAACTGATGGCGTTGGCACGACAGCCTGGGCCGGCCAGTTGCGGCCCGACCGCGAGATGTCAGAGGACATGAAATCTCTATTTCAGCTGTTCATCAACAAGGGCTATGACGACTTCATCTCCGGAGTCGCTGAAAATCGTGGAATGAAAAAGGAAGATGTCGACAGTATCGCACAGGGAAGAATATGGACCGGTAACGATGCCTTTGAAAACGGGCTAATCGATGGCATTGGCGATATTGACGACGCGATTGTTGCCGCCGCCGAGTTGGCGAGCCTCGGTGCCGATGACTACGGCCAAAAGTATTTTGAGCAGGAACTCAGTCCGGGAGAACAGCTGGCGCTCGATCTCATGGCCGGCGCAAAAAATCTGGGTCTGGACGTTGCTGTGTTTAAGAGGACGCCGACGACACTGGATCGTATGGCCAGTGCCCTTGAAGAGTCTTTATCGCCACTCGTGCGATTCAACGACCCTCAAGGCAGGTACTCGCATTGTTTCTGCGAATTCAATTAGCCACTAGTCCCAGCTCAGTATGATCTTACCGGACTGGCCTGACTCCATGAGTTCAAACGCCTCACGGTAGTCGGATACCGGAAAGCGGTGCGTAATGATAGGGTCAATCGCGAGACCGCTCTGCAGCATGCTGGACATCTTGTACCAGGTTTCAAACATCTCGCGCCCATAGATACCTTTAATCTCCAGGCCTTTGAAGATAATCTGGGTCCAGTCGATCGCGGTGTCGTCAGGCGGGATTCCAAGTAGGGCGACTTTGCCCCCATGATGCATTGTCTTCAGCATGTCGCGAAACGCCTGCGGATTGCCGGACATTTCCATACCCACGTCAAAGCCTTCTTCCATGCCAAGGTCCAGCATGGTCTGATCGATGGTGCCCTGTGTCACATTCAATGCGACGGAAGCGCCCATATTTTTGGCCAGGTCGAGTCGATAGTCGTTCACGTCAGTAATGACGATGTGTCTCGCACCGGCATACCGCGCTATCGCAACAGCCATAATGCCTATCGGCCCGGCCCCGGTTATCAGGACGTCTTCTCCGACCAGGTCGAACGATAGCGCTGTGTGCGTAGCATTGCCGAGTGGATCGAGAATCGATGCCATTTCGTTACTGATAGCGTCTGGCAGCTTGAAGATGTTGAACGCCGGCACCGAAATGTAATCGGCAAATGCGCCAGCGCGATCAACGCCGATGCCCACCGTGTTCATACACAGGTGGCGTCTGCCGGCACGGCAGTTGCGGCAGACACCGCAGGTCACGTGGCCTTCTGCAGATACCCGATCGCCAATCTGGTAACCGCTGACTTCCTCACCGCAGGCTACTATCTCACCCGAAAACTCGTGTCCTACAGCGATGGGGACAGGAATGGTTCTGCTCGCCCAATCGTCCCATTTGAAGATATGTATATCGGTACCGCAAATCGCGGTCCGATGTACTTTTATGAGGACATCGTTGTGACCAATACCCGGCTTTTCGATCTCCTGTAGCCAGATGCCTCGTTCTGCTTTTGCTTTAACCAGTGCGCGCATGGTGCTGCTCTTAGTGAATGATGCCAAGCTCACGGCCGACGTCGCCGAAGGCCTCGATTGCATGGTCGATGTCCTCGGTTGTCAGGCCAGCAGACATTTGTGTGCGGATGCGAGCTTCCCCTTTAGGTACGACCGGGAATGCAAACCCGATAACGTAAACGCCGTGGCCCATCAGTCTGTCGGCCATGTCGCTAGCCAGCCGTGCGTCACCGAGCATTACCGGAATAATAGGATGTTCTCCCGGTTTCAATTCGAATCCCAGTGCGGTCATGCCCTGGCGAAAATGCGCTGCATTGTCATGTAATCGAGTTCTAAGCGTGCTGTCATCTTCGAGCAGATCAAGCACGGCAATAGAGGTCGCAGCAATCGCAGGCGCAACGGAGTTTGAGAACAGGTACGGCCGTGAGCGTTGTCTTAGCCAGCCGACGATTTCCCTGCGTCCGGATGTGAAGCCACCCGACGCGCCACCCAGTGCTTTGCCAAGCGTGCCGGTAATGATGTCAATGCGACCCATGACGTCACGAAATTCATGAGTGCCGCGCCCCGATTCGCCGAGGAATCCGCTGGCATGGCAGTCGTCGACCATTGTCAGTGCGCCGTAACGCTCGGCGAGATCGCAGATGTCGGCCAGGTTGGCAATCGTGCCATCCATCGAAAATACGCCGTCGGTTACAATGAGTTTTTGTTGAGTACCGTCCGCGCTTTTCAACTGCGCTTCCAGATCGTTCATATCATCATTCTGGTAACGAAATCGCTTTGCTTTGCACAAACGAATGCCGTCGATGATGCTGGCGTGGTTAAGCGCGTCGCTGATTACTGCATCTTTGTCCGCGAGCAGCGTTTCAAACAATCCTCCATTGGCATCGAAACATGACGGGTAGAGGATCGTGTCCTCTGTGCCCAGGAACTGGCTGATTCTTGCTTCGAGTTCCTTGTGGATCGTCTGCGTGCCGCAGATAAACCGCACAGAGGCCATGCCGTAACCGAAGTTATCCAGCGCGCGATGCGCCGCATCGATTACGGCAGGGTGATTGGCAAGGCCCAGGTAATTGTTGGCACAAAGATTGAGTACAGTGGACGTGCTGCGGTCGCCGCGCACCTCGATGGTTGCCTGTTGTGGTCCGACAATGAGACGCTCGCTCTTGAAAAGGCCTTCGTCTTTGAGTGCCTCCGTTTTTGCAGCAAGCGTGGCAAGAAATTCATGGGACACAGGATTGCTCTCAGTCAGGAAAGGTCGCAAAGTATATCAGGACATTTCCGTGCTCCAGCGAACTGTGACGGATGGTTTTACGCTCATGCGAATCGATAAGTGGTTGTGGTTTACGCGGTTTTACAAAACCCGCGGTCTGGCGGCGAGTGCGGTGTCGGGCGGTCATGTCAGGATCAATGACGCTCGTGCCAAGGCAGCAAGCAGAGTTTCCGTGGGGAACAGAGTCACGCTGGTTCGAGATCAACTGCAGTTTAACCTGGTCGTTGAGGCTGTACCGACCCGGCGCGGTCCTGCTGCGGAGGCGCGGCTCTGCTATTCGGAGGACGAGGCATCCGTGGCCGCCAGGAAAAAGATGCTCACGGATATTCGTGCAGACCGGCGCAGCATGCCGAGAACAGAGGGAAGGCCGGACAAGCATACCCGACGCAAGCTAAGAGCGAGGAACAGGCAGTCGGAGTGAACCTGCCTGCAATCAGAACCGCGAAAAGCCCGCAAAAGAAAGACACGTGTCATCGACCTGCGTTTCAACAGGACAGCCTTTAAACGTGTTTATTCCTGCTTTTTCTTGGGGTAGTTGTATTCAATGAGATCAACAGAACGCCTGCCACGAAGATCCCACGTATCCGTATCGACCAGTGTGGCGACGAATGCCGCAGTGGGCATATTTGTGGTCAGGCCGGGCACAAGCTCGTTTGCGAGGTCAGTCAGGCCTGGATTGTGGCCGACGACGAGAATGCTATTAAAGCCTTCGTCCTGAGTGGCGATGACGTCAAATAGTTGCTTGAGGCCGGCGTGGTAGAGATCTCTGTCTCTTTGTAAAAACTCCAGTGGATACGAAATTTCCCGAGCGAAGATCCTGGCTGTGCTCCAGGCACGCTTTGCCGGGCTGCTCAGAATGAGTGACGGTCGAATGCCGGCTGCGCGCAATCGCTGTGCCATTTCCGGCGAATTTTTTCTGCCGCGATCATTGAGCGGTCGGTCGAAGTCGACGAGCGTCGAATCATCCCAGCTCGATTTTGCGTGGCGTAATAGCGTAATGGTCTTCATGACGCCGGCTATTTTACATCAGACCGGTCTGGAGTCTCGCTTCGTCAGACATCATGCCCTGGTTCCACGGCGGGTCGAAGACCAGGTCAACGCGTACGTCCGCGATTGTTGGTATTACCGCAATCTTCTCCTGGGCGTCCTGCACAAGGATCTCGCCCATGCCACATCCCGGCGCCGTCAGCGTCATATCGACGCTGACAGATCTTTCACCATTCGGCAGCGACTCAACGTCGCATCGATAGATGAGTCCCAGGTCAACGATGTTGACCGGAATTTCCGGGTCATAGCAGGTTTTCAGTTGTGACCAAATCACGGCCTCAATGTCTTCGTCGGTTGCGTTTTCCGGTATTGGCGGCGGTGGCACGGGTTCCTTGCCCAGGGCATCGGCATCACTCCCCGAGATGCGGAAGAGGTTGCCTTCGACATAAATCGTAAAGCTGCCGCCAAGCGCCTGGGTTAAAAAGCCGGGCGTTCCGGCACGCAACGTCACGGTTTCGCCAACAGGAATAATGACTGCGGTGACATCGCGTTCCAAAGATATCGCTTCGTTCGTGTGTCCAAACATAATCAGGTCTCTATGTATCCCGGCGTGTCGCTATTGCATTCGCGACCATTTTTTCTACTCCGTCGATACCAGTCCGGTATCACTATTGATTGCTGCGTCCAGGGCGTGCCACGCAAGGGTCGCGCATTTGACGCGTGACGGAAAATCTCTGACCCCGGCAAGTGCCTTGAGTTTGCCCAGATCGACGCCCACTGCCTGCGCTTCCTCGCCCAACAGGAGGGCCCTTACATTGTCCACATACTGAAGTGCGGCATCACAACTTAGGCCGGTAACGGTCTCCGCCAGCAATGACGCCGAAGCGACTGAGATTGCACATCCGGAACCTTCAAACCGGACGTCCGTTATTGTGCGGTCGGAGTCTATTTGCAAATACAGCTTAAGCTTGTCGCCACACAACGGATTGATGCCTTCTGCCGTATGCGAGGTGTTCTCGAGCCTGCCAAAATGGCGAGGGGCTCGCGCATGATCCAGTATCAGCTCACGATACAGGTCTCGAAGTTCCTCCTGCGGCAGCGATGCTGACATCGTCATGCAAATATTTTCCGGGCAGCGTCGAGCGCATCCACCAGCGCGTCGATGTCGCTCTCAACGTTATAAAGTGCAAGCGACGCACGGGCCGTTCCCGGAATTCCGAAAAAGTCCATAACGGGCATGGCACAGTGATGACCGGTCCGTATAGCGACACCCTGGTGGTCCAGAATGGTGCCAACATCGTGTGGATGGATATCGCCGAGCATGAAAGATTGAACACTGGCCTTGTTCGCCGCCGTGCCGATTAAGCGTACGCCCTCGATTTCGCCCAGCCTGGCAGTCATGTATGCCAGTAACCGAGCTTCATGCTCGGCAACCTGCTGCATCCCGGCGTCCTGCAAATAGTCGATCGCCGCGCCGAGTCCGATTGCGCCCGAGATATTCGGTGTACCTGCTTCAAACTTGTACGGCAGTTCGTTGTACGTCGTGCCGTTGAAATGCACTTCCAGGATCATGTCGCCGCCACCCTGGTATGGCGGCATTTTCTCTAACAGCTGTTCCTTGCCAAAAAGAATGCCGATGCCGGTCGGGCCGAACATTTTGTGTCCGGAAAATGCGTAGAAATCGCAGTCCAGGTCCTGCACATTGACAGGCATGTGCGGAACCGCCTGCGCGCCATCGAGCAGAACCGGGATATCCAGCGAGTGCGCATGCTGAATCAGGCCTTTTACCGGTAAAATGGTGCCAAGCGCATTTGAGACGTGCGCGATGGCCAGCATGCGAACGTCGCCGTCAAGTAATCCCTTTACTTCGTCGAGATCAACCTGGCCGGCGCTGTCGATCGGTGCGACGACGAGTTCGGCACCCGTCTGCTCACACAGAATCTGCCACGGGACAATGTTCGAATGATGTTCGAGATGCGTTACAACGATGCGGTCCCCGGATGACAGCTCGGGCCTGCAGTAGCTCTGCGCAACGAGGTTGATGCTCTCGGTAGTGCCACGTGTAAACACGATCTCAGCTCGAGCAGAGGCATTGATGAACGAAACGACCTTGTCGCGTGCGCCTTCGTAGGCTTCGGTAGCACGGTGACTGAGCGTATGTACGCCACGGTGAACGTTGGCGTGGTCATGACGCTGGTAAGCGGAAACTGCATCGATTACAGACGCGGGTTGTTGCGACGATGCGGCATTATCGAGATAGACGAGCGGATGCTTGTTGACCTCCTGATGGAGGGCGGGGAAGTCGGCACGCCAGTTATGCGCCGCCCCCGGAGCGGCATCAGCTATCTTTCTGCCTTGCTGGCCGGTCATTCGGGATTGCCGCCTAATAATTGTTCCAGGCGCGTATCCAGCAACGCCTGGAGATACTCATGTGCCTCTTCGACGACCAGCGACGCGAGAATCTCGGCGGCAAATGCCCGGGTCAGAAGGTGCGTCGCTTCCGCGGCATCGAGACCTCGCGTGCGCAAATA
>JBPCYD010000281.1:0-15157 GCA_051007895.1 Woeseiaceae bacterium
GTCTCTTCGTAGGCCACGGAGAAAAACAGTTTGTCCTTGATGATCGGACCGCTCAGGTTAAAGCCAAAATTCTTGTCTTCGAAGGGGTCGGAAATGACCGTGCTGCCTTCGAGTTTGTCCCCCGTCAGGCTTTCGTCGTTGAACAAATAAAACGCGGAGCCGTGGAACTCGTTGGAGCCCGGCTTGGTGACGACATTGATAGCGCAACCGGTGAACTGGCTGTACTGGACGTCAAGCGGGGCGAACTCGACGGATGTCGATGCGACCATGTCGAACGGAATCGGGAAAGCAAAACGTGCCGAGGTTCCCGTGCCTTCGTTCAGCCCAAAGCCATCGCTAACGATGGTGCCATCGATCGTAAAGGCATTTGAACGGGAGGTGCCACCCAGGCAGTTGATGCCGGAGCCGGCGCCGTTGTCCGCACGTGCGAGGCTGACGCGCGGGTCACTACGAATGACGTCGCGGATTTGTCGCGCGATGCTCGGCATGGATTCGATTTCCTGGATGCCGAACGATGTGCCGGGTCCAATCGCGAGATCCAATTTCTGGACCATTCTGGCGGTGGTAACGATCTCCTCGATTGTATCGTCGCTTACTACGAGCGGGATTTCGAAATTCGCCGGCGCCGACAGATTCGTGTAGACGTCTGCGACCAGAGCTCCCTCGTACTGAGCTGACACGATGCGAATCGTGTAGGGGCCGCCGACGGGCAGGCCGCGAACATCGAATCCACCGTTGGCATTCGTCTGGACCGTGCGACTGGCGTTGGTTCGGGTGTCGGTAATCGTAACCGACTGTCCAGCAGCAGGGGAGCCATCCGGCGCACTGACCGTGCCGCTAATCGTCGTGGTCGTTTCCTGTGCGTTTCCTGCAACAGGTACGGCCATGAGCATGGCTGCCGCAAATACCGCAAACGCCGCATGCTTCAACGTCGAGAGGGTCGATTCGAGCAATCGATCTTTGTATTTCATGTTGGAACCCCGTGTTGGAAAAGTGCGAAATCCTGGTGTCTGGACTAATGCCTGGATATGACAATCAGATTTCATTGATCTTCTTTTTTCGCCTGCGTGTGATGTCGATTCGTCGTCACGAGAGGCATGTTTTTACCCTAGAATCAGTAATCTAACGCAGGGAAAATGCTTGTGCAATAAGGGCTTGGGGGCGATTTCGAAGGCAAGAATGAGCGCCACGCCGACTATCGCGTCGGCCCGGCAGAATCGGTATTACGAATAAGTTACAAGCTATTGTTTTTGCGTCAGTTCGATCGTGGCGATCATCGGCCAGTGGTCCGATACGCCGGAACGCCGGACGGCATTAAAGCGTTGTGGCGTGCCCTGTTCTGCTACCTGCGCCGGATTGTCATTGGCGATCTGTACGGATTCGGCGCGCAGACGCGCTGTTGTTTTTCCACCACGCGCTGAGGCGAACAGGATCATGTCGAGGAACGACCAGCTGTCATCGCGGGCGTAGTACTGCGTGCCCTTGCAGGACTGACAACCGATGTCGTGGGCAATCGTCCAGCTGGAGCGAGCGTAGGTATCGAGCATGTTCTTTTCGACGTCCTCGCGGCTGGTGGTGTTGAAGTCACCGGCGGCAAAGGCATGGTGGTTTTCCGGAAGCGCCTGCAACAAGCCGTTCAGATGACGGTAGGCGGCGACACGCATGGCGGTCGGGTGAAAGGGTGCCGGGAAATGCACGCTGAAGCCGGTCAGAATTGTGCCGCCTGGCAGAAGAAAGTCCGCCTGCAGCACGCCGCGCGTGTCTCTCTTTCTATCCGGGAACTCTGCAAGTGTTAGTGGGTGCAGTTCTGGCGCTGTTGCGAGCGGCAGCCGGGACAGGAACGCAACGTCAATTCCGCGAAGGTCTGAGCCTTCGATGAGAATCGCCGGCCGGTAATTGAGGTCCAGCAGGAATTCCGTTCGAAGCCGCTCCAGAATATCGACGTTCTCGATTTCCTGCAGGGCTATGATGTCCGCGCCGCGCCCGTCATTGACCTGGCGGATCGTGTCGGCCAATACGGTCAGCTTGTGCTCCAACGTGGCTGCGCTCCAGTCGAGGTTGAGACACTCGTCGCGCCAGCGATCAACGGCTATCTCGTGGCAGGCGTCGATGTGCGCCCTGGATTGCTTCGCCCCGACGGGCAAATAGGCCTTGTCGTCTTTGTCGGGGTCGTCCACGTTGTCAAACAGGTTCTCGACATTAAATGTCATGACCGTGACCTCAACAGGTGCACCAGCGAGCACACGAGTCGACTCGGTTGCGACGCAGGCGCCGAGCAGGATCGGCAGAGACAATCCGGTAATCAAACCTGTTTGCAAAGACACGTTCATTGCGAAGGGGCCTCGTTGAAATCGATCAATAGAATCCACGCATGCTTGTTTTCCCCGGTGACCACGACGCGTCGACCGTCGTCACCGAAGGCAACGGCTTCCGCATTGCGCAGATTGCCAACGCTGACGCGACGTGGTTGCGTGTTCAGCGCATCGAACCAGTCCTGGTCGGGCTGTCGTTCATAAAAATAGACGGCACGGTAGGTGAGGATAACGGCCGCAAGATTGTCTGCAGAAATATCCATTCCGACCGGCTGCCAGTGCCAGTCCTTCGTCTTGGGGGCAAACGCGACGTCCTGGCGCGAGGGTGCGGGCAGGCTTTTTATCGTGCCGAGCCATTTGGCGGTAATGGATTCGTCGCTGTCGGGCTCGAGCGGGAGCTCATAGAGCACCGGCGGAATGTCACGTTTGGACAGAATCAGCGCGCGTGCGTTTTCGCTATCGACGGCAACGGATTCCGCATCACGAGGGCCGTCCGGGTAGTCAAACTCGATTTTCCAGGCAACCTTCTCTTTACCTTTCTTGCGCGCCTCAGGTTCCTCGACCACGTATAGCGTGCGCGATCTGCGTTTCGCATCGTTGTCACCAATGTCGGCAATCAGGAGATAGGGAGTATCGTCCAGCTTGAACGAAGCAAGGTCCTCCCAGTCCCTGTTTTTCGATTTCTTCAGATCAAACTCGCCAAGGCGTGCGCCCCGAGGACTGATGGCATGAACCCACTCCTGCGCGCCATTGTCGTTGATGACCCAAAGCGCACTTTCTCCACGTTGCGATCGCGCGAGACCGCTGGCTTCGCGAATGTTGCCGTCCTCGAGCTCGCCGATGACAACCGGCCTCAAATCAGGCGTTTTTTCGGAGACCGGGGCAATCCCCGGGTCCGAGCAAGCGCTGGCAGACATCAGGATGAAAGTCAGAATCAGTCGGTGCATCGATCTATAGTAAAATAGGCATCTGTACAGCATCTTCTTACCGACAATTGGCTTTCACTGAGTGCGTTGTCTGCGTTCTTCACACTGACTGTTCTTTCCGAATAGCCTCTATCCGGGTTGAAATATTCCTTGTTGCTCAGGCTACGCGACCGCGTCGTTCGCCGCAATTTTTAAGTGGTGGCAATGAATCCTCGTTAGGCACCAATGTGGCATCCGGTACATGGCATGACACGTTCTCATGATATTCTGACGGCCGTTGGCAATACTCGGCGTTGCCGCGAATCAAACAACAATAACCAGGAAGTAACAATAAACAGATGACTCACTCAGATTACTCTGACAAGACGGCAATCATCACTGGAGCTAGCCAGGGAATTGGTGCCGCAATTGCCAAAGACTACGCAGCCGCAGGTGCGAATGTTGTTGTCCACTACCGATCAAGCAGTGAATCCGCTAATGATATCGTTAGCGAAATATCAAAAAATGGAGACAGCGCGATCGCCCTCGGTGCTTCACTCAACGAGGTGGAGAGTGTTGATAAGCTGTTTTCAGACGCGGTAGGCGCTTTCGGCGGTGTCGATGTGTTGATCAACAACGCAGGTTCGTTTCCTAATTCGGCGCTGCTCGATCTCGGGCTGGATGATTGGCAACGGATGTATTCGGACAATATGGAAAGCACATTTTTGTGCACCAAGACAGCCGGCAGTTTAATGAAGAACGCTGGTGGCGGATCTATCATGAATATTGCCTCGACCTCAGCACGAAATCCCGGCAGTGATCACGCACACTACAATAGTGCAAAGGCTGCCGTAGTGATGTTTACGCAGTCGGCGGCCCAGGAGCTGGGGCAATACAACATACGCGTAAATGCGATCGCGCCGGGTCTGGTCTATCGGCCTGGTCTTGAAGAGCAGTGGCCCGACGGCTTTGCCCGCTATTGCAATGCGGCCCCATTGTCCTGCGTTGTTCAACCTGAAGATATTGCCAGTGCCTGCCTGTTTCTATCCTCAGACAAGGCGGCCCGCATAACTGGAATAACGTTGCCTGTTGATGCAGGCGTCCTTACAGCGATGGCCTACTAGGCGGAGTTGTTGATGTCACATGCAACATCACTAACGGATAAGAACATTGTGGTGACCGGGGCAGCGCAAGGTGTCGGCTTCGGAATCGTCGAAGAACTGCTAAGCCAGGATGTCAATGTCGTCATGCTTGACTGCGACGGCGAGACACTCTCGGCGAGCGCGGAAAAAGCAGGCGCCACCTGCGGCGGAACTGTCTTGTCATTTGCCACCGATGTCACGGATACTGACGGCGTTCGCAGTACTTTCGAGTCAGCATGTGACCGTCTTGGTCCCCTTGATGGGCTGGTGAATAACGCCGGTATTATTCGCATGGGGGCTGCCTCAGAAAGTTCGGATAAAGACTGGTTATCGCAAATGAATGTCAACGTAGTCGGCGTTGTTAATTGCTGTAATGCGTTTCGCGAATATTCTGATGGCTCTGGCTCGATCGTAAATATTGCGTCAAATGCCGGCAAAGTCGGTTACCCGGATATGGCAGCCTATAACGCGAGTAAAGCGGCCGTAATTAATCTCACACGCACGTTGGCCGCGGAATGGGCACCCGACATCAACGTGAACGCGGTTTGCCCTGGCGGCGTCCTTACGCCGATGTTGGAGCACGTTGCCGATGTCGTCGGGACAAGAATTGGGGAAAGTCCTGATGAGTTACTTTCGACAATGGTCCCTGCCCAACTGAATCGCCATATCCAGCCGCGGGAAGTGGGCAAGGTCGTCACATTCCTGTTATCGGATGCGGCGACTATCGTACGTGGCCAGTCCATTAACGTTGATGGAGGCGATACGCCTTACTGAGGGGAGAGCGCCGTGTCTATTGGAATTATCGGCATCGCAGTGCTGGTGTCGATCGCCGTCTTTCTGTCTGAAGACCGTCGCCGCATTAATTTTCGCGTTGTCGGTAGTGCCTTCTTATTGCAGGTGCTGATTGCTGTCGTCGTCTTGTACATTCCAGCCGGACAGCGCTTTCTTGGTTCGCTGTCGAATGGCGTGCAAGGCATCGTGGATCACGTCAAGGCCGGAACCGGGTTCCTATTTGGAGATCTTGGGAGTGGCGTCGGGTTTGTATTCGTCTTGCAAGTCTTGCCAATCATCATTTTCATTTCTTCTTTGATGGCTGTTCTGTACTACATCAACGTCATGCAAGTGATCGTAAGAATTCTCGGCGCAGGGCTCCGGGCGATAGTCGGCACCAGTCGAGTCGTTTCACTTTGTGCCACTGCCAATATTTTCATTGGCCACACGGAATCCCCGTTGGTGGTCAAGCCGTATCTGAAAAGCCTTAGCCGCGAACAACTCTTCATGGTGATGAGTTCCGGACTCGCGTCGGTATCAGGCGCAATTCTGATCGGTTATTCGGCACTCGGCATCAAAATCGAGTATCTGATCGCAGCCGCATTCATGTCTGCCCCTGGCGGATTGCTGTTTGCGAACTTGCTGGTACCGCTCAAAGATGGCGATGTCGAAAGTGACGATGTTCTTGAACTTGCGGAGGCCGAGGAAGAACGGCCAACCAACATCGTGGAAGCAGCCGCGGACGGCGCGGCTACGGGACTGAAGTTGGCTGCCAATATCGCCGCGATGTTACTCGCATTTATCGCGCTGATCTCGCTAGCGAATGGACTGCTCAGCTGGATAGGAAGCATCGTCGGTTTCGAAGGCGTAACGCTCGAGCTGATTTTTGGCCGCATTTTTGCGCCGCTCATGTACGTCCTTGGTGTCCCCTGGGTGGATGCAGTCGCAACCGGCAACCTGATGGGACAAAAACTTATTCTAAATGAGTTCGTCGCATTCGTGAGCATGCTCGACGTACAAGACGGCCTGAGCCCCAAAGGACTGGCAATTATTACGTTCGCCCTGTGCGGATTCGCAAATCTGAATTCCCTGGCTATTCTAGTTGGAGGACTCGGCGGGTTGGTTCCTGAAAGACGCCGCGATATTTCGAAACTGGGCCTGAAAGCTGTCTTGGCGGGTTCCTTGTCGAACATGATGAGCGCCAGTATCGCAGGCGTACTCTTGTTTTGGTGATTCGATCGGTTCAAACGAGAAGAGATCGGCCCGTCTACACCGCGTCTGGAAAAAACGTAAGCGGCCTTTTTTCGCCATCGTCGAAAAATCGGGCGCCTGTTCCAATCATGTTGTAGTCGCCTAGCTCCTGCCTGGCTTTATCAGCATCCTGCATAAGTCTCCTGACAATATCGGGATACTCGCCGGCCAAGTCGTTCTGCTCACCCATGTCATCTTGAAGATCGAATAACATGGGTTGTTCTACCGAGTCCGTATAGCGACCGATCCACAGGGTATAGGGCGAATTGGCTTGTCGGGGAAGGACGAGTTTCCATCGGCCAGCCCGCACTGCCTGCAAATGAGTAAGAGAATAATAGTAGAAATTGGCGTGCGGGCTTTTTGCGCCTGGGCGATCAGTCAATATGGGACTAATATCCTTGCCATCAAATTTTACTCCCGCCGGCATTTCCGCTCCGGCGAGCGCTACCAGGGTTGGATATAGATCCATCGATGTGACTAATGCATCGCTGAGAGTCGACTCGGGAATCTTACCCGGCCAGCGCATGATAGCCGGTACGCGCACCCCGCCTTCCCAATTGGAATATTTCCTACCTCTAAGGGGCGCTGCACTGCCGACGTATTTGTCGCTATGCCCAACTTCCGGGCCATTGTCGGACAGATAAACAACGAGTGTGTTCTCATCCAGCTGCAGACGTTCCAGTTCTCGGAGTATTTCTCCCACACTCCAGTCAAGCTCTTCCACAGCATCGCCGTAAGGGCCGCGCACGGACTTACCTTTGAAGTCAGGCGATGCGCCCAGTGGAAGATGGGGCATGTGATGCGCAAGATACACAAAAAACGGTTTGTCGCGGTTCTCGCGAATGAACTCAATGGTTTCAGCCGTGTACTTCTGTGTAAGTAGATCAACATCGGTGGGACTTTCAATAATCACGTTATTGCGCATCAATTCGGGTACAAAGCGCTCAATGTCAACATCCCTGGTATACCCGTGATACATCGGCGTGCCGTAGAAATAATCAAAGCCCTGCGCGTTCGGCATGAGTTCGACTTTGAACGGGCCCTTCCCGCCTGGACGACCGGGAGGCTGAGGTGGGGGTGCAAAATCCCAGGGCTCATCGCCGTCTCCGGCCATGTGCCATTTACCAATGGCAGCGGTTGCGTAACCGGCTGACTTCAACGTCTCGGCGATAGTGACTTCGCGTGAATGCAGAATACTGTTTGGATTCTTCTTATTGTCGGGTTCCGCGACTCGTATGGGATAGGAACCGGTGAGAAGCGCGGCCCTGGATGGGCCACAAATCGGCTGCGCATAAAAGCTGGTGAACCTGATTCCATCTGCCGCCATCGTATCGAGCACAGGAGTCCTGATATCAGCCGAGCCGTATGCGCCAATATCGTTGTAGCCCTGGTCGTCAGTAAACACCACAATGAAATTCGGTCGCGACGATTCGTCGGTTTCCAATGGCTCCGCTTCTTTTGAAGACTGACAGGCCGTCAAGGATGCCAGTGCCAGGAAACACATCAGGCTCGCATTGGGGCTTCCAAGTTTGTTCACCGCTGCCAATGCTACCAACAGTAGACTCCGCTCTCGGGCCGCAACCCAACAGGAGCATCGTTTTTGTGCCGCCGCCCGTGGCTTGTCAACGCGGACGAGCGTACTCTTGTTCGCTCGCGAAACTGCTCGAGGATTTTGCCGTGTTTCGCGGCGCCGGCCAGGTTTACTCGTTCGGCCGGATCGCTGGTCAGGTGGAAAAGCTGTTCGAATATTGGTTCCTGTTCCGAAAAGTCCAAATGTTCTTCCGTGTACGGACAGCCGTGCGGCTGCAAATACCGCACGTACTTCCAATCGTGCGTTCGAAGTGCCTCAATGAACGGATTCCCCTCCGCAACCGTGAGGCTCTCCAGGAAGATTTCGTCACGCTCAACTTCGCCCGAATTCAGGTCCCGTCCTTCCATTACTTCAGGTACCTGAATGCCCGCATAGGCCAGCATGGTCGCCGGCACATCAATACTCAGCACCATCTCGGCGTTCTTATTCTCCCCATCATTTTCGGAATCACGTGGATCGTAGACAATGAGTGGAATTTTCGCGACGAGATCATACAAGAGTCCCTTCCCGCCGGTACCGTACTCGCCATTCAATAGTCCGTGGTCACTCGAATAAATGATGATTGTGTTATCGGCAATGCCCAGACGTTCGAGTTGCCCGACAAGATCACCGACGACTCGATCGATGCCGGTTACCGTTTGATGGTATCGGATCAAGTGTTCTGGCTGCATGTTGGGGTCGTAGTTGTAGTCGTACCATTGCCTGCGCGCTTCATGATCGATGACGCCTTCGGCAATAAATCGGTAAGGATCCCGGCCCGTATCCGTTGCGATCGCTATTTCCTTATCTCGATACAGCTGGTCATAAACGGGATGCCCGACAAGGCGCGGATTTTTGTTCGCCGCATACCCCATGACCTGACAAGCGTAAGACTCGCAATCTGGATCTGCCCCGTCTGGATACATGGACGACACAACAGAATTGTGCGGAGCGGAGAAGCTGACTGAAAGATTAAATGGAACGTTGTCGGGACGCGTATCGAGAAACTCCTCAATGTACTCGCCCATTATCTCTGTCGTAATGTCGTTCTTTGCGTTCTTATAAATTTCAGTTGCCGGATTTTCGGGAAGTTCTTTGGGCCAGAAAGGAAGCCAGCCATCGTGTGCTCGCCAAAAGTCGAACTTGGAAACTGCGCCGCCATCAAGCGAATAGAATTGAACACCAAATTTTCCGACAAAGCCGGTGTAATAGCCTGCACCCCTTAGTAACGCGGGATAGGTTTGCTGCCACTGCGCCTCGGATACCTCGTAGGGCGAGTTGAACCCCAAGCCGTTCGTTCGCTCGTATTGGCCGGATAAGAAAGCGAACCGGCTCGGTGCACATATCGGCTCAACCGTGAACGCACTCGTAAACTGCACGCCGTTTTTTGCGAGTTGATCTATGTTCGGCGTTTGCGAAAAGGCATGGCCGGCAAACGACAGCGAGTCGGCTCGCTGATCATCGGCAAGCAGAAATATGATGTTCGGCCGGTCGCGTACTACCGCGTCCGATTCCGCATTATTGCCGGAGCCGGAATCCCTGCCCGACCCGCAAGCCGCCAAGCCGGCAGCTGCTATCAGGAGAATTAAGAAGGCCCACATAAAGTGGGCCCTCGTTATTGCTCTTAGTGAGTCGCTAGAAGCTATAAGAGGCCTCCACTCCCCAGATTCTGGGTTGATTGTCGTAGCCGGTATTATTGGCGAAGTCGATACCGCCTGTGGCGTTTTCCTCATCCGTAATATTGCGCGCAAAAAGACCAATCTCGTAGTTGTGCTCGATATTGTGATAACCGAACCGCAGCCCACCTTCAAACTGAGTATCGGTCGTGAATTCAATGTTCTCGTAAAGGAAATCGTTAGTCTCGCCTTTGAATTTCCAATCCGAGAACAGGTACAACTCGTTTCCGTTTGCGAGCGGGTGGTTGTAACTGATCTCGAAATTCGCCGTCCACTCCGGCGCATGCTGGAAGGGATTGCCATCAATAAGGGCATTGCCATTTGCATCAAGTGGGTCGAGCACGGTCACCAAAGGACCGCCTGGAACCGAGAGAGTAGGATCGTCTATTTCGGTCTTGTTGTAACCGTAACCCCCGGACAGGATCAGATTGTCCGTTACTGCGAAATCGACCTCCAGTTCAATACCGGACCCGATGCCTTCATTCGCATTCAGCAGTGAAGTGCTGTTGGACGCACCACCGACAGCTACCAGTTGCATGTCATCGATGACATAGTAGAAAGCTGCTGCATTAAACCGGACTCGGTCCCATAAGGCTTTGTAGCCAATTTCATAGGACAAAATGGTTTCCGAGTCGGCCGTCGTTATTTCGACATCATCCGCTATACGATCCTGGATAGTTGGCGCCCTGAAACCCGAGGCTATGCGGCCATATACCTGTGAGGCGTCGCCCACGCCATAAGACAACGCCACGTCCCAACTGACATTATCATCCGCCAAGTTAATCGGCACTGTAGGTATTGCGCCGCTAAAATCGACAATCAAAGCGTCCTTGTCGTCGTCCGTATAGCGCACGCCTGCAGTCATTGTCAGCTGGTCACTGATGTCATAGCTGCCTTGCCCGAAGACCGCCCAGGTCGTATTTTCGAGGTGAGACGATGAGTCTGTGGTGAACTCCGTCGCACCGGCGCTTCGGCTTCCGGCGTCGCCGTCAAATTCGTCTTCGAAATAGAATACGCCCACCTGGTAATTGAACGAGCCGTCCAGACTGCTGGCAAGGCGTAATTCCTGAGTCAACTGTTCCGCGAGAATATCGCTACCCGTATCAATGTCTACAACGAATGGCGAATTGAACGGACTAAACGGGGTGCTGGCTGGCCCGGCCGGTCCGCTACAGGTAAAGAGGCAACCAAAGCCGCCATCAATATCGCCGCGAGCGAATCGATCACTAACGTCCTGGAAAGATGTAATCGAGGTAAGCGTATGATTATCGAAGTCCCAGTCCAACTTTAGTGTCGTGCCACTGGTTATCATTTTGGTCGGATTATTGGCACCACCATCGAAAAATACCGTGTCACGATCGTAATTCGAATTAAATTCGTTGCTGCCCGTATCGAATACGTTGGCGCGAAACAGGGTGGCAGTGTTACCGTCTTGATGCTGTCGCTGGTGCAGGAACAAGGCGCTAAAGGTATCCGTCGGTGTCCACAGCAATTGTATGCGGCCGGCATAGGTGGAGAATCCGCCCATGACATCTTGTTCGCCAGTGAAGCCATTATTGACCCAATCCTCACGATTCTGCGTCATGACCGAGACTCGTGCCATCAACGTGTCTTCAATCATGGGGCCGCCGAATGCCAGTTCGGCATTGTATGTACCCAGGTCGCCAGCGGAACCTTTGACGTAGCCCTCAAATTCATCGGTGGGTCGTCGGGTGTCGACTTTGATAATGCCGGCCGTTGTGTTGCGACCGAACAGCGTGCCTTGTGGGCCGCGAATGACTTCTATGTCTGCCATATCAAACAGCGGAAAGGCTTTGAATACGACCTTCTCCATGGGAACCTCGTCGAAGACGATGGAAACCGGCTGGGAGGCAGCCTGGGTAAAGTCGGCATTGCCCAAACCCCGCAAATAGAATCGCGGCGATGTACGACCATTGGAAGATTCTACGTGCAGGCCCGGCGCGGCGCTCGCCAGGGCCAGGATGTCTTCGCCAGCCGCAAATCTCGCGGTCAACCTGTCGCCCGACATATTGGTGATGGAAATCGGCACTTCCTGAATGTTCTCTTCACGCTTTGTTGCCGTGACGATAATCTCTTCAAGCACTCCCTGGGCCTGTACACTTGGGCTCGCCAGGAAACAGGAAACCGCGAATACACTTATTTTTGTTTGTCTTTTGCAAAACGATTGAAAATACATCGGATTTCCCCCGAAAGTTTTGATTAGTCACAAGGCTGAGGTCGAAAATTGTACCGAAACTGCCGCATATTTGCTGCTCAATGTGACCCTGGAACGGTGAGAGTATGAACAGGCGAGGTTTCCTGATCAACACCCTTCTGGGCCTGGGCGGCAGCCCACTCATGGCGCCGCTCGCCTCCGATATTCGGCTGCCCACGGACCCCTTCACGCTGGGCATTGCATCCGGCGATGTGACAGATAGCTCGGCTGTTCTATGGACCCGACTCGCGCCCGAGCCCCTTGAGGCCGATGGTGGAATGGAGCCTTATAGCATTCCGGTTCAATGGGAACTATCGCTGGATCCGAAAATGTCTCGTGTTGTCCGGCGAGGGGAAGCGATCGCGACGCCTACGCTCGCACATTCAGTGCATGTCGACCTTGATGGGCTGGAGCCTTGCTGCGAGTACTGGTATCGCTTTTCCGTACTATCGCATGCATCCCGAATAGGCCGAACAAAAACTCTACCACGCAGGGATAGCCAGCCGGATTCCGTTCGTTTCATCACCGCTTCCTGTCAAAACTACACGCACGGTTATTTTGTTGCCTACGAGCACATGATTCAGGATAAACCGGATTTCATCATTCATCTGGGCGATTACTTTTACGACACGTCGTTTGGCGTGGACGATTTCAGGAAACACGAGACGGAAAAGGCGCCCGTCACTGTCGCAGACTTCCGTCAGCGGCACGCGTTGTATAAGACGGACAAACAGCTCCAACATGCGCACTCACAAATACCGTTTTTTACGACCATCGACAATCACGACGCCATTGAAGACATGGACCCTGGCAAGTTTGCACAGCGCGCGGCCGCTTATCAGGCTTGGTACGAGCATATGCCCGTGCGCGGCTACAAAGCCGCAGGTGATAATCATTTTGATCTTCACAGGAAGATCTCGCTGGGCGAACTGGTACAGATAAGCCTGTTGGACGGTCGTCAATTCCGGGACAGCAAAGAGGTCTGTAACAACAATGACTACCCGGATTACGGCTTCGGAAACTACCGTGAACGTTGCGACGACGTCTTTTCCGAAGATCGCTCCATGCTGGGCCAAGAGCAGGAGCGTTGGTTAACGGAGAGCCTCATCCAAAACAAGGCAAACTGGAACGTTATTGCCTCTCCGGGACCCTACTTGCCGTTCCGATACCAGGTCGATGGCAAAGAGCTGAGCTACATCGGTGCCTGGGATATTTATCCGGCTAACAGAAAGCGAATTGCGGAAGCGATTGAGACAGCCGAAGTGGGTCATCCACTCATCCTGAGCGGCGACGTGCATTCCTTCTGGGCCGTTGACGGCAGGCTTACGAAGCAGTCGAGTGAGCGCATACCGGTCGTCGAGTTTGTGGCGTCTTCAATCTCGGCTAACTGGCCCGAACAATTGGCCAAACCGGTCACCGAGAATCTAGTGCATAATCCCCAGGTGCAATTCTACGATCCGGGCAGGCGCGGTTACCTGCTACACGACGTGACCGAGACAGAGTGGAAAACGACTGCACGCGCGATGGAAGACGTAAGGAACGAGCAGTCGCCGGCACTGGATCTCGCGATTTTCATTGTGAGCAAGGGCAAGCCGGGGTTCGCGAGACTCAAATAGCAGCCTGCGGGACGCCGTTTTACTTGACCCATTCCTGAAGCGCAGCTTTCAGCG
This sequence comes from Woeseiaceae bacterium, assembly GCA_051007895.1. Taxonomy (GTDB): domain Bacteria; phylum Pseudomonadota; class Gammaproteobacteria; order Steroidobacterales; family Woeseiaceae; genus SZUA-117. Next base: position 13,513 of record JBPCYD010000281.1, read on the forward strand.
TCGCTTGTTCGATGTCATGAGGTACGCTTTGCGGTTCGTTACTGAGCGTTTTCGCGCCCAGGGCTATACGCTCCAGGCTGAGCGTCTGTAAGGCAAGCCCGAGATCCATGACCTCGATCGGGTTGCCGTCACCACCCGCCAGATTTATCAAATTGCCCTGCGCCAACAGGAAGACCGTCTTACCGGAATTCAGTGTGAGTCGCTCAATGTTTGGCCGCAGCGTGTGCTCCTGTTCCGCCATCTCACGCAGCGATTCGATATCAATCTCCGAGCTGTTCTGCCCGGCGTTACAAAGAACGACGCCATCTTTCATCAGTTCGAAATGCCGTTTTTGGATCGCAGCATCACGCCCGGTTACGGTGATCACAATATCAGCATCACTCAAAGCATCTTCGAGCACAGCCGTCTTGAGTCCCTCGAAATGTGCTTCCAATTGCGCCATAGGCGCCGTATCGACCACGGTCACGTGGGCACCCAAACCCCGAAGTCGTTGCGCCACACCTTGACCGCAGTATCCGTAGCCCACCACCACGACCGTCTTGCCACCCAGCATGATGTTGGTCGTCCGCATGATCCCGTCGACAACGGAAATACCGACGCCGTACCGGTTTTCCACAATACGCTTGGCCATCGTGTCGTTAATGATGATCGTTGGAAAATCGAACGAAGGCAGTTCCTCTCTTAAGCGGTTGGCACCCGTAGTCGTTTCCTCTGTAGCACCGATGATTGACTCGCGCAGTTTCTTGTAGATGTCGTCCTTTCCCAGCAGGTAATGCAAGTCACCGCCGTTGTCGGCAATGATAGTAGGCCCGGCATCCAGCACGCGTTTCGCATTTTCCATATGCTCGTCAATCGTCTCACTTCGCCACGCGAATACTTCGACGCCCATTTCTTTGACCAGATAGGCCGCGGTATCGTCTTGTGTCGACCCTGGGCTGCCTGTAATCGCAACGCTGGCGCCACCCGCCATTAGTGTTTCAATCCAGACGCCTGATTTGGCTTCGACGTGAAGACAAATACCGATTTTGTGGCCCTTGAAGGGTAGCTCGACACTCATGCGTTGCTTAATGGCCTTAAGGATCGGCATGTTGTGACGTGCCCAGTCGACCCGGTCCTTACCCGATCCACGGAGGCCAATATTCTCTATCTTGTGATCACTCACTTTTGCGCGCTCCGTCCCGCAGATAATCCTGCGTCTCGAACCGCGACATTAGGTCAGCGACAATATCCGGATTGTTTTCGCGAACATTGAAAAACTCCAGCGGGTCCGACGCAAGATCGTAAAGCTCTCGAGGATTGCCATCGCGATCAATCAACAATTTCCAGTCGCCGCTACGAATCGCAAACTCGAGATCCGATACGGAATCCAACGCCCAAAAGACGGTTCGTTGCGGCAACTCGCCACCGGATAAAACGGCGCGAACATCGATCCCGTCGATTGGTCGATCGTCAGGAACCGTACCGCCGCCGAGATGTGCCAATGTCACGAACAGGTCGGTTCCGACAAGCAGCTCATCAGACGTCGAGCCAGGCTCAACCAAGCCCGGATAGCGAATTATCGCGGGGACCTTGATCCCACCCTCATACAGCAGATGTTTGCGACCCCGATACCCACCCGTGCTGCCGTAAGCGTTTACTTCCCACC
>JBPCYD010000282.1:0-17079 GCA_051007895.1 Woeseiaceae bacterium
TGAACATTCGCGTGACCGGCCCCAGCACACCTGGGGATGTTTTCGTATGGGACATAAAATCTGGCAAGCTTTCTCATACGATATCCTCGTCGCTGGCAGGTATTGATCCGGAGTCATTTGTCGTTCCTGAATCTCTGCGCTACCTGGCCCGTGATGGCGTTGAGTTACAAGGGTTGCTCTATCTGCCCGACGAATCGCAATCAGATGTCATTCCGCCTGTCGTCGTGAAGGTACATGGCGGTCCAACCGGACAATCGCGCCCAAACTATCAGGCGCAGGTGCAATACCTCGTCAATAATGGCATCGCTGTTTTCGACGTCAATGTGCGTGGATCAACCGGCTTCGGCAAAACGTACGCACGCCTGGACAACCAGGAAAAGCGACTGGACTCCGTTCGCGACCTAGTCGATACCGTTGCGTTTCTGTCCAAGGACAAGCGCCTGAACACCAATCGAATTGCAGTGATGGGTGGTTCTTACGGTGGCTACATGGTCAACGCTGTCCTCGGCTCCTATCCGGGTGTGTTTGACGCCGGTGCATCATTCGTTGGTGTATCCGACTGGGTCCGGGCCCTGAACGATGCGTCGCCCGCTCTCAAGGCGTCTGACCGTATCGAGTATGGCGACATCACCGAGGAACGCTGGCAGGAGTTTTACAAAGTTAACTCGCCGATCAATAACGCCGACAAGATCAAGGTACCGTTGTTTGTCGAGCACGGCGCCAACGACCCGCGCGATCCGGTCACGGAATCTGACAGAATTGTCAAAACCGTGCGCGACAACGGCGGCGAGGTCACCTACCTGCGGTTCCCGGATGAAGGCCATGGCATATCAAAACAGGCTAACCGCGTCGCATTCTATCGCGCCCTGGCCAGCTTCCTGGAACAGCAGTTGAAGCCGGAACAGGACCTGATGGACGACTAGCAGTATGGATCGCAGGGCGTTTCTTAAGTCTACCGCGGCTGTTGCGGCCACGGGTATTTCCGCGCGCACCGCATTTGCGGCGCATGAAGCCAGGCCTGCCGGCACGGTGAACCGGGCTGCTGTTATCGGCGCCGGCATCGTCGGGGCGTCGATCGCCTACTACCTGTCGAAACGTGGCTGTGACGTTGTACTGATTGAGAAACGTGAGCCCGCTGCCCAGGCATCCGGCAATTCTTTCGCCTGGATCAATGCGTCATATTTTGACATGCCCAAAAGCTATTTCGCGCTGCGGACGCACTCGTTGAACGAATATCACCGACTTGCACAGGACGTCGATATTCCTGTCCGTTGGGGTGGCAGCCTCGAGTGGTATCACTCGCCTGAGACGACGCGAGAAATCGCCGAGGGCGTACGGCGTATTCAGTCATACGGGGCACCAACCTGGATGATTGACAGCGAAAGAGCACGCGAACTTGAGCCAAACGTGACCCTGGCCTCCGATGAACAGGCAGTCTGGTGTTCCCGGGACGGTGCCATTGACCCAGCTGGTACTACGCGCGCGTTGGTAGACCGCGTCATTGAAAATGGTGGGACAACAGTTTATCCGGCGACAGTGACGGGAATCCGCGAGAATAGTAATGGTGTGGTTGTCCGCACAGATTCCGGTTCTTTTATGGTTGATTTAGCTGTTGTCGCTGCCGGAACGGGCGCAAACGAGATAGCGTCGATGGCGGACCTCGGTACGAATTTGTTGAAGCCAGCAACGCCCGGCGTCATTGTCACGACGACCCCGATGGCACCGTTGCTCAATGCCGTTTCCTACACGACGGACACGCATTTTCACCAGCTGCCAGACGGTCGAGTTGTACTTGGTGAAAAAGCCGGACCACCTCAGACAGATCAACATCGAGCTTTATTGGCGAACCAGCCGAACGCGTACCCCGACGCACAGCTCTCCATGGAGCACGCAGGGCGCATTATTGACGTTGCGAAAAAATACGTTCCGGAACTGAACGACGCAAAAGTAGAGACCGTTGGCGTTGGCTGGCGCCCGCTGCCGCTCGATGGATTACCCATCATCGGCCGACCCGAAAATAATCCTGGCATCTACCTCGCGGCAATGCACAGCGGCGTGACGCTGGCACCGATCGTAGGCCATCTTGCGGCAATGGAAATACTTGACGGAGTATCTGTCGACCTTCTATCGGATTTCCGCGTCGAGCGCTTCCTGTAAAAAATGGGGACATTCCTGATTTCACGTTCCAATGGGTTCAATGAGTCAGATTTATCACCATTTTCGCGCTGAAACCGGAGCTAAATCAGGAATGTCCCCAATATTGTTACGCCGGGAATGGGGAGAACTCTGGCAAGCCCAACTGGTTTACATAGGCATGTACGGCCGGCGTTCCACCAAGATGCATTAACAAAACCCTGCTGCCACTTTCGAAATAGCTTTCCTGCGCGAGACTCAGCAGTCCGCGCAATGCCTTTCCTTCATAGACCGGGTCGGCGATCAGGCCTTCCGTTCTCGCCAACAGTCGAATTGCGTCCAAGGTATCGCTATCGGCGGTTCCGTATGGACTTTGATCCGCCGCGACAACGTGAACGTCATCCAGCGAAACGCTTGCTGATATTTCGAGTTCCATCAGCGCATCGTTCGCCAGTTTTAGTACTCGCGCCTGCTTAATTTGCGTTTCCTCATCGTCGGCAACGCCGATGACGTGTATATCTGAACCAATTGCAGCAAATCCCGCCAACAGTCCAGCCTGCGTGCTGCTACTGCCAGTACAGTGAAGGATGTAATCGAACTGTGTATCGAGTGTCTTACACTGATTGACGATTTCTGCCGCGCATTCCATGTAACCCAGACTGCCGAGACGGTGCTCGGAAGCGCCCGCAGGAATCAAATAAGGCTTGTGACCGCGATCCTTCAGGAATTCACAAAAATCGAGCAGAGGCCCCTGGTCCTCGATGGGCCTTGGCGTCTCGTCGAGGAATAATTCGGCACCCATGGTACTGCTCAGGAGAATATTTCCGACCTGTCGATAATGCGGCCCCGCATCCTTGGTCCAGCCGAAATGCAGCAAGGCACACTTCAGCGTACACCTCGCCGCAGCCGCGGCTGTCTGGCGAGTGTGATTAGATTGAATAGCACCGGCAGTGACCAGCGTGTCGGCGCCGGCCTCAATTGCGTCGCCGACCAGGTACTCGAGTTTGCGCGTCTTGTTTCCTCCACCTTCCAGACCCGTCAAATCGTCTCTCTTGATCCATAGCTCGATATCCCCGACCTCTCGCCCGAAGTTTTCCAACCGATGAACCGGGGTAGGTAGTTGCGCCAGGCGAGCCCTAGGTCTTGTTTCAAGCGCATGCAACAAGTCATCGATTTTCTTTTCATCGGCCACAATACACTCCAATCGAAACGCACCCGAAAAGCCAAAATTGGGACATTCTTGTTTTAATGTACTAATACGCTAAATCAAGAATGTCCCAATTTAGCGCGATATCCCCAACTTCTTGGCCGAAGTTTTCCAGCCGATGAATCGGCGTTGGCAATTGCGCCAGACGAGCTCTTGGTTTTTTCCCCAGAGCATGCAACAGGTGTTTGACTTTCTTCTTGTCGGTCACAATTCTCTCCAATCGCAGCGCGTTGGAAAACCAAACTTGTCACATCTACTATTTGGCCGACTAATTGTCCACGAATAAGGCCGAAGCAATAATGCTTCGGCCTTGATTCTTCTGGCTGCGATGCTACTGGATGGCGTAGTTAACACCTAAGAAGAAGTAACGCCCGCGAGGGCCGACCGGATACGCGATCTCGGTGAGAAACGGAATCTCGTCAGTGACGTTATTGACGCCACCGAAGATCCGCATGCTGTCGTTCACATCCCACGATGCAGACAGATCATGCGACGTAAAATCATCCGAAAATCCGCTCTGTCCAAAATCGAGAAGCGCTGTCTGAATTTCGACATCGTTCAACGCCTGGCTATCTTGGTAAAGCGTCTGCCACCGTGCATAGAATGGCCCCAATCCCCAGCTTAGGTAGGCAGTACCTGACAACTCCGGCCGGCGAAGCTCACCCAACTCAGGGTCGATCGCGGACGAATCAAGCGGGTCGAAGAACCGATCGTAATGATCGACCTTCGTGCCCTGCACACCAACTTCGAACGTATTCGCGGCGAGCTCAAATAAATATGATGCGCCAAAATCAATACCCGCTGATTCGATCTTTCCGAAATTGAGCTGGGTCTGCTGGATGAATTCCAAACCGAGGAATTGCGCCGAACCCGGATTGCGGTCCCTGCGCAACAGGTCACAGAACTGATTCGGGAACGTTGGTGAGCCGTAACAGCTGTCCACAATATCCTGCGCAGATACTGCCGCAATAGCGTCATTGATTTCGATATCCCAATAGTCGACAGATACTGTTAGCCCTTCAAGAAAGGTCGGCTGGAATACGAAGCCTACGGTAATGGTGTCCGCCTCTTCCTCTATAAGATTCGCATTTCCTGATGTCGAGCCCGTAAACCTTGCCGAAAGCGGATCTACGAAACCCATTGCCAATCCGTCGGCAATACAGTTGGCTTGACGAATAGCACCTTGCGGATCGCCATCAGCAATCAATGCATCGATTCTGAACTGCTCACAAGGGTCGCGCGGTCTGAATGTTTGTGCCTGTTCGGGATTGAACAACTCGGCGATATTTGGCGCGCGCACTGCCTGAGAGATGGTCCCACGGAATCGAATATCCTCGACCGGCGCCCAAACCAGTCCTGCCTGCCATGTCAGCGTATTGCCGATCGTTGAATAGTCTGAATAACGCAGCGCTGCATTAAAGGTCAATTCCTCGGCAAATGTCGCACCACCGAGCAGGGGCACATCTACCTCGCCGAACACGTCCCAAACGTGATAGCTGCCCTTGGAATTTGTGACCAATGTCTCCGGATCGAAAAGCAATGAGGTTTGCCGGAACCCGGGGACGTCCCGGAGCAAAGTGCCGGCCGTGCCGTTAGGACCATCTACCGGCAAGACACCGCGGGTCCAGGGATCAAAACTTGAGCTACTGGATTCGCCGCGAACTTCACCGCCAACAGCAAACGCTACGTCGCCAGCAGAAAATCCGAAACCGAGTTCGCCATCTACGATCGCCGAAAACACAGTCTGCTCAATCTGGAATTCCTGCTGCGCCGTGCGCCAGATCCAGTCTCTCGCAGCTTGTGTGCTGGAGTTTTCTCCATCCCAGATACTCAAAGGTACGCAGCTGCCATCGCCGGGGTTAAACGTGAAGAAACCCGGATCGAACAGGGGCAGATCGAAAATTGTCGTCGGCGGCGCCGTCGGATCGATATCCGAGCGACATATCGGATTCCCGGTGACTGGATCCGCAACTACGTCAATGGCGGCGAAATAGCGATCCATGATGGTACCGCCGACATTAACGTTGGTGAGCTCAGTCTTACCGGCAGTGAACGAAAACTCGTAACCCCAACCGTTGTCAAATTCTCCTTCCAGTCCAAGAACAACGCGCGTAGTTTCCCGTTCGTTCTTATCGATGTTTGGCCCGGTATCACGAGGATCCCGGGTGATGTACAGTCCGCCAGCATTGACGGCAGCCGCCTGTAATGACTCCGGGATAAACGGATTGTCCGGCGCTCCGAAGAGCAGGTCATAGAAACCGTTCAGCGGTCCGCCGAACTCCGTGTCCTGGGTGACATACTTGAACTCAGCAAAAAAAGTATCGGAATCAGTTATGTCGTATCGTCCCATTACATTGACGGTGATCTTGTCGTCGTTCGGTGTGAGATAATCGTCGTCGAATCCGAAGGCATGAATCCCGTCGCCGCCAAACTGATTGAAGTTGCCGGCGACGAGTCCGTCCTGATAGATCTGCGGCACGCCATTAACATTATTCCAGCAGCCACCAGTAAGCCCGAACGACTCGACACCCTCGAACAAGCTGTTGTAACCGAGAAAAGACTCGTCACAATCGTCAATGCCATTGCTGTTGACGTCGACTCCCGTGAACAGGAAATCTGCCGGAACAATCACGCCGTGTTCCGAGCTAATAGAGAATGTCCGACGACGCTGAATGGATCCAAGCGGTGCATTCGCTGCCTGATCGAGCAGCGCCTGCTCACCGGCAGTCAAAGACGGCGCGACACCGAAATCCGCGGTGTAATCGGCAATGAAATCGTCGCTTGATGGAATTGAAATACCGAACGGGAAGTAACCCCTGGCCGTTGTATAGAACTGGGCAAAGTTCGGCGTGCTCGTACCTATGTCGCCTTGTTGAAAGCGCAACGCTGGATTGGCGTCATCTGATGCAATTCCGTTGTCGATTGACCAGGGACGATCACCCTGAAACAGGTGCTCCCGCTTCCTGTATTCAACGGCAATAGCGATATTGCCGCGGTCGTCATTGAAATTAGTGCCCCAGATACCGTTGACGCTGTAGTCCTCGCCATCACCCTCACTTGAAATACCGCCCTGTACGCCGAACTCAAGGCCCTCAAACTCATCTTTCATGATGAAATTGACGACGCCGGTTACTGCATCAGCACCATAAATGGCTGATGCACCGCCGGTCAGTACCTCAACCCGTTCGATCAGTTGCTGCGGAATCGTGTTGATGTCTACTGCGGATGACCCGACACCGCCAGCGACATGGCGGCGACCATCCACCAGCACCAGTGTGCGCTCGAGCCCCATGCCGCGGAGCTGTAGCACTGCCTCGCCAACTGAACTCAGTGCAGACTGGGTGTCCGAATCGAAATCCGAGGCCTGGTTGGAGCCGTCTGCTGTATTACTGGTCATCAATGCGGGAACTTTTCGCACGACGTCCGTCACATCAACTTCACCAGAGAGCTGAATGTCCTCTGCAGTGACTGACTGAATAGCGACTGGCGCGCCAAGATTGGGATCTCGAGCAATGCGGGACCCTGTGACTCTAATCTCTTCGATTGGCTCGTCCTCCTGAGCCGTAGCAACTCCAGAAAACAGACTCAAACTCAATGCTGTGAGGCCACCGAGTTTCAGAGCCTGAATAATGAATGTCCTGCCGAGTTTAGATTGCATCCTCATTCCCCCTGCTAATAAGCGCTTAATTATGTTGCTCCGCCTGCCCATCACAATGTTGGTATTAGACAACAGCTACGTATATACCGAGACGAAACCACCAAACTTCTTGATTATGTTACTCATAGACAATAATTCGGCGATTGTCAATGATTGGATTTTTGTTTAATGTTGCAGCAATACGACAGATCTGGCATTTGCCTCTGCCAAAGAAGTAAATGTCTTAATAAAGAACGGCTTATAGCTGTTCGATTGGCCGATAGTCGAAATCAAACCCAAATGCCCGTGGCGCAACCACCTCGAGCGCGCGAGCGGTGCGATAGTGCGGTGGACAGCCGATGCCAAATACGGTCACTCGCTGCCCGTAATGCACTCTCTCCGAGTTGATCGGCGACGACGTCTCGTGATCGACCATGGTGATCAGATCAGGAACGGAAGCGACGACGCGGTCTCCGATGGTGGCGACCAGGAATTCGTTCTTGATCGACAGCGTCAGCGGCGGCCTGTCGTTACCAACCGACTCGATGGTTGCCTCGCCCACATCAAAGCCGCCCACCACCTTGCGATTGATGTCGACGATCTTGCCGGTGTACAGGTGTTTCAGGACACCATAATCGGAGCGCTCGAAGAGCGCTTTCAACGGCGCCTCGACATTTTTCGCATTGCCATAGTTTGCCCCCAGCGTTCGACCGACTTCGAGTGCGAAGCTAATCGTTCCCGGCACAATTGCCGTGCGAGCCTCTTCCGCCGTCATCGGATGCTCTGCCGTGAACACCATGCCGCCCATTGCCATGGCGATGTTTCTGATCTGCCGCTCATAGAGCAATGTATCCGCCGTATCGAAAAATACCGCGCCACCGGCGTAGTCGACAGCGACCGCAGGCGTCGGTCGAACGCCTTCGATGGCGAAGGTCATCATCTGTGCCTCGGGGAGCGCTCGACCCATGCCGTCACCGTCGATCAACGGTATTTTTTTCGCGGCGGCCGCGATAAGAGGAATGACAGAATTCGCGCCGCCAACTTCGAAAGAAACGACGTGCGAAATCTTGCGTCCCACCCACTCCTCGAACCGGTCGACCACATCGAGGCACTCATTGCCGATTGGTAATTGCTCCAAACTGACCGTAGGGGCTCCCACTTCGCCGATTGCGACAACGAAAGCATCATCAGGAACGTTATCAAGCGGCACGAGGTCGACAGGTCCATGCTTCTTCAGCGCTTCCTGGACAAGGATCTGGCTGACATAAGGATCGCCGCCACCGCCGGTTGCCAGGAAAACAGAGCCACGGCAGAGATCGGCTATATCCGTGTGCGCTATCCGAACCGACATCAGCAGCCGCCCGACTTCACGATCAGCCCGCGTGTGACTTCAGTTGACATTATGATCTGCCTCCGCCGGCCAGCAACAGGTCTCCTACGAGTTTGATCCGGATTTTCGTCGAGTCGTCAGCCATGTAGGAAACCGATGTTTCTTCTATGTCTGCAATCTTGACCGTCTCGCGATTTGCGCCGGCGCGTATTAGTTCAGCAGTCAGTGTTTCCGTCATCTCTTCAAGCACGACGTCACGAGGAACCGAGCGGTAGGAAACGATGCGTTCGGTCTCGCTGCCGACCTGCGCGTTCGCCGCACCAATGGCGTTCGCGACACCCGAATGCTCCGGGCGATGTACTGTCGATGCTGTCTGCAGTGACCGCGAGACCAGGACGGCACCGCCGCCCACCAGGATAACGGGAACGGGGTCTCGGCTGGATTTCATCTGGTCGATTCCATCGTCAATGATGCTGTGAATCCTGGCGACAGCTGTGTCTACGACGCTACGATCGAGGTCAGCCACGCGAGCCCTGTCCCCGATATCAGCATTGCCAGCGGCAACCACTATGTCGGTTGTCGTCATCGTATCGCCACCAAATACCAGACCGTCTTCTACGAGCCGGTAGCCAACCGACTGCGGGCCGATGGCAGAGCCATCGTCTTTCACGAGGCTGCCTCCGCCCAGCCCGATGGCCTGGATATCGGGCATGCGAAAATTCGTCCGCACGCCGCCAACCTCGATCGCTATATTGGATTGGCGGGGAAAGCCGTCCTGCAGGACACCGATGTCGGAGGTAGTCCCACCGATATCCACTACGACCGCATCATCGAGCCGCGTAAGCAGGCTCGCGCCTCGCAGTGAGTTTGTGGGGCCCGAGGCGAAAGTCAGCGCCGGAAACTCGGCGGCGAATCCCGCCGACATGAGCGTTCCGTCATTCTGGCTAATATAGAACGGACAGCGAATCTCGCGTTCCTGCAGCGCTGTCGCGAACGAGTCGACAACTTTATCGGCGAGCGGCAGAAGGCTCGCATTCAGCAGTGCCGCGTTTTCGCGCTCCAGGATCCCCATGCGACCGATACTGTGCGATTGCGTTACGCGCACGTCAGGTAAGCGTTTCTCGATACGCGCCGCAACGTACTCCTCCTGCGTCGGGTCGGATGGAGAAAACACACTTGCCACCGCAACCAGCTCGACACCGTTAGCGGCGATACTGTCAGCGGCGCTATCGATTTCATCATCGGACAACGGGGCAATCGGAAAACCATCGTAGGTGAACCCACCATGAATCATGTATACGTGTCGACCGAGCTCGCTGGCGATATCTTCGGGCCAGTCAAGCATCGGCGGTACGAGTTCGCCGGATGGCAGCGCAACTCGAATGATGGCGGTAGGTGCCAGGTCACGGCGCTGTATCACCGCGTTGGTAAACTGCGTCGTGCCGATCATGACCGCGTCAACATCATTGCGGTCGACGCCACTTTGCGTTAGCACTTCATCCAGTGCATTGACGACGCCGTCCTTGACGTTTTGGGATGTCAAAACCTTCGTCGCAGCGATGACGTTCTGTTCATCGAGAATGACCGCATCCGTATGGGTCCCACCAACGTCAATTCCGATCCGCATTTATTTTTGACCTACTTTGCGACGAGCTGTTTCCAACACCAGGTAAACGAGCACGGAAATTACCAGTGAATCCAGCGGCGCGATTGTCGTCAGCGACAGATTGGAATAGTACATATAGATAGCCAGGAGACCGCTACCAATGCCGGCGATCGCCGCATTAATGACAATGGGTGGACGGTCGTCGAGGCGCTCTGCTGAATAGTCTCTGCGTTTGAATATGAAAAATTCGGTTAAATAAACGCCCGCGACCGGCGGGACGAGAAGGCCAAGCACGATAAAGAAATCAATCAGGTTCTCAGCGATGCCCAGAAGCGCCGCTGCCGTGCCAACAATGCCCGTGATCACGACGACGGTGCGATAATGTCCGATAGGTATCGACGCCCGGGCGGATAGCGCGGTGGAATAGAGATTGATCACATTAGTGGTCCAGGTCGCGAAAACGATTACGGCCAGGGCGAGTCCGCCGAATCCTACCAGGAACATGTAGGTCATAGGTTCAAGTTCATTCCATACGAGGACGGGAATCATGCCGAAGACGTAGGCAATCGTCATGCCGCCACCCTGCCCAAGGAAAGACGCAACGACACAATCCCAGGTATTGCGTGCATAGCGGGTCAGGTCCGGGGTCAGCACCACGCCAACGATCGCGGCCCCGACCACGGCCGAAATTGCCGTGGACATATCCAGTCCCTCACCTTCGATCACCAGCAGGTCTGCAAAGGTGGCCTGCCGCAGCGAAAGGAAGACGACGACCGCCAGCGCAAGCAAGAGAAACGGCACCGCAATCAACGCTAAACGATCGATTGCCTTGAATCCGTATACCGTGGTCACGATAACCAGGATGCTGCTGAGTATGGTATAGACATACTCTGGAATTTCCGTCGCCGAAAGCTCACCGGCTGCGAGAAACAGCGTTCGTCCGAAGAGTTCTGCCGTGACTGCATACCACCCGAGCAGCGACAGGCCGAGCCAGAAATTGACGAACTTTGCACCCAGGTAGCCGAATGTATGTTCGACGATCATATATGACGATAAACGGGTTTTGACGCCGACAATCGCGGCAGGTATGGACATCAGGCTCAGTATCAACGCGCCGCAAACTGTCGCGATGATTGCTTTCGACAATCCTATGCCCTGCGCAAGCTCGCCGGCGTTATACATCAGCGGCAGTGTAATCGAGATGCCTATCAGCACGATGCCGATCTGGAAGCCGCTGACCGCCTCCGCTTTAGGGACAGGTGTGCGCGAATTCGCGCCGCTGCTCACTCGCCGTAACCGCCGAAAGAACCCATGGGGCCGGGGAAGACGACCGGCGACTCGTAACCATCAGTGGAAACGCTGGCCACGCCGAACAGGTAGTTGTCGATAACGACGTTCTCCAGTGTAAAGGTATCGACCAACCCAACGTCGCGGCTGTACGTCCACTGCGGTTCAGTCGTCAGGCGCCAATAAACTTTGTACCCAGCCAAGTTCTCCGCCATCTCGCCCGATGGCAACGACCAGCTCAATGTCGTGCTGGGCTGAACCGCACCGGAAATTTCCACGTTGGCTGGAAACGGTGGCGCCGCGGCCATACCGGCCAGGCTGACGATATTCAGCGCCGTGAGCTTTCGCGCGTAGTCAAAGTTCACGCCTTCGATGACGTCGCCGTAGTCAATACCATCTTCTGTTCGTAAGGTCTGGTGCTGACGCTGGTAGTGCTCATGAGTTTCCATGATGCGAACGCCAGGGATGCCAACCTCGTTGAATGGCCGATGGTGGCCACCGCGACCGAATCGATCGAGCCGGTAGATCATCATGACATTGAGATTGGGAATAAATTTATCGGCCATTCGCTCGACGTAGCGCGCAATATTGCGTGACGGCGAATCAATTTCACCACCGCTGAAACGACGCGTCCGCGCTTCCTCTTCCGTTTCCACGTACCGAGTGCCTTCAGAGAAAACACGTGCGGTCGCGTTGTCGGTGACGCCATCGATACCGGTGATATTGCCTATCATGTCATTATTCAGGACGGCCTTGATTCTCCAGCCGGCGTCAAGCGCGTGGCGGGCGACAATTGCACCGCCGAACAGCCCCTGTTCTTCTCCCGATAACCCAGCGTAAACAATAGTCCCGGCGAACTGATGTTTGGACAGCACACGCGCAGCCTCGATCGTCCCCGCCATGCCGCTCGCGTTATCGTTCGCGCCGGGAGAGTCAGATTTGCTGTCCAATGGATCACTGACGCGCGAGTCGATATCACCAGACATCATGACCATGCGGTCAGGGTCAAGCGTGCCGCGTTGTATGGCCACAACGCTGACAACTTCGGTGGGATCCGGAATTCGTCTTTCACCGGAGATCGTATCGCCGATAACGAGGACCTCGAGACAACCGTCGCAATCGTCAGAGATGCGGCGAAACTCATCCGCAATCCAGCGCCGTGCCGCCCCAATGCCACGCGTGTCGGAACGGGTTTCGGATAAGGTGTGCCTCGTACCAAATCCGACCAGCTTGCGAATATCTGTCTCTATCCGCTCGGCGGAGACGTCTGCGACGAGGTCATGACGAATCTCCTCGGCAGATGCGTATGGCAACCCAACCATTTGAATGATTGCCAGGCCGATCAAGCAGAATACTCTGGAAGTCATTTGAATCACCGCCCCATCTTTTTATTCTTGGTATGGGCCAATACGCTAGTAGATCGCTGCCCTCATTGTTCTTTCTTTTCGTGGGCCATGGCTTGAATCAGCCTGCGACCCAGCAGGCTGTCTTCGCCATAAACGTAAAAGTAACCGATTGCGGCCGCAATTACCGCCCCAACGGCATTAATTATCAGGTCCGTCATCGTGTCGATTAATCCGGATTTCTGCATATTGAATGCGAAGTAGTGATCCATCAGGATCTCGAACACTTCCCAGAGCGTGCCAACCGACACTGCGAGCGCAAAAGAGATTGTGGCAATCCAGCCGGGGGCATTGTCGATTCGCCTCGTCATGTAGAAGACGTAAATATAAAGAAATCCAATGACGCCAACAGTCAGCACGGAAAGTCCGTGCAAGGCCAGATCCCACCACCAGATTTTTTCGTAGAAATCGCGTACCTCACCCAACGCGAAAGCCGCATACAAGAATACCGTTGTAATTAACGTCAGATCGACAGGCAGGGGCTGTCGCAGGCGGCGCTCGAGCATGGCCGGCGCAAAGGTCAGCGCGAGAATAAGAGTGCCATTGAATGCCAGGAGCCATTCAGACCGATAGACCGTTCCCGCGATAACGAGCAAAATACCGACTTGGAGAGTCGTTGCGATAATCCATTCAACGCGATCGATCCACTTGACGGTCCCCTGCGCTGTTGCAGGCTCGGGCATTTTTTGGTGCTGGTTTGTCGCTAGGCGAATTCTTTGTACCTGGCGAGAGTCTCGGCATCGGTAAGGCGCTCATGATCACCGGCAAAAGCATAAGCGGCCGGCTTCCTGTCTGTAAAAATTTCACGTTGCAGCGAGAAGCCACTTCTATCATCGAAGCCACCGATACACAGCTCGTGGCTATCGAGCTTGAGCAAGCGATAGAACAGGTTCGAGCCACAGATTTTGCAGAAGCCACGCTCGGCCCAGTTGGATGAACGATATCTCGTCAGGTTTTCCTCACCCTGGAAAATTACTTTCTCTGCGGATGTTGTAATAAAAGGCCCGCCTGCCCAGCGCTGGCACATAACGCAGTGACAAACGCCAACCTCCGGCTCCACAGCGTCCGCCGCATAGCGCACTGCACCACACATGCATTGCCCGCTTAGCGTGCTCATCGCATTTTAGGCGTGAGCTTCAAAAGCCTGCCACCCTTACCGCCCTCTTCGTCTTCCAATAGCCAGATGGCACCGTTCGGGCCCTGCTCTTCCTCCCTGATGCGCTGACCCATTTCGAATCGTTCCGCTTCACGCGCCTGCTCACCGTCAAACTCGACCCGCACCAGCGCCTCCGAACCCAGCCCGCCGATAAACGCATTCCCTTGCCAATCGGGAAACAGGCCGCCACTGTAAAACATAAGTCCACCGGGGGAGATGGCAGGCACCCAGAAAGCCTTGGGTGCCTCGAATTCCGGTCGCGTATCGTGATCGGGAATCTTTTCGCCGCTGTAGTGATTGCCATTGGAAACAATTGGGTAGCCGTAGTTGTGTCCGCGCTTGACCAGGTTCAGTTCATCGCCATGCCGTGGGCCCATCTCCTGGTTCCACAGACGTCCTCGCGCATCGAAGGCCAGGCCGAGCGGATTGCGATGTCCGAGCGACCATATCTGTGCAGTTACACCACCCTGGTTCGCAAAGGGATTGTCATCCGGTACTGTGCCATCGTCATGCAGCCTGAGTACCTTGCCCAGGTTCATCTGCATATCCTGAGCCGGATCAAATTTCTGCCGATCCCCCGATGATATGTAGAGGTAGCCGTCGGCGGAGAATGCCATGCGGTGTCCGTAGTGACCGCGTCCGGTGACCTTCGGATTTTGCCGCCAGATGACCGTCATGTCGTGCAGTGTCCCGCCGCCATCGCTGGCAAGCGCAAGCGTGCCGCGCGCGACAGCGGCACCGCGAGTATTGTCGTCGCCGGCCTCGGCGTAGCTCAGATAGATAACACTGTTCGAGGCAAACTCGGGATGCAGTATGACGTCGCCGAGACCACCCTGACCGCCGTAATCAACGTCCGGCACGCCCGGCAGTGGCGCCGATTTCTGTCCATCCTGCGTGACGATCAGGAGTCTGCCGCGCTTCTCAGTCACCAGCATTCGACCATCCGGCAAGAATGTCATCGCCCAGGGTTCATTGAGCTGCACTACGGGAGTCGCCGTAAACGGCCAGGATTCGTCGTCCGCCGAGGCGCAGGCCGTTACCACAACACTCAGGAGTAATATGGCTGTTCGTTTCATTTACATACTTCCGGGTTAGCGAGAGAATTTATACTTCCGACAGCTGGGGCGCACGGGCGTTCGCCTATTCGGCAGCACAGTGTGCCTGATTTGCCGCGGTCGGCAAACATCGTCAACGCGGCCCGCATTCTGCTGAATCGCCGATTTCAAACCAGTACACTGCGCAGGCTTCCAACATCAAGGTTTCCGAAGGAGAAGGCCGTGATTGTCCGATTGTTTGCTCTGCTATTGGTGTCGATAATTCCGGCCGCCCAGGCCAATGAGCCGATCGACCGCACGGGCAAATGGGACGTCAATGCCCCATTGGGTCCGACTCGAGCCAATCTCGAGTTCACGACCAGCGAAGGCACCTGGATGAACCTCGATGTACACCCGGACGGATCGAGCATTATCTTCGACCTGCTCGGCGACCTTTACCTGCTGCCAGTCGAGGGCGGCGATACTGTTCGATTGACCGATGGCGCCGCCTATGACTTTCAGCCGCGTTTCAGCCCGGACGGCGAACACATCCTGTTCACGTCCGACAGAAGTGGCTTAAGCTCCGTCTGGACGGCCGCTTTCGATGGCAGTGCGTTATCGGAATTCAAACATCTGAACGATGGCACTAAGCGCACCTTTGGCGGTGCCAACTGGACTTCGGATGGCGATTGGATCCTGGCACGGCGTCGCGTTACCGACACGAGCTCGATCGGCATCGCCGAAATGTGGCTGCTCCACAAGGAGGGTGGCAGCGGCATCAAACTCGTCGATAACAAGGGCGAGGTTGATTCGTTTCATGCCAGCCAGGATGGCCGGTATATCTACTACGGGGAAGGTGGCCCCTTCAGCTACGGACGCAATCCCTACGGGCCGATCTGGTCGGTCAACCGATACGACCGCCAAACGGGCGAAAAACGCCCGGTAACGGGTGGCAACGGCAGCGCCGCAAGTCCGGTCCTGAGCCCGGACGGCAATTCAATAGCATTTGTGCGGCGCGTGGGCGGTGATACGACACTCTGGCTTCACAATCTTGCCGACGGTTCGGAGGAACAGCTCTGGGACGGCCTCGATCGCGACCAGCTCGAGGCTTTCGGCACCCATCATATTTATCCCAATTACGATTTTACGCCGGATGGATCTGCGTTGATCGTCTGGGCCGGTGGTACGTTCGTGCGCGTACCGGTTGATGGTAGCGACGTAGCGGATATTCCATTCAACGCGGATGTCGCGCTTCGTTATCACGAGCCTCTGCGCTCAAAAAGAAATCCGGCGACTGACACCCTGCAAGCGAAACTCATTCGCTGGCCGGTGATCAGCCCCGACGGACAATCGATGGTGTTTATCGCTCTCGGTCGTATGTACCGTATGGATCTGCCGACTGGTGAACCACGTCGCGTGACAGACCTCGACCTGCCGGAATTTTCGCCGACATTCTCACCGGATGGCCGCCGCATTCTGTTTACAACCTGGAGTGACAGCGAAGGCGGCACATTGCGGGAAATAAATTTCCGCGGCCGGCCTGGCAGTTCACGTGCACTCTTCGAGTCCGATGCTCAGCTCGTCAATCCCGCCTACTCGGCGGATGGAGATTCCATTCTTGTGGTCGCTGGCAGCGGTGTAAGTGGTCGCGGTGATGATCTCGGCGCGGAATCAAGGCACGACATAGTCGTTTTGAATGCCAACGGACGCGGCAATCGGCGGGTCGTCACGTCGACCGCAAATCGTGGCTCGCAGCGCCGCGTTACCCGGCCGACTTTTTCTGCAGACGGCACGCGCATCTGGTATTTCGACGATGAAGGTGGTGGCGACGGCGAGCGTGGTGAGCGCATGCCCGCGAAGGCTGTGCTCAACTCGATCAGGATTGACGGTACGGACAAGAAGACTCATTTGAAGTTTCGTTTCGCCCAGGAAATTCTCGTCAGTCCGGACGAACGATTGATCGCGTTTTCCGAGCAGCACAATGCTTACGTGACGGCAATGCCGCAGGTTGGCGAGGCCATCGAATTCGATCCGAACAGCGCGGCACTCGCGTTCCAGCAGCTGTCGCAGGATGGTGGCGAATGGGTCACCTGGAGCAACGACAACGAGTACCTGACCTGGGGATTCGGTACCGGTGTCACTCGACTACCAGTCGACGAGATTGAATTAGGCAGTAAAGTGCCGCCACGTGACTCGGGCGACGCCGGCATCCAGGTACTGAATGTCACGATCAACGATGACGGTCGGTATGGATACAACGGCGCGAATCTCGACCTCGAAGCATTC
>JBPCYD010000283.1:0-8237 GCA_051007895.1 Woeseiaceae bacterium
ATTGTCTACTCCGCTTGAATCGCATTCACCAAAGCGGCATTTTCCTCTGTTGCTTTGAAAGTGTCCCATTCCAGGTAGTACCCCTCGGGATCGTATGCGACAAACGCGCGATAACGATCGGTGTCCGATATTTCTTCCGATCGCATATCAATTGATTCGTGGTTGCTCGCGTAGTCATACCAGCCATCGACGTCGTCTGTGATTAGCGAGAGCGTGACCGCTTTCGTCTCAGTGAAGTTGTGCATACCGAGCTTCTCATCAACCAGGCCGAAGTAGCCGGTCGGGCCGGTTGGATAGATCTTCGCCCACCCCTGGTCGACTATCAGGTCGAACCCGAGCGTGTCCTCGTAGAAACGTTGAATACCATCCATATCCTTGTAGTAAAACCAGACCACGGTAGCTTTAAACCCCAGTCCCGCGGGGACCATTGAATCGGGGCTGGCGTACAGCGTTTCTGTCGCATCCAGCACTGGCATAAACTGTGCGTTTTCCTGGTGCGGATTAAAACGTTCGAACTCGAGGAAATAGCCCTCCGGATCGACCGCGACAAACCCATGGTGAGCCCTGCCTGGCTCGGTCTTGTATTCTTTTGTGCGCATTTCAACATCCTGCGTCTGGATGTAGTCCCACCATTCATCCAGCTGGTCGGTAACGATGGCGATAGCCGTGGTCTTTGGTTCGTCGGCCGAATGTATGCCGGACTCGTGGTCAACCAGGGTGATAAACGACTTGTTGGCGACCTGCATAATTTTGGCGGAGCCGTAGTCTGCGGCAACCCGGAATCCCATGACGTCCGTGTAGAACGCAGTCGCCGCGTCAAGATCTTCGTAGTAAAAGAACACATTGCTCGCGGTGGTGCCAAATTCGTTCATCGGGTCCGCATATACCTGCACCGATCCGCCGCACATGAAACAGATGAAAAGGATCCTGAATGGGTGTTTAAGCATGGATGACACTCCCGAGATTACAATTGAGTTCCTAGATGGAATCACATCGATTATATTCATTGGCTGCCTCTACCACACCCTGAGATGAATCCAATGAAAAGATTAGCCCTGTTTGCCGTGCTTCTGATGTCTTTTTCCAATTTTTCCGCATTCGCTCAGCAGGAAGAGAATTTCGACTATTTCTCCACCAATCGGCAGATGATTCGCAACGGCGTGCAGGCGGTCCTGATGTGCAACGGGCTGTTTACCTCGAATCGCTCGCTTGCACAGGTCTTCGAGCAGGAACTCGCTTATCTGACACCGACTCGTTTCACTGGGCCGGTAGGAACGGTGAACGACGGCGAATACGAGGTCGACTATGATTTAAAGGCAGTGGCCATAGGTGGTCCAACGACGGGAACCACAATCAGGGCCGCTTTTCGGGAAGGAATCGGCTGCGTGGTTATGGCGCCCGATCAGAGCTTTGACGACATCGACACCTTGCCCAAGCTGGACCTCCCCTATTCGGACATCGATGCGGCAATGCAGCCATGGCCGAACGGTGACCGCGTCGAGAAGAGGTCTTTACCCGACAATATTGACGGCAAGGCACTGCAGGCGGCGTCAGACTGGGCGTTTGATCGCGAAACCCCGGAACAGGACACGCTCAGTTTGCTGGTCGTCTACAAAGGCGACATTATCCTGGAGCGCTATGCACCAGGCATCGAGGTAACGACCCGCACACGTACCTGGTCGACCGCAAAAAGCATTGCCGCAACTTTGATCGGCATGCTGGTGGACGACGGCAGGATGAACCTAGATGATCCGCTTGGCTTCGAGTGGTTACCCGATGTACGCGCACCGGAAATGGATCCACGCAATGAAATTACGTTGCGGCATGCATTGAACATGTCAACCGGCCTTGACCCGCTGGATAACTACGGGATGGAATACGTAACCGGCTCCGGCATGTCCTACTGGGCCGGTGCAAGCTCGGTTAACGGCGCCAGACGCCGTGCGGTGGTGCGCGAGCCGGGCACCTACTGGGATTATGAAAACTACGACACGCTGTTGGCGGTCCTAGCGATGAAAAAAGCGCTGGGTAACGACAATACGTATCAGGAGTTTCCACGCCGGGCATTGCTGGACAAACTGGGCATGCGCAATACGCTGGTCAGCGCTGACCGTTTCCACGATTTCATTTTGAGCAGCCAGGTATATACGAATGCTCGGGATCTCGCCCGGTTCGGCTTGCTATACCTGCAGGGGGGCATCTGGAACGGCGAACAGATTGTTTCCAGAGAGTGGATCGACTTTGTCACGTCGCCGGCGCCCGCGACAGCCGAACGCGGCAATTTCTATGGTGGCCAATGGTGGCTGGTCCCCGATGACAGGGATGACGTGCCGCCCACAGCGTACTCAACGGCGGGCAATCGGGGTCAGTATGTGGTCGTCGTGCCGACGCATGATGTTGTTATTGTGCGACGTGGTCTCGACTACGGTCGCCAGGGCTTCAATCAGTTCGACCTGACGCGTGAAGTCTTGAAAGCCATCGATCCAGCAACCGGTGGCAGTCGATAACAACACGGCAAAATTAGTCGAAGGACGAAACTTACGTCAAACTGCGGGTGTCAGAGTGAATATGGCTGTGTATTATGCGCGGCTGCATTGATCATTACAGTGTCTCACCGGCGCTGCGACCAGGAAGCCACCCAATGACAACAACTCACCCTCTGCGAGTCGCCTCGCTCGCGATACTGCTCGCGATAGCAGCCTCAATGGCCAGAACAGCTGATGCAACTGTCGTTGAATTTCAAACAGTTATGGGAAACTTTGAAGTTAATCTCTACGATAATGCCACCCCCGCAACGGTCGCCAACTTTCTTGAATATGTCAATAACGGCGACTACACCAACGCTATATTTCATCGCTCTGTACCGGGTTTCATCGTCCAGGGCGGCGGCTTCAATTTCGACCTGGCGTGGCCGGTTTCCAGCATTCCGTCTCGGCCCGCGGTTATGAACGAGCCCGAGTTTTCTAACCTGCGCGGCACCATTGCGATGGCCAAGCTCGGCGGCGATCCCGACAGCGCCACCAACCAGTTCTTCTTCAACCTGGCAGATAACAGCGCCATCCTCGACGCGCAGAACGGCGGTTTTACGGTGTTTGGAGAGGTTGTTGGCAGCGGTCTGAGCGTCATCAATCAAATGGAAGCCCTGCAAACGTCAGTGCTCGGAGGCGCATTCAACGAAATTCCGCTGCGAAATTTCAGTGGCGGTGACCCGGACGCAAACAACCTCGTGATCATTTCTGCCGTCGTCGTGACCGATTCAACCGTCGATTCCGCAGGACTGGCCGGCCTGAGTCCGGCGCCAAATACCTTGATTAATGCGCCGCCCCCAGTGGCGCCGCCGCCGGTCGCCACCAGCAGCGGCGGTGGAGGAAGCCTTGGATTCATTGCGATACTGGGTTTGCTAATGCTGCGACTGTTCAACCGTTGGAATCGGAGAATCCGCGACAAATAGACGACCGTTATCAGGAAGGTGACCACTATGCCAATAAGTATCACCAGAAAACTTCTTGTCCATGCGGCCGGCGCCTTGCTGTGCCTTTCTAGCCTCGGCGCCCAGGCCGACAACTATCGCAACATTGAAAACTACCTGAGCGAATACCAGCAGATGGCAGCGTTCGATGGCGTCGTCCTTATTGCCGAAAGCGGCGAAGTCGTCTGGCAAAAGGCATTCGGTTTTGCCGACTACCAGGATGAACGGCCGATGGGCACTGCTTCGCGATTTCGCATTGCTTCGCTATCGAAACAGGTTACTCAAGCCGCCATAGGGCGCCTTGCCGACGACGGCAAACTTACGCTGCGGTCGAGGCTTGCTGATTTTCTACCCGACTTTCCCAATGCACGCGGAATAACGATCAGGCAACTCGTGGAGCATACCGCTGGCGTCGCCCATACCAATCGGCTCGACTGGATGGAGATGTCGAACGCCATGACGCTGGATGAAATCGTCACCGGATTGGCCAGCGAAGCATTGTTGTTCAAACCGGGGCTCGACACGCAATACTCCAACGGCGGCTACGCGCTGCTCGCCAAGGTGATTGAAGTCGCGAGTGGAATGAATTATCGCGACTTCATTGAGCAGGAGTTTGCATCGGCCGGATACCCTTCGATCGGTGACGAGGCCGCGAAAGAAACGGTCCCTGACATGGCAACTCGCTACGCACCTGGTCCCGAGTATGGACAACGGATCGCGGCGCAAACCTATGTGACCGCAAACCGGATCGGTGGCGGTTCACTCTATGCAAACGCGGAGGATATCTTTCGTTTCTTTCGCGACAGTTTTACGGGCGCATTATTAAGCACCGAAACCACCCAGAATATTTTTGCGAGACCCGCCGACGGGGATATCACGATAACCGGCCGATCTCCCGGCGCGCTGGCGCAGATTTACCTGGACTTCGAGAACGATCTTATCGTGGTGACTTTATCGTCGAACTCCGCCTGGCCAGGCAGTCTAAATGACGACATTGTTTCGCTCTATCGGGGCGAGAACGTGGAACTACTGCCCGCAATGCGCGCAGAGAATGCGCTGGCGCCGCATGAGTTGAACACGTTTGCCGGAAATTTTCGTATGCAGCAGTTCGGCTGGGATGTGGTCGTTGAACCCCACAACGCCGATTTGATTTTCAAACAGGGCGAAATCAGTACCGCTTTTGTGCGAACGACCGACAATTTATTTCATCTGCCAATTTACGACTGGCTATGTCAATTCTCTGCTTACAATACAGAATTTGAGTGTCGCCAGCGCAGCACTAAGTCAGACGCCCGTTTTTTCTTCGAGCGTATCTAGGACACGCTGTGCAGGAACTACGTGATCGTGTCCGGAGCAACCTGCCAACAGTTTTATTGACTCTCCTGAGCATTGTTCAGGCGCTCGCGCTCGAATTTCTCTGGACACACGTCAGAGAGAGCGGCCCCCTGTTCGAACTTTCAAGTCTGTCGGCGCTATTGTGGATTCAACTGTTCACTACCTTCCTGGGCCTGATGCTAATCTGGATTGTTTATGCGAGCCATGTTATGCGGCTGCGCTGGGTGCCAACGACTACGGATTCGGTATATCCGTTTGTCATCGGGCTGCTGGAGTTCATATTGATCGAGTTTCTTGGACCGGATGAACTTGGGCAGTGGATGATCTGCAACTCGGTCGTTTTCGGTTCAATGGTCTGGATCAGTCATCGAACAATGAAAAGAGCGCGTCTGGATAACGCGAACCGTGCGTTTTTTCAGCACCTCGAACCGGCCACCATCAAGGATTTTTTGCCCGTACTGACAAAAATATCAGTGGGCGTACTTGCAGGGATCTACCTCATAGTCACAGGCGATACCGGATGGCCAGCCCTGCTTGCACTACTAGCTGCGGCCGCGGCAATGGTCTACCAATTCATCTCTGTAGCGACTTTTTGGGAAAGGTCTTTAGCCGACAACTGGCCACAACATAACTGAACTTAAGCGTTGCGTGGTAGATTGTCCGCTCGGCCAAGTCACTAAATTCCTGGAGATTTGATCAATGGCAACCTCTCCATACAGACCCTTTACGCCAAAACCGGAACAAACAGCGCTCATTCCGGCGGAGTCGGGCAACGATATTAATGGGCTTGGGGAAAAGACCTTTAGACGCGCACAGCCTATTTACTGGCATGATCCCGACTCGCTTGCACACGGCAAACTGCAGAGCTGGTTCTATACTCAAAATGCCGATGACCCAGCCATAATCAAGTCGCGTGAAGACCGCGCTGAGATACTGGCCGTCGAAGTACCTCCCGTTACCGGCGAGCCACTGCAACAGTCAGCCGAAGACTGGACGCGGGAGCTGCAGGCTCACGTCGACACACTGGACTTGGAACTCTTCGGGATTACGGCGCTCAACGCCGACTGGGCATTCGACGGTGTGGACCTTCCCCAAAAATGGATAGTCATGATCGGCATTGCTCATGACTACGAACAGATCAAGACCGCCCCGGCAATGACCGCCGGAGCCGAAGTTGTAAGGCAGTATGGGCGTGGCAGCAAAGCTGCAAAAGACATTGCAACCTGGATCAGGCGGCGTGGCTGGGATGCGACACCACAGGGTGGCCCAATGGCCGGGCCGCTTTTGCTGATACCGCCCGCCATCGAATGCGGTTTTGGAGAGCTGGGAAAGCACGGCTCGATCATCAACCGGGATTATGGCTCGTCATTTCGTCTTGCTGCTGTACTGACGGACGTACCGCTGATCCCTACGGCGCGCACCCATTACGACGTCGATGATTTTTGCAGTCGCTGCCAGGTCTGTGCGAATGCCTGTCCACCCGACGCAATCATGCCAGAAAAAGTCTTTGTGCGCGGCGAACTGAAATGGTACGTGGACTTCGACAAGTGCATACCATTCTTTAACGAGAACGCAGGCTGCGCGATTTGTATCGCAGTTTGCCCCTGGAGTATTCCTGGCCGTGGCGAGAGAATAATTCAACAGTTGCAGCGGCGCGCTGCGAAAAAAGCGTAAACGCTTAGGTCAATTGAACGACGGTCATCACTGCGCCGGAATAATCGTGCCCGGAATGATCGTTGCCTGCCACGCAACCACCCGCCATTCGCCATCGCGCCTTAGAAATGTTCCGGTGTTGAGGTATTCCTGTTCTGCCGAACCCTCGCCTGGTGTCGCCACCATTCTGAAGGCAACGATGGCTGCGTCACCGTAGACCTGGATCTGCACATCTTCGGCAGCGTATGCGGGCCCTCCACCCGGACTCGCATCATGCGCGTCCTCAAAGCCACGCATGATTTGTTCCTTTGTTGTGCGCGTTCCGCGCGACGAGGTGTAAATCAAGTCGTGCGCCCAGAATCGATCATGTGTACTGGCCTCATTTACGTTATCCAGAAAGTTATGCAGCATTTTCGTAAGATCGTCTGTGTCGTCTGCAAGTGCCGCTGCCGGGTTGAATGCGAAGGCAATAAAGACAATCGCGCAGCTGGTCTTGATTCTGAAAAAACGTGGCATCGGCTTTTCCTCAATGGTCGAGGCATAATAATAACCCCTAACGTACAGGTGCAGGCAATTTGATCGTGAAGCTATTTAATTGTTTTCTGTTGCTGGCGCTCCTCACAGCGTGTGCGGAAAGAGTGCAGATAAGCGAGGCGAACGGCGCTGAGTCGATGACACGCAGGGTAATTCAGCATGACGGCATCGAGCGTGAGTATTTCGTGCACGTACCGGTCGGTGCCGGCCCGGCTGCACCACTTGTTGTCGCCATTCATGGCTACACCAGTACCGCAACCGGTTTCGAAGCGGCCCACAACCTCAATCCGCATGCCGACGCAAATAACTACGTCGTAGCCTACCCACAGGGGAGTCACTTTACCGCGGATACAACCAATGGCACCGGTTACCGCGTAACATCCTGGAACGATCTCGCCGCCAATCTCGAACCAGGATCGGATGGCCCCCACTGCGTTGATGACTCTACGCAATATCCTTGTCCGCCTGAATGCGGTTCGTGCAGTCGCTGTGCCTGGACATCCTGCTACGACGACGTTGGCTTCGTCGAGAAAATGCTGGACGAAGTAGTTGCTGAATTCAGAACAGACCCTGCACGAACCTACCTGCTGGGTGTAAGCAATGGTGGCATGATGGCGCTCAGACTCGGCTGTAATCTGCCGGAACGATTTGCCGCTATTGCGCCGATCATCGGGCAGCTTGCACCCGGATACGCCTGCGGCCCAACGCATGACGTTCCGCTGCTGCACCTGTTCGGCGGACAGGATGACACCGTGCGTTTCGACGGCAAACCCGGTGGCGATGGATTTATATACGCAACGGCAGAAAAGACTGCGAAGGTTTGGGCCGATGCACTGGCATGCGATGTCGGCCCCACAACCTGGGAAAATGAATTCTCGCGCGCCGTGGGCGTGAGCTGCGCAGCCTTCACCCATTGTCGCAACGACCACCACAAAGTTGTCAGCTGTCTCGATCCCGATGGCGGTCATGACTGGCCAGGCCAGCGCGTTCAATCCATTCCGGCAACCTGTGTAACGCCTGTACAGTACGATTCAATGCCGGGTCAGTCATATTGCCCGGACTCTACAGACGAAAGTGTGCATGCTGGCATGGATCTGGTTTGGAACTTCTTTCGGCAATACAGCAAATAGCGATCGTCGTGCTACGCTCGCTCGAAACAACAAAGGACTCATACATGCTCAGACGACTTGTCACGTTTTCTCTCCTCGCAACGCTTTCCATTGCCGCCTACGGCCAGTCGATCGAG
>JBPCYD010000284.1:0-5127 GCA_051007895.1 Woeseiaceae bacterium
GGTCCTCTTGACGACGTTTTTTCCGACAACGTCATTCTGAACCCGGCAAACAACTTTGTGTTCGACCGACAGGGCACGAACAATGAAAGTTATATTGCAGCAACGATTACGGACGCAGTGTTCGGTGCCGTTGACTGGACCTACGATGACACCTGGCGAGTTGCCGTCGGTGCGCGCTGGGAGGATTATCGCCAGGCCGCAGTGAACTGGAATCCGTTTGGTTATTCTCAGTCGTCTCCGCAAATAACAACCGACCCGGTAGAACTCGAGGAAGGGACGTTTGCGGACGACAAGCTATATCCTTCCGCAGCGCTGACTTATGTGGGCGACCTGTGGGCCGAGACTTTTCAGCTCAGACTCGGCTGGAGTGAAACGGCAGTCCGGCCGGACCTGAGAGAAATCACTGGTTCGAGCTACATCGACCCTATCACGGACGACCTGACACGCGGCAACACCGGCGTAGTGCCGTCGGACGTTACCAACGTCGATCTGCGCGGTGAGTGGTTCTTCGGCAATGGCGACAACCTGACCGTTACACTCTTCAGGAAAGATATAGACAAACCGATTGAGTTTTTCGAATCCGCTGCGAGCGACACGACCATTGCGAGAGAAATCCTCAATGCGAACGAAGCCACTGTCGAAGGAGTGGAGATTGAATTTCTGAAAGAACTCGGTTTCATGGGTCCTCTGTTCGACACAATGTTCCTGCAGGGCAACGTTACTATTCAGGATTCTGAACTGGTATGCGATGCGAACGCAGCATTTGCATGTGAAGCAGATGCGCCGACCAACCCAACCCGGGCACTAAGCGGTGCATCGGATTACGTTGCCAATCTCATGCTGGGATTCGATGCCCCGAACGCAAAACATACCGCGTCTATAATTTACAATGAGTTTGGCGAGCGCCTGTATGTTGCTGGCAGAAACGGTGCACCGGATGGTTTCGAACAGCCTTTTCAGTCGTTGGACCTGACCTATTTCTGGTATCCAACCGATACCATGACGCTGAAGATCAAGGCGCAAAACGTGCTCGATGAAGCGGTCACGATCGAGCGTGAAGGTGTAGCGGTATTTAAGGAAAAGCCCGGCATGTCCTTTTCGATCAGCTTTAACTGGTCGATTTAGAACTCCTCCCGATACAGTTTAGCCGCTCTCCCGAGCCGCTTTTTTTCGGTCGACGATTTAGGATAGAGTAAACGTCTTCTGACGCTTGCGGGGCCTGGCATGTACCAACTGTTTACACTCATTCTGATCGCAGCGTGTCTGACTGCATGTGGCGGATCCGGCTCTGATCAATCATCTGAACTGCAGCCTGAGCCGCAGCCTGAATCGGCAGCGCCAGCGACGGTCGCGCGATACCAGGCTTATACGGGCGCCATCATCTGGGATGGCACCGGCGGGGAAGCCCAAAGCGGCAAGGCCCTGGTCGTTCAGGCGGGTCGCGTCGTCGGCATCCAGGAGGAACCGCCCGCGGACTCGGAGGTGATCGATCTGGATGGCCGCTGGATCGTGCCGGGATTCATCAATGCGCATGGCCACGTCTCCGGGCGTTGGGCGGACGATTCGGTGACTCGTGTTGCTGACAGGGTTCGCGGCGACCTGGCACTGTACGCGCGCTACGGCGTTACCAGCGTTGTCAGTCTGGGCGGGGCACCGGAAGAAGCTTTCGCCGTTCGCGACGAAGAGCAAGACATTGGACTGAAGCGTGCACGGGTCAAACTGGCCGGACCGGTCGTTGTCGGCGATACGCCAGACGCCGCTGCCGCGATTACTCAAGAAAACATTCGTAACGGCGTCGACTGGATCAAAATACGGGTCGATGACAACCTGGGCACGGGCACCAAAATGCCGTGGAATGCCGTTCATGAAGTGCTCAACATCGCCCGCGAATCCGGTATCCCGGTTGCGACGCATATCTTCTACCTGGAGGATGCTCAGCGACTCCTGGAAATGGGTACGGGACTCATTGCACATTCCGTGAGGGACCAGGAAGTTACACGGGATTTTACCGATGCGATGCTTGATACAGGTGTTTGCTATGTGCCTACCCTGACTCGGGAAGTGTCAACGTTCGTCTATGAAAGTCGGCCCGATTTTTTCGATGATCCGTTTTTCCTTGACGGCGCGAAGCAAAGTGAAATTGAACGGGTGAGCGAGCCCGAATTCATGGCTCGCGTGGCGGCAAGCCCGACCGCTGCCGGATACAAGGTTGCACTGGAGCAGGCCAAAGAGAACCTGAAGATCATAGCGGATGCGGGCGTACCGATCGCGTTCGGAACGGATACCGGACCGGGCGGGAGATTCCTCGGTTATTTTGAACACATGGAGTTCGACCTGATGGCCGAATCCGGCATGACGGCCGAGCAGATACTACTCAGTGCTACCTCGGTTGCTGCCGACTGCGTGGGCCTCGACGAGGTTGGCACACTGGAGCCCGGCAAGTGGGCAGACTTCGTCGTACTCGACGAAGATCCACTAGACGATATTCGCGGCGCGCACGCAGTACAGCGCGTTTATGTTGCCGGCAATGCCGTGGAGCCGAATTAGCCTGTTGCAAGGTTCAGTCATTATCAGAAAACACTGGTGATGTACTGCTGATGCGCCGGGGCGAACTACTGTGAACCCTTGAACCTTCTTCCTTCTCCAGGCAGCGTAAACAGATCGACGCCCAGGAGGTCTTCAGGAATGTTCGCCGCATTCGAAAAACTGTCAGGGACATGTATCCCAATCGCGCGACGCACGTCTATGCGGTCCTCGAGAATCTCGAGGCCATCCTCGGAGGCAAAAAACCAGTAGGGCGGTAGCGCCATATCGATTGCTCTTTCTTCCCAGTATTCTTCATCGGCCGCAAAATGAACAATGCGCGCATCGGCATCACCCAAATGCAGCACAGTGCTGGTGTCGTTCAACGTAACGCGAAACGCCAGGTTCTGTACATCGGTTCTTGCGGTTGGCCAGCCGGAGTGGGGAATGTGCACCGCCTCTATCAACAGCCGGTCCCACTCGATTCGAACAGGCGAATCCCCGTATTCCAGGTCGAGTCCTACGACGCGGTCGAAAATGCTCGCGTCATCGGCACCCGATACTTCACGCAATGCCGCAACGGCCTGTGCAGGTGCATATAAACGCATGCCGGTCTGGGCATGAAGCAGGCGCAGCATATCTTCCGGCGAGAAGTGATCGCCATGAAAGTGGCTGACGAATGCGGCGTTGACCCGTTCGAACGGTGTCTCGCCCGCAAACATCGCGGCGCGCACGTCGTCGGGCACCATCTGGTACTGGCCGTAGCTGTTATTGAACAGCGGGTCGATCAGTATCTTCGTTTGTTCGTCAGTGACCATGACGCCTTCATTGGCGAGATACTGAATTCTGGAGGTCGACTGGCCGTGCGCAACCCCGCCAGCAACAATGACAAGCAAAAACAGAATTGAAGGCTTCATGACGTTACCGTAACAGTAGTCCCCGACCGATGATTTATCATCTGTTCGGCTTTTGCAACGCGCGGGAATACGGTCTACAGGGGGTGGACGTTTCTCGCATAATTCCAGGACCCGATAATGTGTGTCTCCGCTCTGTGTGCGCCGAGGTGCTGTCGCCGCCAGCGACGATATGCACGCGTATTGACCTCGCCAGGAATCTGCCAGTCCTTCTTGCCGAAATGATCCACAACATATTCGTCGAGATACCCGGCCTTCTGGATTTCTGCTAACTGGTCGAGATAGTTATCTGCCACTTCGTCATGCAGCGCTTTTTTTTCACGCCAGGAATCAATCAGCAATCGGCGAGCGGTGAGCTCACACTCGTATGAGCTTGCACGCGCCGGGTTCGCGCCGCCGATTTGCAGTTGACAGGTGCTTTTTGCCAGGCTGTAAGTAACCCAGCTCTGCAGGACCGGGTCATCGTCTGACAGCGCTCGCTCCGCGAGATAGAATGTGTCGCCATCCGTCACCCCGTCAACTACATAGATTTCGCTGTTACAGGCAGCAAGCGAAAACGAAAATAGCAACACGAAAAAGAAGGTTTTTGGCACGCACACTCCCTGCTGATAGCGACGAGGACCCAAGGTTACGGAAATTACAATGAATCAACCCTGAAGTGTTTCTCGTTTCATCGCCTTTTTCATACTAATCAACGAGCTACATACGGTATCATGCGCGCAGATTCAGGGAGGCCGCACCACTTGGAAATCAGTATCGTCATTCTGGCCGCGGGCGCCGGCACGCGTATGAAGTCGAGCCGTCCAAAAGTCCTGCAACCGCTGGCCGGACGACCGCTCCTGCAGCATGTCATCGACTACTCGCGACACGTGGGCGCCAGCGATATCTGCGTCGTCTATGGTCACGGCGGTGACGACGTTCAGGCAGAAATGGCGGCGGAAAGTCTGCGTTGGGCGCTGCAGGAAGAGCAGCTCGGCACCGGACACGCCGTACAACAGGCAATGCCCGAAACACCTGATGAGCACCGCGTACTAATTCTTTTTGGTGACGTGCCGCTGCTTCGCCCGGAGACGCTGGCGCGCTTGCTGGATAGCTGCGGTCCCGATGAAGTAGGCGTGTTGACGGTCGATTTGGACAAACCTTTTGGCTACGGACGCATCATACGCAAGAACGGCGCGGTTTTACGCAACGTTGAAGAACGCGATGCGACGGCTGCGGAAAAAGCCATTGTGGAAATCAATACTGGCGTTATGTGCGCGCCTGCGAGCAAACTAAAAGACTGGCTCGGTCGGCTGAAGAGCGATAACAGCCAGGGAGAGTATTATCTTACCGATGTGTTGGGCATGGCCGTCGCAGATGGCACAGTAGTGCACGGCATCAAAGCCGAAAGCCAGGTGGAAATTATGGGAATTAATGACAGGAAGCAGCTGGCTGAGGCAGAGCGGGCACTGCAGCGACGCCTGGTTGACCAGTTGATGGAACAAGGCGTCAGTTTTGCCGACCCGGCGCGGGTCGACATTCGCGGCGAGTTGACCTGCGGTAAAGATGTTTTCATCGACGCGAACGCGATCTTTGAAGGCACCGTGTCACTCGGTGACAATACGAAAATAGAATCCAATAACCTGATTCGCGACAGTGAAATCGGTCCGGATACGACTATTCATTCGAATTGCCACATCGAAAGCGCAAC
>JBPCYD010000285.1:0-6130 GCA_051007895.1 Woeseiaceae bacterium
GGAACGACAAATGACTCCGGATCAATACCTGCCAGCGACGAGGATATCGTATGAGAAAGCTTGCCAGATTTTATGTCCCATACGAAAACATCCCCAGGTGTGCTGGGGCCGGTCACGCGAATGTTCAACTCATTAGATGCTGCACCAAAACCTATGCTGTAGACCCCCGGGGGTAATGCCGGTATTTCGATCTGCTCGCCGCCGCGGCGATCCATCATATGAATAACGGAGTAGCCATCTTCATTGCTGGTCCATCCAAGATAGTTGCCGTCGCCGCTTAACGTGACGTTGCCTACATCGGCATCCGGATGATCGAACAGCGATAGTTTTTCATTCTCGACCGAATAAAATGCAAGTGTCGCGAACTCCCGGTCTTCATTCGTCGACAGGTAAAAGCCACTGCCATCGGGAAGCCAGGCGTAGTTGCCGTAGGCGGCGGATTCTTCAGGCTGAAATAGCGGCGTCAGCTTGCCGGTTGTCATATTTAGCAGATGCACGTCGTTGCCGTCTTCGCCGCGCGTTTCGTTGACAATCACGAGATCTCCATCTGGCTGCCAGGCGGCCGGAAAGAAGCCGAAGCGTCCTTCGTACAGAAGCTTCGTACTGCCACTCGCAACGTCAGTGACATATATGTCAAAGTCCTTGCCGTTACGTTCAGTCGACGAAAACAGGAACCGGGAACCATCTTTGGAGAACATTCCAAAGCGGCGAAATGCATCGCTCAACGGCAGCATTTGTCTTTCCCGGGTCCCATCTGCCGATAACAGGTAATAGCCTTCGCGCTCGTTGCCGTTGGCATCGCGTCCCACGAGCAGGTTCTGACCGTCCGGCGCCCAGCGAAAGAAGGTAATGCCGGTGCCGAACGTCAGTTGCGTCGGCCAGCCTCCGGATGCGTCGACAAGCCAGAGCTGTGGTTCGCCGGTCACCCTGTAACTGAATGCGACGCGGGAACCGTCAGGCGAAATGCTCGTCTGCAAGGCACCGCGCGCCATCAGGTAGCGCACGATATCGGCAGGTTTCTCGCCCGCCAGCCCCACGGCCACCGGTTCGATGACCGGTATGTCTTCCGGGTTGTCCCACGTTGAATCGTCCGCAGCGGCCGTAGCCAATCCAACGGATACCAAAACAGTGGTAATGAGTCTGCTTTTGATCATTGTGCATCCTCAGGGTCGTTCATAGGATTCATAAGGTCTCCGTCAATCATCTCGCTACGCAGTTATTCCGGCAAGTATTCGATCCAATCCAGGGTTTCAGAATGCGTGACCGATTTCGGTCACCGTTCCGTATGCGGCCCCCTCCGAATACCAAACGCCGCCATCCTTGACGACCACGTCGATATTGTCCAGGACCTCAATATTTCGCAGCGGATTGCCATCAACAATAATAATGTCTGCGAGTTTGCCGGGCTCGATGGTACCAAGTTCCTCAAATTGTCCCAGTATCTCGGCATTGGTCTTGGTTGCGGCCGAAATGACCTGGATCGGCGTCATGCCACTGTCTACCAATGCAGACATTTCCCGCCACATCGCTTCTGTGTGCATATTTAACGGACTGGCGGCATCAGTGCCGACGCCCATGTAGGCGCCTGCCGCAATAAATTGTCCGGCAGATTTCTCGGCGTTACGCGATTCCTGCCCGATATCATAGAAATATGAGTTGCGATGAAAGTTTTCAAATGACGCTATGAAATCGGCGTAGATGTCGGCGGGCATGTCCTTTTTATAAACCGGATCATATAGACGCTCAGGAAAAGCGACAGTCGCAGGATAGACCCAGATACGATGCGAAATTGTTTGCACGATGGGAATGTTCTTGTGCGCAATTTCGGAGACCAGTGCGTCGTCATACGGTGGATTGCGCGCCGAGCCAACATGCTGCAGAACGTCAACATCTGCATCAATCGCCATGCGAATGGCATCGGGGGCGTACAAATGTGCATGTACTTTGACATCATGCTTATGCGCTTCTTCAACAACGGCTATGTATTCTTCCGCCGTCAGTCCAACCCAGGTCTTAATAACATCCGATCCACGCGCTATGAGTTCACGGGTTTTTTGTGCGGCGTCACGCGGTGAGTCGACCACAATCTGGTACGAATCGGGAACGCCGTCGAGGTAGACGCGCGTGAGCCAGGGTCCGGATACGGTCAGCCGCGGGCCGGGGATCTCACCATTTCTGATGCGTTCGCGAAACTCGATAATCTGGAACGGTGCACCGAGGTCAAGTCCGCTGGTCACCCCGCCTCGCATCATCTGTTTGGCTGCAATTGGCATCACTTCGGGAAGACGTTCTGTGCCATTCAGTAGACTGTAGTAGTCATCATATTCGCCGTGACCGATCAGATCGATATGCATATGCGCATCGATCAACCCTGGCATCACTGTTTTGCCGCCGGTATCGATAACCACGGCGTTGGCTGGAATCGGCGTATCGTGTTTCTGGCCCACCGCCGTTATCCGGCCGTCTTCGAACACCACGACAGAATGGTGAATCGGCTCTGCTTCGTAACCATCGAGCAGCATGCCGCCAACCAGGGCGACCGGCACGTCAGGCCGCAATTTTTCCTGGGCGTTAACGCCAGCAGCGATCAACGTCAGGGTAAGTGTCGAAGTTACGAATTTCATGGTCGGGGCCCCCAGTTTTCAACATTGTAGCGGCTGCCCGGGTGGATGCCACACGTCCTGTTTGCCGGTGAGATCATTCGCTATCACGGGCGCATGATTTCAGTGAAACGGTTATGATTGGTCGGCAGTCAGCCACGGAATAATTATGACCAAACCCAAAGCGCCGTCCCTTATCGATGCTCTTATACCGATTGCCGCACTGGTCGGAATGCTGGCAACGTCGGTTTATCTTTTTGGTGACAGTTCATCGTCTGGGCCAAACCAGATCGTTCTCACGCTCGGTGCCGCTATCGCATCCATTATCGGTGTCAAGAACGGCTACGAATGGGGTGATCTGCAAAGGGCGATCGTTGCCGGCATCAGCACGGCGATGGTGGCGATACTGATACTGCTGGCCGTGGGCGCATTGATCGGCACATGGCTGATGGCTGGTACCGTACCGTCGCTGGTGTACTACGGCCTCGAGACACTCAGCCCGCAGTGGTTCTTCGCAGCGACCTGCATCATCTGTGCGATTTCTGCGCTGGCAACCGGCAGCTCCTGGACCGTCGCCGGCACGCTCGGTGTCGCATTGATCGGCGTCTCGATGGGTCTCGGACTGTCGCCGGCGATCGCAGCCGGCGCGATTATTTCCGGCGCCTATTTCGGCGACAAGATGTCGCCTTTGTCCGATACGACCAATCTCGCGCCAGCAGTCGTCGAAACCGACATTTTTACGCATATTCGGCACATGGCGTGGACGACCGGCCCTTCTTTTGTCATTGCACTGATTATATTCAGCGCAATCGGCCTGGGTGTGGAATCGACAGCCGATGCATCATCACTTGAGCAGCTGATGGTCACGCTGGACGCCAATTTCAATATTTCCTTCGTCGCGCTGCTGCCACTGGCTGTGGTTTTTTATTTCGCGTACAAGAAAGTGCCGCCATTGCCGACGATTTTGTTCGGTGCGCTACTCGGCGGCGTGCTAGCCGTCTTTTTACAGCCCGAGAGTGTTACGCGTTTCGCTGCTTCTCCGGAGCTCTCATCCGGGCTTGCGAAGCTGAAAGGCGTTTGGATGGCGATGTTCGGGGGTTACGTCTCGTCAACCGGCGTAGAAGCGGTTGACGACCTGCTGACTCGTGGTGGCATGATCAGCATGCTGAATACCATTTGGCTTATTGTCACGGCGCTCGCGTTCGGTGCGGTGCTTGAGCACACGGGCATGCTCAGGCGCCTGATCGATTCAGCATTGAAGCGTGCCAAATCGACTGGTTCGCTCGTTGCCACGGTGGTTTTCAGCTGCATCGGTATCAACATAGTTGCGGCCGACCAGTACATTGCAATTGTATTGCCAGGCAAAATGTATCGAGCAGAGTTCAAAAAGCGCAATCTTCATTCGAAAAACCTGTCGCGCGTCATCGAGGATTCGGGGACGTTGACCTCGCCGCTGGTTCCCTGGAATACCTGTGGCGCTTATATGGCGAGTACGCTGGGCGTTGCAACGTTAGCCTATCTGCCATTCGTGTTTTTTAATCTGATCAATCCGATGATTTCCATCATCTACGGTTTCACGGGTTTCACGATGGTTCGTATGGATGAATCCGACGCCGATGACACTGCGCAAGCTTCGGCAGCAACGGCCTGATCACAACCTGGCAGACGGATACTGACATTGACTGAGCCAGGTTCGAATCAGAGTAACGCCCCTATCAGCATCGCGGCTGTTATCGTTATCGTGTATGGAATGCAGGCAGCTCAGGTGCTGCTTGTACCGTTTCTACTCGCGGTTTTTTTGGCCCTGATCGCGATTCGGCCCATGCTGTGGATGCAAAATCACAAGATACCTTCTGCGCTGGCCGCGCTCCTGATTGTCCTGGCAATGATGCTGGTCATTGGTGTGGTTGGCGGTATTGTCGGTTCCTCCATCGCCGAGTTCACTGCGTCGTTGCCCAGCTACCAGGCCCGTCTCGATGCTATCGTGCAGCGGACGCTGGATTTTGTTGCGGGACTGATGGGCGATGAACAATCGTTCGCAGACCTCGGAGAACTAATCGATCCGGGGTGGGCGATGGGGATGGCCGCCAATATTCTGAATGGTCTTCAGGACGTGCTAACCAACGCATTTCTCATACTCTTCACGATGGTATTTATTCTGCTCGAAGCATCGAGCATGGGCGTCAAGGTCCAGGCGGCCTTTGGCCGTGCGGCAGAAACCTTTCAGCGGCCGCGTCAATTCCTGCATAACGTGGGTCGCTACCTCGGTATAAAAACGCTGGTCAGCATGGTGACCGGATTGACTGCCACCGGGCTGACCTGGTGGATAGGCCTCGATTTTCCACTGCTCTGGGGCATGCTGGTTTTTTTGTTTAATTATGTGCCGACAATCGGTTCAATCATCGCCGCAGTTCCCGCAGTGCTGATGGCACTCGTGCAGCTGGGGCCGGCGGAGGCATCGACTACCGCTGTCGGATTTCTCGCCATCAACATGTTGTTTGGCAATGTCATAGAGCCGCGCCTTATGGGCTATGGCGTTGGCATTTCGCCGCTGATCGTATTTACTGGCCTGGTACTCTGGGGCTGGATATTCGGACCGGTCGGCATGCTGTTATCGGTACCTCTGACCATGACGCTGAAGATGGCGTTAGAGTCGAATGAGAGCACTCGCTGGATTGCAATCCTGATCGGCTCGGAGCGGGATGCCGAATACGCGCTTGAGCAGCGTTTGCTGGACGAGTCTGCAGCCAGCTAGTTCAGGATTATGAAACCAGATCCGTTTATCATCATGTGTGCGCCAAACGGCGCTCGAAAAACACGCGCTGACCATCCCGCACTGCCAATTACGCCAGCAGAACTTGCGGACTGTGCCGCGTCCATTCTTGACGCCGGTGCCGCCGTTATTCACCTGCACGTTCGCGATCAGAACGATGGCCACTCGTTAGACGTCGATCGATATCGAGATGCGATCGACGCAATTCATGACCGCGTGGGCGACGAGCTTGTCATTCAGGTTACAACAGAGGCCTGCGGCATTTACACGCCGCAGCAGCAAATGGCGATGGTGCGGGAGTTACAACCGGAGGCTGTCTCCCTGGCGTTACGAGAACTGTGCTGCGACGACGCAGCTGAGTCAGAGGCGGGCGCATTTTTTCAAGAGCTTAAGGAACGACATATCCTCGCGCAGTTTATTCTGTATTCTCCGGACGATGCAGAACGTTTTGTCACGCTGCAACAACGAGGCGTTATTCCGGAGCAATCGGCATTCGTCCTGCTCGTGCTTGGTCGTTACAGCGACGACCTGACCGGAGAGCCGCAGGACCTTGACGGTTTTGCAACTGCTTTAGGTGGTCACGCGGATTGGGCGGTATGCTGCTTCGGACGGTCAGAGCAGGAAGCTGTGACACGTGCCGCGGCGATGCGGGGTCATGCCCGCGTGGGATTCGAGAACAATTTCTCCCTGCCCGATGGCAGCGTGGCAAAGCACAATGCGCAGCTCGTCCGGCTGGCTGCCGATGCACGAGGCGACA
>JBPCYD010000286.1:0-4113 GCA_051007895.1 Woeseiaceae bacterium
GCCACGCAAACGAGTTTTGCAGAAGGACTTAAGAAGGAACGAGAGTATTTCATGCAGTGCCTGGAGTCGCCGCAGTCGGCAGGTTTGCGGCACGCCTTTTTCGCCGAACGCGAGGTGAGCAAAGTTCCTGGCATCGACAAAGAGACACCAGTTCGGGATTGTTCCAGTGCCGCAGTTATCGGCGCGGGCACGATGGGTGCTGGAATCGCTTACAGCTGCCTCTCGGCAGGCCTGAAGGTCAAGCTGCTGGACAATAGCGACGAGGGCCTGGAACGTGGCAGGAAAATCGTTGAAGGTCTGTTCGCGGGCGGCGTAAAACGTGGCAAGATTTCCGAGTCGGAGATGGAGCAGGGCTTATCGCGATTTGCGACAACCCAGGACTACACTGACCTGGCAGACGTGGATATCGTCATCGAAGCGGTTTTCGAGAGCATGGCCGTCAAGAAGGAAGTGTTCGGCGCATTGGACAAAGTCGTTAAAGCCGGCGCCATCCTTGCCACCAACACATCGACGCTCAGCATCGACGAAATTGCTGCGTCAACGTCGCGACCGGGTGATGTCATCGGGCTGCATTTCTTCAGCCCGGCACACATCATGCGACTGCTGGAAATCGTTAAAGGCGCAGAGACTCGCGATGATGTCATTGCCACGTCACTGGCCTTGGCAAAAAGTTTGGGCAAAATCGGCGTGGTCGTCGGCAACTGCTTTGGATTCGTCGGCAATCGCATGCTGTATAGCTACGGTCGCGAGAGTCAGCTGCTGCTGCTCGAAGGCGCGGCGCCCGAGTACGTCGATAAGACACTCTACGACTGGGGCATGGCAATGGGTCCCAATGCGGTCGGCGACCTTGCCGGCCTGGACGTCGGTTACAAGATCAGGCAGGAGCGAACTGACCTGCCCGATGACCCGCGTTTTTACCGGGTGGCGGATATGCTTGCGGGCATGGGTCGTTTCGGCCAGAAAACAGGCAAGGGTACCTATCTTTACGAAGACGGTTCGCGAGAGCCCACGCCGGACCCTGAAGTGGACGCACTGATTCGCGCCGAAGCGGACAAACTCGGTGTTGCGAGGCGCGATATTAGCGAGGATGAAATTATCGAGCGCTGCATCTACGGCCTTATCGTAGAGGGCGCGAAAATTCTGGAAGAGGGCATCGCCATTCGTTCCAGCGACATCGACGTCGTGTGGATGAACGGCTATGGGTTCCCAAGGCATCGCGGCGGCCCGATGCACTATGCCGATTCAATCGGTCTCGACAAGGTCTACGAAACCGTCTGTGGTCTCAAAGACCGGTTTGGCCCGCTGTACTGGGATTCGCCAAAGCTGTTGCAGGACCTGGCAAAGTCAGGCGGACGGTTCGCAGACGTCGGCGACTAGCCCGGAATACCGCCGGGTATCAGGTTAGACGCCAGGATTCATTCGACCTGTCCGCACGATTCTCCTTTTCAAGTTTCAGGAGGTGCGCACTCAGCGATCTCTGCGCCAGCGGATGCAGCGCATTCGGCACATCGTCGTAGACACAGCCTGTCAGTTGCGCGACGGTCGAGTTCGGGTTTGTCGCGAGGCAGGCAAGCACTTTCGACTCACGCTTTAGCCGGTGCTCAACCAGGCGGTCCACGGCGTCGTCGGGGTCTTCGATAAGCGGACCATGGCCGGGTGCCAGCGCCGACAGGTTCAGAGTCTTAAGCCTGGCCAGCGATTCCAGGTAGTCCTTCATATCCCCGTCGGGTGGATTGATCACGACGGTCGAGCCGCTCATGATGTGATCACCGGTAAACAGCCAGCCCGTAGCCTCGTGTCGATAGCAAAGATGATTCGACGCATGTCCCGGCGTATGCACCGCGCTTAAGCGAAACTCCTCTGTTTCGAGCAAGTCGCCGTCTTGCAGCACCCGGTCCGCGACAAAAGTCCTGTCCTGAAGCTTGCCTGGCGGAGCCAGTTTGCCGAGCAGCTGTGCGCCGGTCGCTGCTGCAAGCTCGCAGGCCGCCGGCGAATGATCAGGATGCGTATGAGTGACGAGTATCCATTTGATCCTTTGTGCGGCAGCTTCCTGGATCGCAGAAATATGCCGCGCAATTTTCGGGCCCGGGTCGATTACCGCAACTTCCTTCTCGCCAATCAGGTAGGTGTTCGTCCCAGGGCCGGTCATCGGCCCAGGATTTGGCGCCAGCAGGCGGCGAATCCCGGGAGCAAGTTCCACCGCGTCGCCGACGGTCAATGGGGCACTCATCCCTGTTGCCCGGTTTTTTCGCTGCCCTGATCATCAACCACAACGTGATCAGGTCGAATTTTCTCAATCCCGGCTACGCGCCTGCTGTGCGCCCAGTCTTTCATCTCCGCGACAGTTCTGTGGTTACGCAGGCTCTCGAGCGTCTTCTTCGTGGGATACGGAATCTCCAGGTCGCCGGACCGGTTTTGCTGCAAAGCGTTAGCGGCAGTCATCCAGCGGCTGTCGATCGTTTCAATGCCGTCATGACAGGCCGTCTGTTGTGGTGGCAGCTCCGTCAAAAAGAAACGCGTGGTCCATCGTTTGGGTCTTACCAGGGGCGTCACCCAGTGAGCAAAGTAGTGCAGCGAGTCAAACGCCATAGCCAGCTCATGCTGCTGGAGGAAGTCTGACCACTGCAGGCGACACCGATCAACCTCGGTACGCTGGCGCGCAATCTGTGCGTTGCAGTCAGCCCAAATGCCGTTTTCGTTGCGCGCGAGCAGTATGCCCGTCTCTTCAAACAGTTCCCTGATGCCGGCGCAGTAGTAGTTAAGCCCATTGGTTTCGACACTCAAAACGTCATTAGCCTCAGCATCGGTCAGACCGAAAGAATACGCAGTGGCGTCCGCTTCGTTCTGGTCTATCACGCCGCCGGGAAACGCGTAGCTGTTGCCGAAGGCGTCGCCCGCGCGACGCTTCACCAGCAGTACCTCGGGCGTGGAACCGGCTTCCCTGACAACGACGACAGTCGCTGAGGGTCTGGGTATCGCAATACCTGGATCTGGCGGGGGGGTCATGATTGGCAGACGGTATCAGTTAGTGCGATGCTGTGACAGCTCGGCTTCGGTCAATGGTGGCGGGGGCTCATAGTGCGCCGGTTTCTTACCGCCTGCTGCCACCCTGGCACGTGCCTCCGCCGGCGATTCGAGTTTCGCTGCCGCCGCTATTGCTTCCTTCCGGTTAGGAAATACGGGCACTCCCTGGCTGTTGGGTGGGGGCATTACATTCGCGTTGTAGTAAGCAATTTTCTGCGCTGCCGGTTCTACATGTCGGTCCAGATCCAGGTCGCGCTGGTTCACGCCCTTGCGGGGTGTAACGCAAACACCGTCGACAATCTCGAGATCCAGCCACCACTTCTTGGCCGGGTTGCGAATACCATGGCCCAGCAGGTCGTCGAGTTTAACGGCGATGGGAATCAGAACCGGCTTCAGCCAGCGCGCATTGATGCCGAGCCAGCTTGCGACCTGGGTCGCAATCGGTCCGTCCCAGGTGACCACCTTGTTCAACGGACAGGTTTTCATGCAGCGGCCACACGCCAGTCCGCGTTGATTCGTCAATCGATAGCGCGCGCAGCGTTCTGCATCCAGCTTCCACATCTCGTAGCCATTGAACATGACCTTGTCCCCCCAGGTGATTGCATCACAGGGACATTCACGCGCGCATTTCAGACATCCGGAACAAAAACTCTGCAGACCGAAATCGATGGGCTTATCAGGAACCAGCGGGATGTCGGTTGTCATGACAACCGATTTGAAGCGCGGGCCAACGAACGGATTTAACACCAGTTCACCAATCCGGCTCAGTTCACCAAGGCCCGCCAGGAGAATGAGCGGCAGCTGCAGGACCTCCGAATCGGCATTGGTCTGGGCGCGCGAGGAAAAGCCGAGCGTGCGCAGGTGTTCGGCCATCATGCCGGCAATCACGGCGCCGCGCATATAGGCACGCATGGACTGTGCGCCGGATATAAAATCGTCGCCCGAGGCGCCTTCCATCGTTTCGTATTCCTGATCGATCAGCATGACGACCGCATACCTGTGATGACATGCAACAGGCTCACCGTTGCCATCATGCGAGTACCAGGCATAGTCCGGTATTTCGCAGACGCCCGTCAGCTCGGCGCCGAG
>JBPCYD010000287.1:0-3373 GCA_051007895.1 Woeseiaceae bacterium
GTCCGCACCGCGGAAACCGTACGTCGGCATTTTCCGGGCCTGACGATTATTGCGAGAGCCAGGAATCGGCGGCACGAGTACCACCTGATGGATCTTGGGGTCGAGCGCATTTTCCGGGAAAATTTTCTGTCCAGCCTGGCTATGGGTGAACTTGCCCTCACCGAACTGGGAATGAAGGACAAAGAAGCGAGAGGTGTCGTAGAGATGTTTCGAGACCG
Source organism: Woeseiaceae bacterium (assembly GCA_051007895.1). Lineage (GTDB taxonomy): Bacteria > Pseudomonadota > Gammaproteobacteria > Steroidobacterales > Woeseiaceae > SZUA-117. The sequence goes on from JBPCYD010000287.1 coordinate 219, forward strand.
CGACAAGCAACTCATTCGTGAACAACATGCGGTCCAACACGATGAGGAAAAGTTGATACAGACGGCTAAAGAAACCGCGCGCGAATTGGAACTCCTTCTGAAAAGTGACCTCAAAAATAACCCTGAATGAGCGAAAACGGTAAAATCTACGTATGCCGGTAATGCCACAAAGCAGAAGCCCTGACGGACTGGAGTTCGGTCCACGTCACAAGTCCTTCGATTTGGAGGGGGCACTGGCGGGTGAATGGCACAGCGACAGCCGCTTCGTCACAGCCTGGTTCAATGCAATGTCGCTGTTGTTTCCGCTGGGCGAGAAGTTCTTCATCGACAGCGTTGTTCACTATGTCGACGATATCGAGGATCCGCAGCTTAAGGCTGAGATCGCTTCGTTTCGGGCACAGGAATCGACCCACCGGGTACAACACCAGAAATACAACGAGTTGCTGTGTAATCTTCGCGGCTACAGTCTCGAGCGGTTCGAGAAAAACGAGCGCGAAAGAATGGCCTGGGCGTATCGTGAACTGTCAGCACGGCGACGGCTTGCCGGCACTGTCGCCAATGAACACCTCACGGCCATCATGGCGCATGACATGCTCACTAACGACGATGTTCTGCAGGGCGCGAATCCTGGCATTGCAGAACTGTGGCGCTGGCACGGGATTGAAGAAACAGAGCACAAAGCGGTCGCATTCGATGTATTCCTTGCCGTCGGTGGTACGGTTTCGGAGCGCCGCCATGCATTGTTGCTGAATACATTCTTTTTCTTCAAAGACACATTCAGGAATCTGTGCATCATGCTGCAGCACGAAGGCAAGCTCTGGAGTATCCGGGAGTGGGCCCGCGGGTTTAAGTACCTGTTTATCAAACCGGGGGTGCTCCGGCGGGTCGCCGGGGCATGGTTCGGTTTTTTCCGCAAGGATTTTCACCCCTGGCAGCAGGACAATCGTGAGCTGATCGCCAACTGGGAAGACGAACAGGTCGCCGAAAACGAAGTCTCGACCAGCGCCGCTTCGTAGAACACTTTAGTCCGTACACGTTGACATTAATGCGACTTCCGCTAGGATGGTTCGCGTAAGTCAAACCGTACTGAATGGACGAAACCAATATGAATACGACCAATACCGTTAGCACCGTCGTCTTCGGGGTCGTCCGTGCGCCTGGCAAAAACGTCCTTGCCGGCCCTGCAGCGATCCCGCTGACCCGCTAGCCAGCACATTCCGCTCAACCGAATGTTCCGGGCTGGCTCCTCCGGACTCAATGTCGTGCGCGCAATCAGGCGACGACAGCACCAAAGATACTGATCATGACTTACGAAGAATCAATACAAAATCAATCCGCCTTGCGAAGAGCGCGACGCTTTATCGCCGAAGCCGTCAGTGATAACGAAACGGATTTTACCGTTGGCCCGATAAACCGGGCGCTGGGTTTACTCGCCGTCCCGATGATGCTGGAAATGGCGATGGAAGCCGTCTTTGCCGTCGTCGATATCGCGTTCGTATCGAGACTCGGTACGAATGCGATTGCCGCCGTTGGCCTGACTGAAGCCCTGATAACGGTTCTTTATGCACTCGCCATCGGACTGGGCATGGGTGTCACAGCCATGATTTCGCGCCGCATCGGCGCGCACGATCCCATAGCTGCCGCCTATGTTATGGGCCAGGCCATCTGGGTTGGCGCCGTCATCTCGATGATTATTGGCAGCTTTGGCGTTATTTATGCGGCCGACCTGCTGCGCATGATGGGCGCCAGCGAGGGTGTCATTTCGGAGGGCAAGGGATTTACGGCGATGTTGCTGGGCGGCAATGCCAGCATCCTGTTCCTGTTCCTGCTCAATGCCGGTTTCCGGGGTGCTGGTGATGCGCCCGTAGCATTGCGTTCGCTGACCCTGGCCAACGGCCTGAACATACTGCTCGATCCGTGCCTGATTTTTGGCCTGGGACCGTTTCCCGAGATGGGCGTGACCGGGGCCGCTGTTGCGACGACCATCGGCCGTGGCGTTGGCGTTCTGTACTTGTTCTGGTACCTGTTCGCGGGCCGCGGGCGATTGCAATTCGAGACACGGAATCTTGCGATCGTCCCGGACTTGATCGTACGCATGATTCGCATTTCGGCAGGCGGTATTGGTCAGTTCCTGATCGCGACATCCAGCTGGATCGCGATCATTCGCGTGGTCGCGCTGTACGGTAGCGCGCCGATTGCCGCGTACACGATTGCTATTCGCCTGATTGAGTTCGTGTTTCTCCCTGCCTGGGGGCTCGGGAATGCGGCAGCGACCATGGTTGGGCAAAATCTCGGTGCGGGGCGAGCCGATCGCGCCGAGAAATCAGTGTGGATCGCATCGCGGTATAACGTCATCTTCATGACGGTGCTCGGCCTTGTGTTCATTATATTTGCGCCGCAGATAGTCGGCATGTTTACGGACGAGGAAGAAATTCTTCGCTACGGAATCAATTGCCTGAGAATTATGGGTCTGGGTTACCCGATGTACGCAGTCGGTATGATTGTTGTTCAGGCCATGAACGGCGCGGGCGACACGAAAACGCCATCATTCCTTAACTTCATTGCATTCTGGATGTTGCAGATTCCGCTGGCCTACTGGCTGGCGACATCCGCGGGAATGGGACCTGACGGTGTTTTTGTAGCAATTGTGGTGTCAGAATCCGTGCTGACCATGCTCGCCGTTCTCGTATTTCGCCGTGGCAAGTGGCGCACCCAGGATGTCTGACTTGAGGCAATTACAATGAGTGAACTGGCAAAACTGGCCAACATCGCAGAGATCGTCGGTGCGCTGATCGTCATCGGCGGACTGTTTTTCGCGCTAATGCAAATGCGCCAGATTCGGCAGCAACGGCGCGAGTTAGCTGCGATCGAAATGTTCAGATTCTTCGGTAACCCGCAGTTCACCGCCGCTTACAAAATGATTCTCAGGTTGCCTGACGATATGAGCGCCGACGATATACGCAATGCCGATCCCGAACTGGAAGATGCCGCGGTACTGATAAGCGCGACCATGGAAAGTATTGGCGTGATGACCTATCAACGCATTGTCCCGTTCATCGTTGTCAACAACCTGATGGGCGCGAGCACCCCCCTGCTCTGGCGCAAACTCGAAGACTGGGCCATGACGTTGCGCGAGGAACAGGGTTCGAATGCGG
>JBPCYD010000288.1:0-5192 GCA_051007895.1 Woeseiaceae bacterium
GGCAGCACACTGATCGCAATTTTGATATTGGTTAACAGGCGATTGTGGAAGAGCGAGAAATCCAGTTCGAGTCCAACAAAACCGATCAGGTTGGTTTGTTTTCGTGGTGATTCTGCGGAGGGGTCAAAATTGAACAGGCCATCGCCCGGAATGGATTCAGTCCATACGGGTGCCATAATCTGGAAGGCACGTGCATTGAGGAAGCTGGTCTCAACCAGGTACGGCGCCTCTGTCCCGATCAGGCTCTCCAGCTCATGAAGTTTGGCAGTGCCGATCGTCGGGTTTTTGTTCGCGAGCTCCGGTGAATTCTTGAGTGAGTAAATTACAGAACCGTCGGCCTGGTAATAAGACACGCGATCAATTTCCGGGTACTTGTCGATAAAACTTTCCAGCCGCAGTATTGCCTCATCGTCGTTTGGCAGATAAAGCGGCGCGCCAAGTTCGTTCAGCTCTTCCGTCCACTGCATCGCCCAGCGACTGTAGTTGTCCTGCAATACCCATTGACCACCCCAATACAGGCCGGCGATGGCCAGCGCACCGATGATGGCCGTAATAATGAGTTGTAAAGACAGGATTTCATTGATCAAAACCCGCTTGCCTAACCGTCCGGACGGCGAAAAATTGGCCAACATTTCCGGGCTTGCGCCAAATACGGTTGCAAGCCACTGCCTCATTTCGAGTCCGCCAACGTAATTTGGGCAGTGGGGTCGGTAACCATCAGGCCGAACTTCTGCAACACTGCCGGATTGGTGCGTATTTCAGCAGCGGACAGCGCAGTAATTGACGGTACGCTGTCAAAGGTATCGGTCAGGACCTCGTCGAGAATACTGGTAATCGTGGCCGCAATGTCGCTGGGCAGTGACCCCGAGTTAAACACTGCCCCGAATTCAAGTAACGGCTCGTTAAAGACGGCAACCTGGACCCGGTGCCGACTTGCGTAGGCCATCATCTCAGTAAGCACGCCTCGACTCAGGATGCGGTTGTCGGGAAAAAGAATGAATCCGTCGATATCCCTGATCAGGCGGTTAAACACGTATAAGGTCTCGCGATCGGTTTTCGCGACCGCGTGGTGGAGATTGATACCACGATCCTCTATTGCCGCTTCTGCCTCAGCGATAACGTCGTCGTGGTTCGGTCCAATTATTGCGCCAACGTTCTTGAGCGTTGGATCGATCTCTTGCCATGCCTCAAAAAGCAGTTCGAGAGGCGGCAGCACACTGACGGCTTTGACGCGTTCCGATAACAGTTCCGTTTCTTCAATGTTGAAAACCTGGCTGACCACAACCGGAACCGTTGAGTATCGGGCTGCGGCTTCTGCGCCGTCCAGGCCGACGGCGACGACTGCTACGGCATTGGATTCTGCAATCGCTGCAAACGCATCTTGTGGTGGCATGCTGCGATCGCTCAGATCGTAGATTTCGTGATGCTCAAGAAATTCCTGCAGGGCGTCGGCAACGTCAACGTACGCCGGTGTCCGGTCCGAAAGAACAATCGCCACCAGTGGCTCGATCGTTGGCGGCTCGGGTTCGACGATCGGGGGTGGTTCGATCGGTGGTGGCGGCGGTTCGACCGGAGGCTCGGGTTCCACCTGCGGCTCAGGTTCGGGTTCCACCACGGGCTCCGGTTCAACGGTCGCAACCGGTTCCGGCGGCGCTGTGGCAAGAATTGAACAACCTGACAGGATGAGAAGCGACAGGACCATCGACGATCTTGCGATCATCAGACGAATTGGGCTCCTGAATTTCATTCGACAGAACTCCGCTGCTGCAACGCCTTGGTGGCTGACTGACTGGCAGTGATAATCTGTTCGCCAGCTCGCTCTTCCCTGAGCGAATGACTATACGAAAGCCGCGAATTTTAAGCAGTGATGCGCGTCTCAGTTGCCAACGGGTTTTACATAATGCGGGCCCACTTGCGAACGCGCATGGGCGAAGACCACCATTTATGGCAGTGCCGGAGCTTCTTTCGAATCAGCTTATTTTGCGTCGGCGTTGCCGGCACCTTCGCCAAGCAGCTCGCCCAGTTCACCGGAGTGATACATTTCAACGACGATGTCCGCGCCGCCAATCAATTCACCGTCAATATAGAGTTGCGGAAACGTTGGCCAATTCGAATAAACTTTCAGGCCTTCACGAATTTCAGCATCTTCAAAAATGTTGACGTAAGCAAACGGGCGACCGATTGACTTAAGTGCGGCCACGGTCTGACCGGAAAAACCACATTGCGGAAAGTCGGGCGTACCTTTCATATATAGCAACACCGGGTTTGTTTCGATCTGATCTTTAATTCTTTCGTTGACATCCACTGCTTGGTCCACCTTTATCTTTTGCAATCGCCAGACATGAGGCTGACGGGTCGTTTTTCAATTTTCGTGCCGTTGTTTTTATCGCATATTCGTATTCACGATCACACGACTGTCCACACTGTCTACGCCGCTCGTGTTCTCGGCGATGTCCACGACCCGGTCTCGAATTTCATAACTGCCAACGGTACCCGTCAACGTAACGCGACCGGAAACGGCACGAATCCCGATGCCGTACTGACTGATCTCCCGATCGGCGCTGTATTTCTGTCGAAGCGCCCCCGATATCGCACTGTCGGCACTGGTCGGGCTGGTGCTCTGCCGAGAAGCAGGCGCCCGCTCACTGGTCGAACCCCCTCCCAGCAACATTCCGGCACAGCCTGCCAGGCTCAAAGACGTAAATACAACGAACAACATTCTCATAGGCTGGCGGACCACAGGCACGACACAAGCACCGGATTGTACTGAACTGGCTGTCCGGAACCTAGTAGGGCCGGGTATTACCCACCAAATTCCTGCAATCATGCGTTCCAATCACTATAATGTGTGCCTCGCCTCGGTGTGAGAAGGCGGCGCTCCCCGGATTTTCAATCCGAGCGACAAAATAATCAATAATCCTTTGGGAGAAATCGAGAATGAACCCACTTAAAAGCGTTCCGGGCACAATAACCGCCGGATTCGTCCTGGCAATCGTCATTCTGTTAATTACCGGCGATGCACCAATGACCGCCAGCGGCGCTGCCAAAGGTAGTTCGCTGATCATCTGGTTACACGTGTTCGCTGGTATCATCTGGATCGGGCTTCTTTATTATTTCAATTTCGTGCAGGTTCCAGCCCTTGGCGACGCAGCGAATGACGATGGCGGTCCCGGTGGCGCTGGAATCACGAAGTACGTTGCACCGCGAGCACTATTCTGGTTTCGATGGGGCGCGCTTGCTACCTGGCTGACCGGAGCCGCTTTTCTTCTGCACAGTCCCAAAGGCAGTCTTGCAGGTGCATTCATGCTCGGGATGGGCGGCGAAAATATTCATAGCTACAATTTGACAATAGGCATTGGTGCCTGGCTGGGTACGATCATGCTGTTCAACGTCTGGGTTTTGATCTGGCCAAATCAACAGAAAGTGCTTGGCATGGTCGAAGCCAGCGCCGATGAAATCGCGAAAGCTAAAGCCATCGCGTTTACGGCCTCGCGATCGAACACATTAATGTCGATACCATTGATTATGAGCATGATCGGTGCCGGTCATGGCTTTATCATGTAGCTGATTAATTCTGTTCGAGGAAACCCGGCCAGGCGCCGGGTTTCTTTTGTCCAGGCCAATCATGCAAATTTCAGAACAACTGTCTGAAGCCATTTCAGCAAACGTGTCGATGGCACTTCGGGAGGATCTCGGCGACGGCGATCTGACTGCGCAGATGATTCCTGAGACGGCGTCAGCGAAAGCAATAGTCCTGGGTCGCGAAGCGATGACTGTCGCCGGACGGCCGTGGGTTGATGAAGTGTTTCGGCAACTTGATGCCGATATAACTGTCGAGTGGATGTGCAACGATGGCGATCGCATTCCTGCCGATGTCGAAATCTGTATTCTCAAGGGGCAGGCACGCGCCATTCTGAGTGGCGAACGCACCGCACTCAATTTCCTGCAATCGCTTTCAGCCACCGCAACGAACACAGCCCGCTACGTCGAAGCTGTTGCAGGTACCAAAGTACGTGTACTCGATACCCGCAAGACTATTCCGGGCCTCCGGCTGGCGCAGAAGTATGCCGTCAGGTGTGGTGGCGGAGAGAATCATCGCATCGGTTTGTTTGACGCGATTTTGATCAAGGAGAATCACATTATTAGCGCCGGCGGAATTGCAGCCGCAGTCTCCGCCGCAAAAAAATTGCACCGCAGTCTTGCCGTAGAGGTTGAGGTTGAATCGATTACCGAACTGCGGGAAGCGCTGGCAGCCGGTGCTGATCGGATGTTGCTGGATAATTTTGATATCGCCGACCTGCAACTGGCAATCGATGTCAACCAGGAAGAGGGAAATCCGCCCGCAGATCTCGAAGCATCCGGCGGCATCACGCTCGACTCGATTCGCGCGATTGCGGAAACCGGCGTGGACTACGTTTCAGTGGGCGCGTTGACCAAGAATATCAACGCCGTCGATCTGTCAATGCGTTTTCATTACGACGACTGAGAAACCTCCTGCAATTCCGGTCGGCGGTGCAGATAATCCGTTACCTGTTCGTAGGCCATAGCAAATTCGAGAACTTGCTTGTCCTCGCCCATGCGACCAATAAACTGCATGCCCATAGGCCGACCACTATCGTCGAAACCGGCCGGCAGGTTCACGACAGGCAGTCCCGACAAAGTTCCCCCGATTACGACCTCCATCCATCTGTGATAAGTGTCCATGGCCGTCCCGCCGATTTCTTTTGGCCAGTGGATATCGATAGGAAATGGAAAAACCTGCGCCGTTGGCAATGCAAGTACATGATATTTGTCGAAGAGTTTCAGGAGTGCACGGTACCAATCGGACCTGTCCAGCGCGGCTGCTGCCACCCTTGCCGCGGGCATATCAAAGCTGCCTTCTATCTCCCAGATAAATTCGGGCTTCAGCAGTTTCTTTATCTCGGGATCGTCATAAAGTACTTTCGCGCCACTAAGCTCCCAGTGCCTGAAAGTTAGCCATGTTTGCCAGAGGCGCGCCAGGTCGTAGTCAGGCAGGCAATCCTCGACGACGGCACCGGCCGGACCAAGCAACGCTAGTGCAGACTCGCAAACATCCAGCACGCCAGCTTCCATGGGCAGGTACCCCGCATAGTCGCCCATCCAGCCAACCCGCAATCCCGACAGGTCCGGCCTACTAAACGCATCGTATCCCGGAACCTTGTCTCTCAGAC
>JBPCYD010000289.1:0-7439 GCA_051007895.1 Woeseiaceae bacterium
CTTTCTACACTCAGTGGCCTCAATCGAGTGGATTTACCGGTCGCACTGAAGATATTTCGCCGCTTGGACTCCGCTTTGCGACCTGGCACGAGCTACGCGAGGGCCAACGTATAAAGATAGTAAGCGAATTTCTGGAAGCGGTCGCCAATGTGACCAACTGTAGTTACCATCGCGATGGGTGGAAGGTTCGGTGCGTCGCTGGCGTATCTTTCGCGACACTGCGGTATCTTAAGTCGGTCGGCGGTTTCGTATCCTCGCATGTGTGACCATCGAGTCCCGTAATACCCTAAATCCGGGTTGAGGCGTAAAGCAGTAGATGATCGTCAGTCCGCGATCATTCCCTTTACCGACCGGATTGCCTTATCGCCACATGCTGATTTCCTTTAAGGACAATCGGTCTTTTCAAGTTACGAGTCGATCAAACTCAATGCCGAAATCAAATGATCTGCTATTGCTTTGCGCAATCGTTCCAGTATTTCTCAGTGCCTGTAGCAACGACGCGGAGAAGCAGCGGATTGACCCGGTTGCCGACACCCCGCCGCAGCAAGCCACCAATACGAATAGTCCGGTTGCCGATGATGTACTGTTTGTTGTCCTGGGCAAGATGGCCCTTTACGACCAGGAACCCGCTGGAGACCTGGTGCTGCGTAATCACCATTTCGTCGCTGAGATCATGCCGAAAGCTGGCCGCAAAATTGTCGCCGGCACGCTGGCGGACGCAAATGACGAAACGAAAAGCATTGAATTCAATCCTGAGGGCAATGCGTTCATGGCGCACGGTGCGCGAGTTTCGAATCCGGACGAGTTGCACCAGGTACATCCGGATGGTGCGTACGTCTTCTCCTACCAGACAGAAAGTGGCCAAATGGATTCGCAGGTTCTCAATCTGAGGAAGCGCGACTACATAAACGGAATGCCAGCACCAGCAAGGGTCTCTGCACTTCAAAACGGATCGGAAGTTGACGATGCTACGATCGACGCCAGCGCCGACCTTGAGCTCTCCTGGGAGTCGATGCCGGGCAACACAAAAGTGCCCGATAGTGAACTTGCTGACCTGGTATTCGTGCTGGCATTTGACTGCTTCGGTAACAACATAGCGCATAGTGGCCGGCCCTATCAGGGTGGCCCGTTTTTGACCTACGAAGATTCCACCTACGTCATTCCTGCTGACGTGCTGATGTCAGGATTGCACTACACGGTAATCGTCGAACAAGCCACCGCAGACGTCGACACGACGCTGGGCGTTCCCGGCATTGCGACGTACGCTACTTTGACGTTCCTGGAATTTGAAACTTCGGGGCAGGCAGTGGCTGAAGAATGTCCTGTCGCCCGATAGCGGTCTTTACCGGCCGAATTCCGGCGCCCCGGCATATACGCGTTCGCTACCGAGTAATTGCTATTCCTGTAGCCGTTGAATAACGACGGGCTCCAGTCGAGTCAGACCTGCGGCTTTGCCCAATGCCAGGGCTTCATCGCCAGTGGAGCCCGCCAGTTTCGCGCGGAGTGCAAATAGCGCCCCGACCCGGTTACCACTGGCGCAGTGAACGAGAACTGGGCCTTGGGCAGCTGCAAGAATTCGATCAAGTTGCCGCGCGTTGTCATAACTCACATCTTCCACAACGCCATTCCCAATCGGCAATGTGTAATAGCGCATGCCGCGCGCTTCTACCTCTGATGCCTCGTCCATACCCCGATTTTCATTCTCGCCGCGCAAATCGACTACAGTCGTGAATCCGGCCTGTTTAACAACATCAAGTACGGCAGCATCAGGTTGACCTGTTGAAACATGTTGCCAGTCCGTGAGAGACACCGTCCCGCCACGAATATCGCTTGCTTTGATAGCAATAACAGAATCGGCGCCTTCGCCGTCGGCATATGCGCTGGTGCAAAGAAACATTAGGGCCAGGAACGAGAACAACATTTTTTTCATTGAACACACCGAGTGTTGCGATTAACCGGAATGGGAGATGCTGATGGATTAGCAGCAAAAACTAATCAGCATTAATACGTAGATCTGCCTTGTTTGCAACGTGTTTGCCTATCATCAAAGAGGAAGTCGCTGCAGGGGACGGCGCATTCAGTACATGAATCGCACCGGGCGTTTCCTCGATGCGAAAATCATCGACGAGATTGCCGCGGCCGTCAACGGCCTGCGCACGCACGCCCGCATGTCCGGGCACCAAATCTTCTTTTTGGATTTCAGGCACCAGGCGTTGCAGACTTCGAGCAAATACGCTGATGCGTAGCGAGCGATTTATCTCGGAGATGCCCGCACCAAGATTCTTGGCGGCCAGGAACCAGAACCCAGGGTACGAAATCGTCGAGCCAAAGTCTGCCCATGAAAAATCACTTCGCCGGTAGCCTTCACGTTTTGTTGCAAGAACCGCATTGGGTCCGGCATCGACGGCTCCATCGACGGTCGGCGTCAGATGCACATCCAGGAATGGCAAAGAAGGGTCAGGTACGGGGTAGATCAGGCCATTGACCAGGCTTCGCCTGGATTCGATCAGCTGATAATACTCTCCGCGAAACGGGATTATTCTCAACTTGGGATCAATACCCATTTTTCTGGCAATGACGTCACAGTGCAGGCCAGCACAATTAATAATTAACTTCGTATCGATTTCACCCGCGTCCGTCACCACGCGATGGCGACCTTCCGCTGTCGTTACAGAGTCGAACTTTGTATTCAGACACATGACCCCGCCTGAATTCTGAAACACTGCGGCGTATTTTTCTGCGACTTTCTTGTAGTCAACCAGCGCAGAATGCGGCGCATACAACGCCTTGCTTCCCCGCACATGCGGCTCGATCTCGGCGAGCTCTTCGTTGGACAGAATCCGCAAGTCGGGTACGCCGTTTTCAGTGCCACGCTTGGTTAACGTTTCCAGACGAGCAATCTCCTGCTCGGTATTGGCGACGATAACTTTCCCGCAACGGATTACGGGAATGTCAAAGCGTTCGCAAAACTCTGCCAACGCTCGATTGCCCTCGACGCAAAATTTCGCTTTCAGCGAGCCCGGTTCGTAGTAGATACCAGCGTGCAATACCCCGGAATTGTGACCAGACTGCTGCGCCGCCACTTTGCCGTCTTTCTCGATCAGAGTGACTTTGGTGCGCGGCTGCATTTGCTGCAGCTGCATGGCCGTTGCCAGACCGACCAGCCCACCGCCGACGATCAATACGTCAGTCTTTAAGTCGTCCACGAATAATACGCCCTTCGCCTGGCCTGAAAACGATCCAGATTAGTCCTTCAGCGTCATATCGGAATCTACTTCAATCCCGTTGCCGGTGAAGTTAATCCCAATGCTGACGCGATCCATCAACAACTGGGACGCGGCGTTCATCGCCTCAACGGCTTCGCGTACTTCGGGCATCTCGCCGAGTGAACCAATATCCGCCGCCATCGAATTGCCAACGAACTCGTAGTAGGCAGCAGCGTCCATTTCGGCATAGAGGAATGGGGGTTGATCGGCGACATCGGCCTCAAGCAAATCACCCAGACCGTCCTGCATTCCCTCTCCCACAGAAATTGCGAGCGCTTCGTCCGTCATTGCCATGTAGATAATCTGTGCCAGCGCGTCGGCCATCGGCAGATTAACCCTGACCGGCTCGCCATCTGATGCGAGATTGAGGGATGCCAGCTCAGGACTGAACATTGCGCCCATGGCAAGCAGCCCCTCTGCGTTTTCGATTGCAACCAATAACTTCATGTCAACAGAGGTTGGCGGTTGTTGAGCACTCAGATTCATGCCTTCAATGCTGTCGACTGCCGCCAGGAAGCCTTTGAACCCATAGACAATGGGAGGAATAGGCTGATTCAGTACTTCGCGACCCGACTCAACGCCTGCCTGCAGATCTGCAAAAAACTCGCAGGCCAACGGGTTTGCTTCCAAGGCATCGAGTCTGTCCGAATAGAATTCGCGTAAGGCAAGCAGGTCCATACTCATGCCAAACGAGAACAGACCACCGTGCGATTCTCCAAGTCCGGCTACCGGGGCCGTTAATGCTGACACTGCTGTTGCGATGTCGTCCCGGAGCTCCATTACGGCATGGCTGGTGATTCGATCAACGCTGAGTTCCGAGTAGCCCATGACCGCTCGCGGCATGACGCCACTCATCGTCCGAATCTCGGCCACGCAAACTTCGTCAAGCGTCGTCTCGTCGTATTCCATCAATTTGAGGAGCTCGGCATTAACACCGGTCTGCGGATCAATAAAGGTCGCCACTATGCGCTCAAAATCAATCGAGCCAACCATGTAGTCGTCGTACCCATACTCATTACGAATATCTGTAAGCATTCCAGATGCGGCCATGCTATTGGTCGGTAGCGTCAACCCGAGAACCTGTTTCAATTGATCTTCGGGCAACGACGATGGAACCAAAGTCACAACCAGGTTGTCCTCAATGATCGCCACGACGACTCTGCCTTCATCATCTCCGGCGTATCGATAGGAGTTACCGTCAATGGTCGACGTCAGCATCTCCTGTTCAGCTTTTTCTTCGAGGCGTTTGATAGCCGCTTCCATCAGCTGACTATCGGACAGGGATATACGCATCACGGGAAGCAGTCCGGCTCCATAGAACGCGTACTGCGAATCGCGGTCAATGCCGGCATCTGCAAAGCCCTCGGTCGACATCAGGCTTTCGAGCTCGTCTATGAATGGCAAAGCCTGTTCAAACTTGTCGACGTTCTCGTCATTTTCACGCGCTTTAGCGTATGCATTCTCGGCCACAGCGCGAATGATCTGGTGATAAGCAGACAGTGTCGCGTCCAACTGGGGGGTCAGCTTGTCGATCACGTCGTCAGGTGCATCACCGGTAGTCGCAAATACGTACGGGGTGTCAGCCGGAATGAAAGTCAGGATACTGTCTCCTGAAACCGATCCTGAGGATCCCGCCTCGTCTGAATCGCCACAAGCCACGAGTAAGACCAATATAGAGGCCGCTGCGACCATCGTCCGACGCACACTAAGTATTGACATGAAATTAATTCCCTGGTGATTTTCCGGCAGGCTATCGCCCAAACAGCACTTTGTCGGTGTCAGGCATCACAGATACCTGAGCGGAAGGTCCAGTTCGACCCGCTTGGCGGCGATTATCGCCAGTAATTGCCTGTCGCACCAGCCCCGACGGTTGTAATGGCGTGGTCTGCTCTCTAACCTGCGCGAATGGAAAATAACCCGGCCCAAGAAAACACCCGGTTCGATGTCATTGTCTGGGGAGCCACCGGGTTTACCGGTCGCCTCGTCGTCGAATACCTTTTGCAGCGATATCCGCCCGGCGAGCGCTTGCGCTGGGCGGTGGCCGGCCGCAGCCAGTCAAAAATGGACTCATTGCTGTACGAATTGATTGAAAGTGGCGAACGCCCGCCAACCATGTTGGCCGATAGCCATGACCCGGCGTCACTCGAGCAAATGACGCAGGCAACCCGCGTCGTGCTGACGACGGTAGGGCCATACGCCAAATACGGCAGTGAACTCGTCGCCGCCTGTGTTCGTAACGGCACGCACTACTGCGACCTTTGTGGTGAGGTTCAGTGGATGCGCAAGATGATCGATCAACACCAGTCGGCCGCGGAGGAAAGCGGCGCGAAAATCGTGATGAGCTGCGGATTCGACTCGATTCCGTCCGATTTCGGCACCTGGTTCTTGCAGCAGCAGGCACAGCGCCAGCACAACCAGCTGTGCGAACGCATAACCCTCCTGGTCCGGGCGATGAAGGGCGGTGCCAGTGGCGGGACGTTTGCAAGCATGCTCAACGCAATCGATGAAGCTCGGCGCGACAGGAATGTGGCGCGCGTACTAGTGGATCCCTATGCATTGAACCCGGCTGGTGTGCATCGTGGGGCAGATCCCAGGGATCAGAGTGGAGCGGTGCTCAACACACCCACCGAACTGTGGACCGCGCCATTCGTGATGGCGGGTGTAAACACGCGCGTCGTGCGGCGCTCCAACGCCCTGTCGGGTTTTGCCTATGGAAAGGATTTCCGATATCACGAAGCGACGATTACAGGTAAAGGACTGCCTGGCCGGCTTCGCGCAACCGTGATGGCTATCGCGCTGCGCCTGTTCGTGGTGGCCAGCGCAATTGGTTTCACGCGCCGGTGGGTTGTAGAGAAGCTATTACCTGATCCCGGCGAAGGTCCGTCAAAAAACGAGCGTGAGAACGGTTACTTCAATCTATTGCTGATCGGCGAACTGGCGAATGGCTCGATAATTCGCGCCAGGGTAAAGGGCGACCGTGACCCGGGTTATGGCTCAACGAGCAAGATGTTGGCAGAGAGCGCGATTTGCCTTGCACTCGACGAAACAGTCGTCGGCGGTGGCTGCTGGACACCGGTTACTGCGATGGGACAGTCACTTTATGAACGACTCAATGCAAATGCCGGCCTGAGCTTTGAGTTAGACAATTGACAGAATTCAGCTGCCGGGCAAGCTCGGACTCGTGCCCGAGCTATACAGACGGATGCCAGCCGATGTCATTTGAATCTGGCGATCATAATTTCTAGAATTCAATTTAATTAATGATCATAACTTATTAATGTATAACTATTTTTATCTAACATTGATCATGCGCTTAAGGTACCGAATCCTGCACCACATTCATTTTCTTCACCCGACCAGGGATCGTTGTGGCTGATACCGACGAATCAACGCTCGCCTACATGGGCCTGCAGCCGCATGACATTCTTGGGGCACTCGAAGATCTTGGGTTCCGGTGCGATGGCCGTTTTCTGACGTTGAATAGCTACGAGAATCGGGTCTACCAGGTTGGCATCGAAGACGGCCAGCCGATCGTTGCCAAGTTTTATCGCCCGGGACGCTGGACAGACCTCGCAATCCAGGAGGAACACGACTTTGCACAGGAGCTGGCGGATACCGACATTCCGGTTGTGCCCCCGATTTCAGTCAACGGAAATACGCTGCACCACCTCGACAATTTCAGAATCTCTGTATCGCCCTGCCGAGGCGGAAGATCACCGGACCTGGACAACCAGGATCTTATGCGCCAGCTGGGCAGACTCATCGCCCGCATCCACCTTGCCGGGGAATCCAGCCGCTTTCGCCATCGACCGAGACTCGATATCGAGAGCTACGGTTACGAGTCCTGTGATTTCTTGCTGGACCATCAGTTCATTCCCGCTGAAATGTGCGACGTATACACGGGCATCACTGAACATCTGTTCGACGGTATTCACGATTGTTACGATCGCGCGGGAGAATGCCGCGAAATCCGGCTACACGGTGATTTCCATCCCGGCAATGTGCTTGTAAACGGTGAGCAACTACATATCGTTGATCTCGACGACGCGCGGACCGGACC
Source organism: Woeseiaceae bacterium (assembly GCA_051007895.1). Taxonomy (GTDB): domain Bacteria; phylum Pseudomonadota; class Gammaproteobacteria; order Steroidobacterales; family Woeseiaceae; genus SZUA-117. The sequence continues at coordinate 7,327 of JBPCYD010000289.1, forward strand.
TGCGATCCAGGACCTGTGGATGTTCCTGTCCGGGGACCGGGCTGAACAAACGCCACAACTGGCAAACCTGCTGGAAGGCTATCTCGAGTTCCGCCCGTTCAATGCACGCGAAC
>JBPCYD010000290.1:0-12362 GCA_051007895.1 Woeseiaceae bacterium
ACTGATCGGCCGGCATGTCGCAACCAGTCAATCTGCCGGATGTTGCCAACACTTGGGACACGCTGGTCCTGGGCATCGGCAATATTCTCTGGGCTGATGAAGGTTTTGGCGTACGCGCCGTCGAGAATTTGAATTCCCGATTTCTTTTTCCGGACGACACACGCCTGATGGATGGCGGTACACAGGGCATTTTCCTGCTGCCGTGGGTCAGGAGCACGAAGCACCTGCTAATCCTCGACGCGATCGATTTCGGTTTGCAGCCGGCAACGCTAAAAGTGATTCGTGGCAATGATGTTCCGCGCTACATGGGCGCAAAGAAAGTCAGCATGCATCAGGCGGGCTTCCAGGAAGTATTGTCATCAGCGCAGTTATCGGGCGAGTTTCCGGAGGACCTGGTACTCATCGGCGTCCAGCCGGCGCTACTGGACGATTATGGCGGCAGCCTGACTGCCAGCGTACGCGAGCAGATCGAGCCCGCGATCGATATTGCCCGCGAGGTGCTGTCCGGCTGGGGCGTCGATTCTCGTCCTCGACCGGAACCACTGGATGGTGATGATCGCATCGGTCCCGGCGCCCTCGATATTGGCGACTACGAAAACGGTCGTCCCGACATGTGTACAAGACTTCAAGGACAATAGCGATGACACATCCACTGATAGAGCGGTTGCTGACGGAGCTGGGTTACCCTGAGATTAACCTTGCAAATCATGATGCCTTCACCGCAAGGGCCGGCATGAACGTCATATTCTTTCCGGGAAACCCGGAAACGGTTCGCGACGCCACTGACGTGGCCGTCGTCCTGCCTGAACTGGTCGAGGCGTTTGCAGGGCAATTACGACCGGGGGTCGTCACGGATACCTTTGGCGACGGCAAACAACTGAAACGCCAGTACGGCTTCACAGAATACCCCGCGCTTGTATTTGTGCGCGACGGAGACTACGTCGGCACAATCATGCGTGTCCAGGACTGGGCCGATTACCTGGGCAGGATAAGTAACCTGTTCGTCGCGCCACCGAAGCGACCCCCGGGCTTCAGAATCCCGGTGGTTGCGGCCTGAAGCTGTGCGTCTGCGAGAAGCAATGCGGACCAATACGATATCGATGGAGATCAAGGGATATGGATTTTAGAGGCATACCTGTCAGCACAATCGGGCCGGGCACACAACCCGAAGCGGAGGACGGTAAATCAATTTCCTATATCGACATGCCCAAGGATATGTCGACTTATCAGCCGCCACGGCTGGCAGAGACTACGACCGTGGCTGACCTCGATGGCGCCAAACAAGCCATGCTGTGGCTGCAGGGCGCACTTGCCAGGTATGGCCGTTCGCCGGATCCGTTGATTGCAAATCTGAGTGCGCTCGATTCGGACAGCCGCGAAATCGTCAATCAAATTCTCGGTGAAGGTGAAGTCAGCATCACACACAGCGGACCGGTCCGGGCAAGAACCCAGGAGTCGATTCTCGCCGGCGTCTGGAGAACGCTCTATCTTGATCAGGACGATCGCGTGATCCACGACCTGCTCGAGGTAGCAGACATTCCCCACTACGTGCGCGCAATTGACGGGCAGAGCAAAAAAGTCAATATTTCGGCCGAAAACGCGCCAGCGGATGTCGCCAATGCACGCTCATTGCTGGTCGAACTCGATGGCTACTGTCAGCAATACCGGGTCGACCAGAAACCGAATATCATCAACCTGAGCCTGCTGCCGCTGGAAGACGCCGACATCGTGTACCTTGACGAGCAGCTTGGGCACGGCGCGGTTGAAATCCTGTCTCGTGCATACGGCAAATGCCAGGTTTCGTCGACGCTGGTTCCAAATGTCTGGTGGGTCCGTTATTACAATTCGATGAGTGTATTGATTCTGAACACGCTGGAAGTCGTCGATGTACCACACGTCGCCTGTGCTGCCCCGGAAGACCTGCATGATTCCGCGCTGCGCCTTGACGAAATACTGGCGCCCTATTGGTCGGATGTCGCATGAATTTCCAGGGACTCGCCGCCGGCATGTCCGCCGTCAAAGAGGACACGAAACTCGAGTGCCGAATTTGCTGGTACGTATACGACCCCGCCCAGGGAGACCCGGTGGAGCAGATCGAGCCGGGAACACCCTTCCTCGAATTGCCGTCACGCTGGCGCTGTCCGGAGTGCGACGCGGAACAAAATGGCTTTCTGCCGATGGATGACCAGCACTGTGATTAGCTCACAGGAAATCGTTGCCCGCTATCAAACCGTCTATGTAGAGAGCATGCGCGACCTGCCAATCTGCAATCCGGAACTCGAGGTTGAAGTGATTGGGCCAATCACTCTGAATGAACACCAGTTGGGTGTGCTCATTACGCCTTGGTTCATGAATCTCATTCTGTTGCCGGGTGACGAGACCTGGAAGGACGAATTCGCAGGCGCAATCTGCTCTGTGGAATTGCCGTCAGCACCGTGCGAGTTCACCGTGTGCCAGGACGAATTTCTGGGCACCTTCCTGAGCGCCGTGCTGTTCCATTCCGTCAATGACTTCGCCGATCACGAGACCGCTGTCGCCGTCGCCGGGGAGGCGCTCCTGCAATTGTTGCAACAACCCCGCGAGGAAATGCGGCAGAAACAAAGTGGCAGCACGTTTAGCCGCCGCAGTCTGCTGTCCGGGTTGGGTTCGCGCTGATGCACGAACTCTCCATTTGCTACGCAATGCTTGATGAAGTCGATCGAATCGCATCGGAAAACCAGGCTTCCGGCGTTTCAAGCATTACGGTCAGGATCGGACCGCTTTCCGGCGTGGAATCGGAATTGCTGCAGCGCGCCTACCCGCTGGCTGCGGCCGGCACGATCGCCGAACCTGCCAGGCTCGTGATCGAGCAAGCGGACATCGTGGTGAAATGCAGTATCTGTGGAGCTGAGTCCAAAGTGCTCCCGAATCGACTACTTTGCGGTAGTTGCGGAGACTTTCGAACACACGTAGTTAGCGGTGATGAAATGATTCTGCAACGGGTAGAACTCGCGCACGTGGTAAGCGCTTCCGGAATCCCGGCTAATCCTGATCGTTCACCGGCGTCAGCCCGTCCGGACACTAGGTAATATCGCCTATTCCGTATGCAACCGTGGTTGATTATTTTGACAATCGAAGTCATTGAAACGAGTGATCGTACTGCGGGAGGCAACAAGATGCGCCTTTTCTCAACTTTGATCGTTTCCTTAGGAATCGTCGGTGTCGCTAATGCGCACACGCTCGATGGCGAGCATGATTGGGTCGAACAGTTGATACACCAGTTTTTTGGCGCGCATCATTTTGCCCTGACGGCCTTACTGGTCGCGACCGGACTGGTCATACTGAGAATCGGCTACCGAAGGGCGAACCGACGCGATAGCTGAAAACTGGAATTTTGACTCCGTACCAACGGGCTCGTTACAGCTGCTCGTGAATTCGGTATAAATCACCATTTGGACGGAATAATGCCCGCGGTTACGCCGCGGCATAAGGAGCAACTATGTGTGCGGATTCTACGCGTCCGGTCGATCCGAGCCCCGCTGACTTTGCCGGTGAGTCCGCGGCCCAGGTAGCGAAGCGACTATTTCATGCTACGCGCCCCAAATTCTTCCCGGCATCCATACTACCCGTAGTAGCCGGCACAGCGTGGGGTGTCGCAGTCGCAGGGGAATTCAGTTTCATCCTGTTTGCGCTGGCCTTGCTGGCAACGGTTTGCGTACACGCGAGTGCCAATGTAATCAATGATGTTGGCGACGAATCGGGCGGTACCGACCGGCAGAACACGGATCGTATCTATCCGTACACGGGTGGCTCCCGATTCATTCAGACCGGCATTATGAATTCGACGAGCATGGCTAAATGGGGCATCAGCTTACTCGCAATTGCCGCAATCGCCGGCCTGTTGCTCCTGCTGCTGAAGGGACCCATGATCCTTGCGTTTGGTTTCGCGGGCGTCGCACTCACAGTCATATATTCTGTGGGACCGGTACGCCTCTCCTCAATCGGACTCGGTGAGGTCTCTGTCGGGGTTGGTTTAGGCGTCATACCGGTCGTTGGCGCCGCCTGGCTGCAAAGTGACCTCATTGACGGCGCAGCGATTCTGTTCTCGGTGCCAATCAGCGCATGGGTCGCGGCGATACTACTGATCAACGAAGTCCCGGACGTCAACGCCGACAGCGCGACCGGGAAGCGTACTTTGGCGGTACTGCTCGGCTCCGGCGGCACTGCGTGGCTGTACCTGGCAATTCAATTGGCGGCAGTTGCCGCTGTGATGGTCATGTCGACTGAAGGACGGTTGCCAATTCTTGCGCCACTGGTTCCGGCCGGTCTCCTGATCCTGGCATTCAAAGGATTCACGGCAATCAGAAGAAACAGCACAAATCGGGAAGCCATGACTGCCGCTATCGAGTCAACGCTCGCAATTCATACAGCCGGCTCCGTTTGGCTGGCCGCGTGTGCATTATTTCTGCTTACTGGATCAGGCTGAGTGCAGCACTTTCGAATAAAAAAGGGACTCGATATACCATTGGCCGGCAGACCGGAGCAGCGCATCGCTGAGCCGGCGCCCATGGACACCGTGGCCGTGCTCGGCCCCGATACGATCGGGTTGCGCCCGGTTATGGAAGTTGATACCGGCGAACAAGTTCGTACCGGTCAGGCACTCTTCACAGACCGACAAAACCCGGCCGTCAAATACACGTCGCCGGGCTCGGGCATCGTGGAGGCGATCAACCGCGGCCAGCGACGCTCGTTGCAATCTGTCGTTATCAGGCTCGACGGCGACGACGCTGTTCGTTTCGATCAGTATGAAGCTGCGCAACTCGCATCTATTACCCGGGAGGACGCTCGGAAAAACCTCCTCGCATCCGGACTTTGGACGGCGCTGCGAACGCGACCTTTCAGCCGGGTCCCGGCACCGGATTCAGAACCACGCGCAATCTTCGTTACGGCAGTGGACACGAATCCGCACGCGGTCGACCCGTCAATCGTCATTGCAGAAGATCCGCAATCGTTTGCCGCTGGCCTCAAAGTGCTGTGTGCATTAACCGAGGGCCCGTTGTTTGTATGCACTGGGAGCGGAACAGATATTCCGGTCACCGAGACCAATCAGGTTCGGCACGCGACGTTCTCTGGCCCACACCCGGCAGGTCTCGTTGGTACGCATATCCACCTCTTAAGCCCTGTCACCGAGTCGAGGATCGCCTGGCACATTGGTTACCAGGATGTACTCGCGATCGGCCGGCTGTTTACGACCGGGCTTTTGAATGTGGAGCGCATTGTCGCGCTGTCCGGCCCCCTCGCCAGGAACCCCCGGCTTCTGCGAACGCGACTCGGTGCAAGTATTCATGATCTTGTCCGCGATGAATTGGAGCAGGAAAAAATGCGGCTTGTTTCGGGCTCGGTATTGTCCGGCCGTCGTGCCACGGGCCCGGTTGCGTGGCTTGGCCGATATCACACCCAGGTTGGGGCGTTGCAGGAAGGCAGCGAACGCGAGTTCCTGGCCTGGGCGCGTCCCGGCCTCGCGAAGTTTTCGTCTATCCACGCCTATGCCGCGCACCTCCTTCATCGCGGCGACTTCCCCCTCACAACGTCGCAAAATGGCAGCCCCCGGGCGATGGTTTCGATCGGCAGTTTCGAGAAGGTCATGCCGCTCGACATCCTTGCGACACCATTGCTCAAGGCGCTGCTCGTCGAGGACACCGACAGCGCACGCGATCTTGGCTGTCTCGAACTGGATGAGGAAGACCTGGCACTGTGCTCATTCGTCTGCAATGGCAAATACGAATACGGACCGTTTCTGCGCAACAACCTGGCTGAAATCGAGGCGAACGGCTAATGAAGCGCCTTCGAGGAATGCTCGACAACATGCAGCCACTCTTCCTGCCCGGCGGGAAGCTTGAACGTTTTCACGCGCTGTTTGAAATGGTCGACACACTCTTTTTCTCGCCGCCTGACCTGACGCGCGGTGCACCACACGTTCGCGATGCCGTCGACCTGAAAAGAGTGATGATTGTCGTCGTTTTCTCGGCGGCGCCCTGCGTCGTCGTTGGTCTCTGGAATACGGGCTTCCAGGCACACACCGCCATGGCTGGCCTCGGCATTGATTCGGTCGTCGGTTGGCGAGGCACCGTTCTTTCGTTATTTGCTGCCGGAAATGATGCCGGTAGTTTCTACGACAACTTCATGCACGGACTGCTCTACTTTCTGCCGATCTATGCTGTAACCATGGTCGCCGGCGGATTCTGGGAAATCCTGTTTTCCGGCATCAGGAACCATGAAATCAATGAAGGCTTTTTTGTCACATCTCTGCTTTATGCGCTGATCCTCCCGGCGACCATTCCCCTTTGGCAGGTCGCGATTGGGATCAGTTTCGGCGTGGTCATTGGCAAGGAAGTTTTTGGCGGTACCGGCAAGAACTTCCTGAACCCGGCGCTGGTCGGTCGCGCATTCCTGTACTTTGCTTATCCGGCGCAAATCTCCGGCGATGCGGTCTGGACCCCGGTTGACGGCTTCAGCGGCGCAACAGCGCTGGCGGTCGGTGCTACAGATGGCATCGATGGAGTGGTCGACAGCGGGCTGTCATGGACACAGGCGTTTCTCGGTCAGATGCATGGATCGATTGGCGAAACATCTGCACTCGCATGCCTGGTCGGTGCAGTGATGCTCGTCTATACCGGCGTCGCCTCGTGGCGAATTATCGTGGCCGTATTCGCCGGTCTGATTATCCCTTCGTTGCTCATGGGTTTTGTCGACAGTAGTAACCCGATGGTCAGCATGCCGTGGCACTGGCACATCGTTGTTGGCGGTTTCGCCTTTGGTGCAGTCTTCATGGCGACGGACCCTGTGACTGCGACAGCAACGGAAACCGGCAAGTGGATTTACGGACTTTTGATCGGATTTCTCACCTTCGCCATCAGGGTCATAAACCCGGCGTTTCCCGAGGGCATCATGCTGGCAATTCTGTTCGGAAATATCTTTGCGCCGGTCATCGATTACTTCGTCGTGCGCGCCAATATCCGGCGGAGGATCCGGCGCAATGCCTGAAGCTAGCTCGAATCCGTTTCACTCAAGGGACAGCGTCGCCAATACGCTACTGGTCGCGATCAGCCTGAGCCTGGTGTGTTCGGTCCTTGTGGCCAGCACGGCGATCCTGTTAAAGCCCATGCAGCAGCGCAACGAAGATCTTTATCGACAACAGATCATCCTCGACGTTGCCGGGCTTTATGAAGCGGACGGCGACATCGATGCACTCTTCGCCGGTATCGAAACAAAGATGATCGAACTGGCGACGGGGCAATACAGCGATGCAGTCAGCGCGGAGGACTTTGACGCGCTTGAAGCAGCGAAAGATGCCGACCTTGGCATCGAGATACCCGCCGAACGCGACACCGCGAATATCCGTCGGCGGGCCCGCCTGTCGCCCGTTTACCTGGTGCGCCATGAAAGTGAGTTGAGCCAGATTATTCTGCCAGTTTACGGGCCAGGCCTCTGGTCGACGATGCGCGGATTCCTGTCGCTTGGCCCCGACGGGTCGACCGTCCGCGGACTGCGTTTCTACGAACACGCTGAAACGCCCGGGCTTGGCGACCAGATCGACAAAGCCGACTGGCGAACCAGGTGGATCGGCAAGCAGGTGTTCGGATCAGGCGGCGAATCACGTATTGAAGTTGTCCGCGGGTCCGTCGACCAGGACTCCAACGAAGCCATCCACCAGGTCGATGGCATTTCCGGCGCGACCCTTACGGGACGTGGAGTGACGAATCTCGTCCGCTATTGGACTGGCCCGCACGGATTCGGGCCCTTTCTCGAACGCATCCGTGCGGAGGCTGCAGATAATGATTAACGGCAGTAGAAAAGTTCTCATCGACCCGCTCGTTGACAACAATCCAGTGACGTTACAGGTGCTCGGTATTTGTTCTGCCCTGGCGGTAACGACATCGCTACTTCCCTCCCTGTTAATGTGCATCGCGCTCATCAGCGTGGCTACACTCGCGAACGGCACGATCAGCAGCATCCGCCGCCACATTCCGAACAACATCCGAATTATCGTCCAGATGACGATCATCGCGTCATTCGTCATTCTCGTCGATCAGATTCTCCGCGCTTATGCTTTCGAGACCAGCAAGCAACTGTCTGTTTTCGTCGGGCTGATCATTACCAATTGCATCGTGCTGGGACGTGCCGAGGCGTTTGCGATGAAAAACAATGTACCGATGAGCATGCTGGACGGTTTCGGAAATGGCCTGGGCTACAGCCTGATCCTGATCGTCGTCGCGTCGTTCCGGGAACTCTTCGGCGCCGGCACCTTGTTTGGATACCCGGTACTGCCGCTCGTGTCGGACGGCGGCTGGTACGAAGCAAATGGACTAATGTTGCTGCCGCCCAGCGCGTTTTTCATCATCGGCCTGCTTATCTGGGCGGTCCGTACCTGGAAACCAAAACAGGTCGAAAAACCCGAATACCAGATTCATGAAGTACATCGCACCGAGGTACTGTAGATGGAGTCCTATATCAACCTCTTCATCCAGGCGGCATTCGTGGAAAACCTCGCACTCTCCTTCTTCCTGGGGATGTGCACATTTCTTGCGATCTCCAAGAGAGTCGACACAGCGATTGGCTTAGGCTTTGCGGTCATCGTCGTGCAGGTCATTACCGTTCCCGTCAATTACCTGATCTTCAACTTCCTGTTACAGGACGGTGCGCTCGCATGGGCCGGTCTTAGTGAGATTGACCTTAGTTTTCTTGGTCTTGTCTGCTATATCGGCGTCATTGCGGCACTGGTACAGATACTGGAAATGACGCTGGATCGTTATTTTCCGAAACTGTACAACGCACTCGGAATTTTCCTGCCACTGATCACAGTTAACTGCGCCATTCTGGGCGGCACCCTTTTTATGGTGGAAAGGCAATACGACTTTGGCGAAAGCCTGGTCTTTGGCCTGGGCAGCGGTTTCGGCTGGGCGATTGCCCTGGTCGGGCTCGCCGGTATTCGGGAAAAACTCAAATACTCGGATGTTCCGGACGGACTGCAGGGACTCGGTATTACTTTCATCATCGTCGGCCTGATGTCTCTCGGGTTCATGGGATTTTCCGGGATTCAGCTTTGAACACAGCGCCATCAATCTGGCTGGAAGTCGCGTTGGGGGTTGGCCTGTTCACGGCGATTATCCTGCTCCTGGTGCTGATCATATTGCTCGCTCGTTCGAAGCTGGTCGCCAGTGGGGCGCTGACAGTCTTAGTCAATGGTGAACGCGAATTGAAAATGCCGGTCGGGATCAAGCTAATGACCGGACTTGCGGAAGCTGATCTTTTCGTCGCATCCGCCTGCGGCGGCGGCGGAACCTGCGGTCAATGCCGGGTGCGTCTATTGAGCGGTGGCGGATCCGCGCTCCCGACAGAAACAGCGCTTCTGAACAAGAAAGAGGTCGCGGACCGCTACCGACTCTCATGCCAGGTTGCTGTAAAACAGGACATGCGCATAGAAGTACCAGACGAAGTCTTCGGTGTACGCAAGTTCAGTTGCCGGGTAGTGTCGAATCGAAACGTCGCGACGTTTATCAAAGAACTGGTGCTGGATCTTCCCGATGGCGAAGCGCTCGATTTTCGTGCCGGTGGCTACATACAACTGGAATGCCCGCCTCACCAATTGAGGTTTTCGGACTTCGACATCGATGAACAATTTCGCGACGAATGGGATCGTTACAAGCTCTGGCGCTACGAATCAACGGTCAACAAGCCGACGACACGCGCCTACTCGATGGCGAATTATCCACTGGAAAGAAACATCATCAAGCTGAACGTTCGCATCGCAACGCCGCCACCGGGTTCGGACGAGAAAGTTCCACCTGGCATTATGTCCTCCTATGTCTTCGGCCTGAAACCTGGAGACGAAATTCTGGTCTCCGGCCCATTCGGTGAGTTTTTCGCGAAAGAGACCGACAAGGAGATGGTATTCATCGGTGGCGGTGCAGGAATGGCGCCAATGCGCTCGCATATCTTCGACCAGCTCAAACGGCGTCATTCCAAAAGGAAAATGTCGTTCTGGTATGGCGCACGTAACAAGCGAGAAACGTTTTACGTCAAGGAATTCGACGAGCTGGCAGCCGAGCATCCGAATTTCGAGTGGCATATTGCGCTATCGGAACCGCATGCGGATGATAACTGGACCGGCTACACGGGTTTCATCCATAAGGTATTGTTGAACGAATACCTGGCAAAACACCGGGCACCCGAAGAATGCGAATTCTATTTGTGCGGTCCGCCAATGATGAATACGGCTGTAATCAAGATGCTGGAAGATCTCGGCGTAATCAGTGAAGACATACTTCTGGACGATTTCGGAATCTGATCGATGCGCGCCCGACTCGTAATTCTCCTTATTAGTGTAACGCTGGTTGCGTGTGCGGACCGGTCCATGGATTCGGTCGTCAATGAGCTATCGGGGCAAACGATGGGCACGACGTTTTCAATCAAGATCGTGGCGCCCGAAAATGCAGTGAACAAGGAATTGATTTCAAACCGGGTAAACACGATTCTCGAGCGCATTAACGGACGCATGTCGACATGGCTCCCTGAATCAGAGCTATCAGTGTTCAACGCCAATCCGTCGACAAACTGGATAAACACGTCGCCCGAATTTTGTAGAGTCTTTGAATCTGCGCTCGCCATCAGCCATCACACGCATGGTGCTTTCGATATCACCGTCGGACCCCTCGTAAATCTGTGGGGCTTTGGCCCGCGCGAACAGGGCACACTTGAGCCCCCCACCGACGCGTCAATCGAGGTTGCCGTAAATCGGATTGGCTATCGAAAACTGCAAGCCGACTGTGACCTCCCTGGAGTACGCAAATCACAAGCCGATGTCTATGTTGACCTCTCCGCTTTTGCGAAGGGTTACGCCGTCGATCAGATCGCCGACGAACTGGATGGACACGGGCTCGTCAATTACCTGGTCGAGATCGGTGGCGAGCTGCGCATGCGGGGGCACAACGCGAGCGAAGACGATTGGGCGATCGCCATCGAGAAGCCAACTGAACTTGAACGGACAGTGCAGGTGATCGTTCATCTTACGGATCAGGCAATGGCGACTTCAGGCGACTATCGTAATTTTTTCGAACACGGTGAAAAACGATTTTCGCATACGATCGATCCACGGACAGGTCGGCCGGTTTCCCACCATGGCGCTGCGGTGACAGTGGTTTCGGAGAACGCCGCAAGGGCAGATGCGCTGGCGACCGCCCTTCTGGTCCTCGGGCCCGATGAGGGTTTTTCGTTCGCAGAAAGCGAGCGCATCGCCGCCAATTTTCTGCTGCGCGATGAGTCGGGCATCAAGGAAAAAATGACCCGTAACTTCGTTGAATTGACAGAGAAATGAGTATGACTGCCATAACACTGTTGCTGAGCTTTGGCGTCATCCTCGCCGTTATTGCGGCCATGGCGATAGGCGTGATGGTTGGTCGGCCATCGATACGCGGCAGCTGCGGGGGCCTCAACAGCGGCGGCTGCGCGCTGTGCAGCAGAAGCGGAAAATGTCGTAAAGGAAAGGGCCAGTGATGCAGCACCCAGGCTGGCCCCACACTGATCAGCAGGAGAACCCGAAATGACTCCGAAAACAGGCTCGGTCAAAGACTATATGACAGGCAAGCTGGTGACGTTCAATCCGCAGACGGATGTACTTGATGCGATCCACGAACTTGTACACCACCAAATCGCCGGAGCGCCCGTTATCAACGATCGGGGCGATCTCGTCGGCATGCTTTCGGAACTGGACTGCATGAAGGTTGCCTTGCAGGCCGGCTACCATGGCCAGTGGGGCGGCCCGGTCTCCGAGTACATGACCGTTGATACCGAAACCGTTGATGCCAGTATGAGCATCATCGACCTCGCCGAACGCTTCCTGGAAACCGGGTTTCGCCGTTTTCCGGTTGTCGATGATCAACGGCTCGTTGGGCAAATTAGTCGACGGGACGTGCTCCGCGCACTGGAAAGTATTTCTCGAGGCTGAAGCGCCAGCTTGATTCCGTATTGCGCAGCCGCGGCCGGATTTTACTGGTCAGTTTCTGGTGGCGCATACTCCACCTGCAAGCGATCGATGATCTCTGCGGCATTTTCCGGTAGCTCGTGAACGATGCCGTAATGACAATCGGTACAGGTCTCACCCCGCTCTGTCGCACGTGAGTGCTGTCTCGCCGTTCGGCGCTCCTGGCTGTCAAGATCCATCGCGTCAATGCTGTGGCAACTGCGGCAGAACTTCGAGTCGTTCTCCTTAAATTGACGCCAGACCGATTCGGCCATTTCGGCACGGTGTGCCTCATACTTTTCTGCTGTATCCAGTTTACCGCCAACCTCGGGAATGATGTCGAGCGAGACCACCATCTTGGTCC
>JBPCYD010000291.1:0-31487 GCA_051007895.1 Woeseiaceae bacterium
TGCCGGTAACCGTCGCAATCAACCATTACGTCACGGATACGGATGCCGAACACCAGGTTATCAAGGATTTCTGCGCGGAGTTTAACGTGACCTGCACCGTGTCTTCACATTGGGAGCACGGTGGCAAAGGTGCTGTACCACTCGCCGAAGCCGTCGTTGATTTAATTAGCGATCACAAGTCCCAGTTTCGACCGCTCTATAAAGACGACGTGTCGCTGTGGGAAAAAGTGCGGCGAATTGCGCGTAACATCTACGGTGCCGAGGACATCATCGCCGATAAGAAAATTCGCAATCAGTTTCAACAGATTGAAGTTGATGGCTACGGTCACTACCCGATCTGTATGGCCAAGACTCAATACAGTTTCTCGACTGATCCGCAGTTGCTCGGTGCACCGTCGGGACACGATGTTCCTATTCGGGAAATCCGCCTTGCCACGGGCGCCGAATTTCTCGTCGTTATATGTGGCGCCATCATGACAATGCCGGGGCTGCCCCGCGCGCCTGCCGCAGAGCAGATTAGTGTCTCGGAAAATGGGAGAATTACCGGGCTTTTCTGACCCCAAGGAAAAACGATGAACCAAAAATTTGCCGGAATCACAATGGCATTGCTTTGCCTGGCATTTGCTGTACAGACCAACGCCAAAGGCGAAGCCCAGAAACGCTGGGAGTTAATGAACCAGATTCGCCAGGACAAGTTTGATCTCGTTTTGCCCGAGGTAATGCGCGAAAACGACGTCGACATGTGGATTACAGTCAATCGCGAAGGATTTGACGACCCGCTCACGGAGGACTTTGGTAAGGGCTATACCGGTTCGTATGGCTACTACGTTTTTACCGATCGAGGCGAGGGCCGCATTGAGCGCGCCATTCTCGGGGTAGGAACTGCGCTGGTCGAAGACAACGGCGCTTATGATATTTTTGGCAATGCGGATGAACTCAAGGCGTTCGTCGAGGCACGAGACCCACAGTCGATCGCCCTAAACTACGCACGCAGTATCGGCGCTGCGGACGGATTAAGCCATACATCTCACCAGAAGCTGACCGAGGAACTCGGGTCCCGTTATGCAGACCGCTTCGTGTCTGCTGAAAAGCTGGCGTCTGACTTTCGCTCACGTCGCGTCGCCTCGGAAATAGCAGCATTCGCCTGGGCCGGAGAAATGTCGCGCGAAATCGCCGAGCGCGCCTTCTCCAATGAGGTCATCACGCCGGGCAAGACAACGTTGGCGGACGTCGCCTGGTGGATGCGTGAACAACAATTCGAAAACAACCTCGGCACCTCGTTCGGCATGCCGTCAGTTTACATCACGGGTCCCGACGGATTTGTTGCGCTTTCCAATGATCACGTCATACAGCGCGGTGATTTTCTTGCGATCGACTGGGGCGTCGGCTACCTGAATTTCTACACCGATATGAAGCGGCACGCTTACGTCTTGCGAGAAGGTGAAACGCACCTGCCGGAAAGCATGCAGAAGGCATTCGACAACGGGCGCAAAGTACGTGACATTCTCAAGGCGAATATAAAAGCCGGCCGGACAGCGGGCGAGACGTTTGACCTGTTGAATCAACATATCACCGATGCCGGCTTCAAAGTTATGGCAACCGCCAACACGCCGACGGATGATCCGGACGACATCGATATCATCATTGGCTGCCACTCTGTCGGCAACCTGGGGCACGGTATCGGGCCGTCGATTGCCTGGTTCAATCCGGAACGCATGACCTATGTTATCCAGCCGACTAATCTCTTTTCAATCGAACTGTTTGCCTATACGGCCATTCCTGAATGGGGCGGCAAAAAGCTTCGCATTCCGCTTGAGGATGACGCCGTTGTGACTGACCGAGGCGTAGAATGGCTGTATCCGGTAAATCAGAAAGTTCTGCTAATTCGATAGGGTCGCCTGAACATACGATCACCTGGGGGAATAATGATGGGCAAAGCAACTTCGATTCTTTCCGCGTGCCTGTTGCTTGCATCAATGATTGTCGCCACACCGACAGCGGCGCATCATTCGTTTGCCACGCACTATGACGCTACCAATGTCGTCGAAATTTCAGGCAAGCTGTCTCGTGTCAGGATGCGCAGCCCCCATTCCTTCTTTGAAGTGGACGTGGTCACCGAGGGCGGCGCCACTGAAACGTGGGAAGTCGAGGCACACGCCGTTCCCATTCTGCGACGCCTCGGTATCAACCGCGATACTTTGAAGGTAGGCGACGAGGTCACGATAACCGGGCCGCGCAGCCGTCGCCCTGAAAAACTTCTGCTGTTCGGGGCGGAAATCAACACGGCGAGCGGAATGCAGTTTGAAATGCTTAACTCCATTCGCAAGGCGCCGGAAAATCGTGTCACGGATACCCGCGAGGGCATCGAGGGCGTAGACCGATTAACCGGAATCTGGATGACGTTCATCAGCGGCCAGAAAGTGGCTGACTCCCCCATGCCATTGAATGCAGCCGGGCTCGAGGCAAGGAAGAACTTTGACGTCAAGAACAACTCATCGTCCGAATGCGTAACGCCGAACCTCCCGTCGTTGCTGATGATTCCCTATATCTACGACATATCCAACTACCGGAATACGATTTCGATTTTCCACGAATATGGACGCGTATCAAGGCAAGTTCGGCTAGGATCAGATAGAACAAATGTTACCGATCCGCAGTTTGGCCAGCGCATTGGCAGATACGAAGACGATACGCTGATTATCGAGTCAACCGGTTTTCCCGAGCTGTCTGCCGGACTGGCATCCGGCTGGGACCCCAATGGGAATGGTGCTGACATACCTTCCAGTGACCAAAAGAAGATCGTCGAAAGATACACGGTCAATGAAGATGGCTCGGAGCTTAATCTCAACTATACCGTGACTGACCCGGTGTACCTGACGGAGCCTTATTCGGCGAAGATTGTGTTCTACCGGCTCGCCGATGATTCGCCCATTCACGAATTCGACTGTGACGCAGAGATCGCCTCACGTTCAACCCGAAACGCAGCCGTAATTGAAAAATAAAATGGGGACATTCCACATTATCGCTATACTACTTAGAGAAGCGAAACAAACGTAAATCCAGAATGTCCCCATTATTGCCTCGAATTGTTTTTGGCGTGACCTCAGCCCTGGTGGGTCTCGGGTGCACGACCCTGACTGCAGATGAACAGTTAATTTCAGCCCACAAAGAGCTCGTGAGTGCGTTCGTACAGAACTACAACACTTCGACCCCGATCACCCCTATCCCTCCAGGCAGCCTGAACGAGAGCGAGGCCTATCAAATCGCCGATGCCTATGTTCAGGAGTTGCTGCTGACGGAGGGGCCCGTTGGTGGCTATAAAGTCGGTACCTTCGAAGCAGGCATCTACGACAACGGCCCTGTCGATGGCTGGTCAGGCCCGGTTACCGCGGTAATGTTTGCAACTGGTCTACATCAAAGCGGCCATCACATATCCATCGATTGCTGCAACTTCACGTTTGTGGAATCCGACTTCGCGGCTGAGGTCGCCAGTGAGGCAATCAATGATGCGGAAACAGACCTGGAAATTCTGGCTGCCCTGAAAGGGTTCCATCCGTTTATTGAAATGCCCGACATATTGACTACCGCCGAGGGTGGCTCGGAATTTTCCGGCATCGCCACCAACTACGATTTCCGCAACGGCATTCTCGGGGATCTCATCCTGGTGCCTGCAACCAAGGAAGGTCTGGATCGCCTTAACTCATTCAGCTACAAGATGACCAACGAAGATGATGTCGTACTGGGTGAGGGCAATATCAGTGATGCTTACGAGCCGATCTACCGCGTGCGCGCCATCAGGGACCGAATTCTTGAAAGGGGCCGTCGCCTGAAACCCGGTGACATACTTTCCCTTGGAAACATGGGCACCATCCGCCCTTTGAAACCGGGCGGAATCATGCTTGAGCGACCGCGTTTCGTGGGCGATACCGGCACAGTGACCTATTACGACCTCGACCCAAATGGGCCCGCCAGTGTCAGCGTGCACATCGATCGTTGAGATCTTCAGGCCGGCAGCTCCAAAAGGTCCGTTGTGATTTTCAAACACCCCGCTGGCTTTTTGATCCGATCAATCTGAACTGAAGATGACGGAGAAAGCGGCCAGTCAGGCGGTTATCGTGCAGCGGCTCGACATCAAGAACCTGGACCTGATGGGTGCCTTGTTGACGATGTTTGGCGAAGCATTTGACGAGTCAGCCACATACAACGAAGCTCGTCCTGACGGCGACTATTTTGAAAAGCTGTTCGAGAACGAGAATTTCGTCGCGCTGGTGGCTATGAAGGAAGCGCAGGTCGTGGACGGCCTTATTGCCTATGAATTGCAAAAATTCGAGCAAGCGCGAAGCGAAATTTACATTTACGACCTGGCCGTTGCAACGGAGCACCGGCGCGAGGGAATCGCCACCACCCTTATTGACGACCTGAGAAAAATCGCGGCTGCCCGCGGTGCTTACGTTATTTTTGTACAGGCCGATCGCGGAGACGATCCCGCAATTGCTTTGTATTCAAAACTGGGAACCCGTGAAGATGTTCTGCACTTTGACATCCCCATTGAAATTGCACCCAGCGAGAGATCTTCGCGCTAATATCAGGGAAATGACCCGACCATTGGTCCCGAGATAATCTTCTGTATGAGCGAAATATCAAGTACACGAATCACCTTCAGGCCTTATTGCAGTGCGGACTGCGACGCGTGCCTTGGCATCTTCGACGCAAATTGTCCCGAATTTTTTGCCCCGAATGAACGTGAGGAATACCAGCAATTTCTTGAGCTTGTACCGGACGGATACGAGGTCTGCGAAGCGGACGGGCGAGTGCTCGGCGCATTTGGTTTGTTTGACGAGGACCAGGATAAAAAGACGCTGAACTGGATTCTCCTTGATCCACGATCGCACGGTCTTGGTGTCGGCTCCAGCATCATGGAACGAGTAATTCAGCTGGGTCGCTCGACAGAAACGGCAATGATTAGTATCGCGGCAAGCCAGAAATCTGCGCCGTTTTTTGCCAGGTTCGGGGCACAAACAACGTCGACAACCACGGATGGCTGGGGTCCCGGCATGCATCGCCTGGACATGATGCTGCCGCTCTGACTTGCCCAGGTATTCAATGCTTGCTTCCGGTTTAGGGCGGTTCCTCTGAGTCCGGAAACTCGAGGGATAGCCGTCAGGCCAGCGCCTCCGCAAGAACATCGAATACGACGCGCAGGCGCCGACTCGTCCTGACTTCGCGGTGCGCGACGAGCCATAGTTCGATCGGAAAAGCGTCGAACTGGTCGGAAAGCACCCGCGTTACGGCAGTTTCTGCATCGCCAACGTCCTCCGTCATGACCCCGATGGCCGCGCTCTGCTTGACCAGTTCCCAGTGCACGAGGTGGTTGTTTGTCACGATCGAAAACTGTCCGGGGGTAACCGGGACACCGCGCTCGTTCAACCCGTCGACGAACTCACGTGTGCGGTCGAAGCCGAGAAACTGTGCCTTTGTGAGCTGTGCAAGATGCGTCGGGTTTCCAAGCGAGTCGAGATAAGCCGGTGTCGCGTATAGCCGCGCCCGCAGGTCCTTGATCTTGCGGCCGATCAAATCTGGTTGCGTCGGCCGGTAGGCGCGAATTGCGATATCGGCCTCGCGTCGCTTGAGATCGCTGCTCGCGCTCGACGCGATGATCTCGATCTCGATACCAGGATAGTCTGCGCGAAGCTTAGCCACGATTGGCGGCAGCACGTAGGCCGCCATCACCTCGGTCGCGGTGATACAAACAACCCCCTCTAACTGGTCAGAGCGGCCGGATGCCGTCAGGGACAGGCGATTCGCCGCTTCGCCCATGGCCCGGGCATGCTCGAGCAGGTCAAGTCCGTTCGGCGTCAGTTCCAGGCCGCGACCAGATCGTTCGAACAGCGCGACGCCGAGTTCCTGTTCGATCGCCGCTACCTGGCGCCCGAGCGTCGGCTGCGTCATGCCGAGTGCATCGGCGGCACGCGATAGCGAACCTTCTTCAGCTGTCACGAGAAAGGCGCGGGCGCGGTTCCAGTCGAAGCGGACTGCCCGCCAATCCATGCGTTTTTGCATATCTTACTTGCCTATATTGAGATTTACTGACGTTTTTTGCATGCGTATGATGCCTGCTTTCCATCCAAATGACCACGAGGAAACACCGTGCCAGCCACTACCCTATCCACAACTTTCTGGGACCGCATCGCCGACCGCTACGCGAGAAAACCGGTAGCCGACGTATCCGCCTACGAAAAGAAACTCGCCATTACCCGGCGCTATTTGCACGATGATGCCGCCGTGCTCGAGGTTGGTTGCGGTACGGGAACGACGGCAATTCGTCATGCGCCGAGTGTCGCCCACGTCCACGCCACCGATATCTCCGCGCGAATGATAGAAATCGCGATTCAGCGCGCAAGCGAGGCCGGCGTGGACAACGTCACGTTCGAGCAGACGGCGCTCGAAGACATCGATTTGCCGGATGCGTCCGTCGACGTCGTTCTCGCCCTGAGCCTGCTGCACCTTGTCACTGATCGCGACGCGGCAATTGCCAGTCTGCATCGGTGGCTTAAGCCGGGCGGTGTGCTCGTCACGAGCACCGCCTGTCTGGGCGACGACATGCGTTGGTTTCGTTTCGTGGCGCCAATCGGTAAAGCGCTTGGTCTGATGCCGGTGGTCAAGGTCTTCTGCATGGATGACCTCAGGCACAGCCTCACCGATGCCGGTTTCGTTAAAGAAGTTGACTGGCCGACGGCGGATGGCCGGACTCTGTTCGCAGTGTCGCGCAAGGCAAGCTGATTGTGCCGCCGCATTCGGCGGTTATGACAGAAGCTTAAATTGGAGAGCGAGATCTCCAGCAGCAGGTTGTAGCGCTACCGCCAGTAGTGCCACGCCAGGCATAGCATCGCCGCCTACGCCATCGAAGAAGAGCAGAAGCAAAATCGGAAATTCGCATGAACCACACAATGACACAGGAACGGCCCAATACAAGGACAGTGCTATCCACGCTGTGGATCTTTGTTCTTCTCAATCTGTTTGCCAAGGATATGCATGAACTTGGCAGGCCCGGTATGCTTCGACAAATCATGGCGGGCGTCGTTGACGGTGTGACAATAACGGAAGAGTTGATGCTCCTGGGCGGCGTGATGTTCGAGATTCCAATACTAATGGTTTTGCTATCTCAGGTTCTGCCCTACAAAATTAATCGCCGGGCCAACATCGGTGCGGGTGCTCTCACGATACTGATCGAGGCGTATAGCAACCTCAATCCCGACCTCGACAATATATTCTTCCTAGTGATCAAAATTCTCGCTCTATTAGCCGTGATTTGGGTCGCCTGGAAATGGCCTGTGGTGGAATAGGCGGTGCCTCTTCCGATTTTTATGAATGCTGGAGTAAGAAATGAAGCGAGTAACTTTCCTGACAATATCCCTGTCAATTTTCCTATCTCAGTCGGTGGCATTTGCGGACAGCCATATTTCTGATATTCAAGAAGTTGTTCAGAAATACCTTGACGGCACGGCTCACGGCCGGCCAGAGCTGGTAAGCGAGGCTTTTCTACCAAGCCTGGAAGTGCAATATCTCGATGAGGAAGATCGACTCATGCGCCGCAACGGCCCGGACTATATTAGTCGAATCGAGCCGGGCAAAAAGGTTCCGCGTGCTGGCCGTGTCGTGAACATCGATGCCACGGAAAAATCCGCGATGGTCAAAGTGGAGATCGAATGGAACGACCGTTTGTATACCGATTACATGTTGCTTCTAAAAGTGGAAGGTAGCTGGCGAATCGCAAACAAGATCGCAACGTGGGTGGAGAAATAGAGAACGGGTTAAGGGGTCGAACCGAATTTTGGAGTGTCGATTAAGTCGGTTCAACCTCGTTTCTTTCGATCCCGGAATCGAACGATGCCTGGTGCAGATTGTGATTCCCAATTGGATGCAGCGGTGACGACAGTCGTTTGAATATAAGCAAACACTGTCCGCCAATGGTTGCATCGTGACCTTCGTTATTCCCTGCAACCACGTTCTCATCGAGAATGTCTTAAAGAAAAAGTTTAGCCGCGGGAATACGGTGCCCAAAATCGAGGAAGAAATCACACTTCAAATACCGTTTTTGATGGACGATTAGAGCATCCGGGAGAATCGAATGAAAAACCGCGTTGTAAAGATACTGGGCGCACTTCTCGCATCCACACTATTCTTCGTCGTCAGCTGTACGGGCTCCACAATTGTCGCTGGTCAGGTTTTGGGTGATTTGGACACCAGGGATATTGCCGCGGGTGACGAACCTCACCGGCCTTTTTACGTGCTGGCTGTTTCGCCCGAAACGAGCAAACCGGTAACACTCAGCCGATTGGAAGATTATCTTGAGAAGAACGAGGGCTCATCTCTTTTATTGTTGCCGGGCCATGTGCAAAGCCCGGGGTTTTCTGACGGAGTCGATACTGGGCACGTCCACTACGCCTATACTGCCGCCGGAAAGGATGAACAGTCAGTCGAGCTGCAAGTAACGGACTACGACCACTTCAATGGAACCTACCACTACCTGGTGCGTGACGGAGTTGTTACACCAACCTTCTCAAAACAAAATCACTACTTCAAAATGGCAATCGAGTCGTTGCCTTACGGGATTGGCATTGCAATATTTCTTAACCTGCTTGGCAAATTCCTCTCGAGGAAAGCAAATCTCCCTGAGGCATCAGGCAATTTGTCGAATGATGAAAGATAATTGGCCAGCGACGGGCAAGACATTGCCGGTTCCCCACCACAGAAACGATTTTGCGCAAATTCAATCAAAAATCGCGTATTTTGATTTAGATGACCAGCCCCCAGGGACATACCATTGGCTTTAAGCGCCTGTGGTGCCAATTCCAGTCATCCAGCTCAGAGGAATTCCGCGCTCATCTGAACGGTGTATATGCCGACTTACGTTGCGACGAGCTCAAGTCCCTTTCGCCCAATTGAAGATTGTCTGCTTCTGGCCGAAAGCTACGTCAGTTTTCGACGTTCTCGGGCAGTATACTGTCCACTTTACCGCCGAAACAGGAGATTAGGCTAGTGTTCCAATGACCGCTTTTGCCCCTTGCCCGACATACACACAAACATGACAACGATCCGAGTCAAACCAGATGTTTTCGTCCAGCCGCACAGACAATGCCTAAAATGGATAGCATCGATAACGTAAACGTAGCAAGAAAGTTTCGATCGTACCCAGATGACATGCGTGGGAAGCTCATCTATCTTCGGAAGCTAATACTTGACGTGGCTTCAGATACACCAGATATAGGTGAACTCGAAGAGACGCTGAAATGGAACGAGCCGAGTTACCTGGCTGAGGGAGGCAGCACAGTGAGAATTGGCTGGAAGAAATCTAGTCCAGAGTTTTACGCGATGTATTTCAACTGCAATACGAAATTGGTTGACACATTCAAAGAGATTTATTCGGATTCACTGAAATTTGAGGGTAATCGGGCAATCGTGTTTCATAGAAAAGACACGGTTCCTGTGAGCGCGCTAAAACACTGTATTGCGTTAACGCTTCAATACCACAAACGAAAACACCTTCCATTACTTGGCGCTTGATGGGTTAGACATTCGGGAATGACGGCTAGTGCCGAAAGCGGACCTCAATATTTAGGCGAATAAGCTGAGTTTCTATCCTCTATACCCCCGCTACCGGGCGTTGCGGTAATATTGGGTGAAATAGTCCGTTAATGACCCAAAACGGACATTAGCTGAGCAACCATTGGGCGGAGTGATGTCTGGCAATACGGGAAGCTCGATGTGCGAATAATCATGTTTCTCCTAGTGCTCTTGCCGCTCACTGCCCTCGTCTATTCGTGCAAAAACTCCCAACGTGAAGATCAATTGTTCATCGAATCTGATATGCCACCATTAAGTGTTGTCGCAGTTGGAGACGTGAATGACGTAACCGTTTCAGGGATTGAGGAGGCTCTGGCGGCCAATCTCCCGCGAATCATGAGGGAATTAAATGTCATTGATACGCCTTTATTTGTTGTGAAGGTTTGGTCCGACCCTGCAGAGTTTAAAGCAGTTTTCGAAAGCGAAGGGGGTCGCGGAGGCGTAACGCGTGGTTACGTCAACACCGAGCAAATGGAAATACGACTACTCGATGGAGCCGATGTAGAGGAAGTGGCCGTGCATGAGGTTGTGCATATCGTCATGCTCGCAGTAAACCCTACCATTGCCGCAAACCCATTCTGGCTTTGGGAGGCCGTTGCGCTTTACGTAGATGGGAGTGGCCCACCCGATACGGAACTTTTGAGCTGTATATCTTCGGAGGGAGGTCCATCGCTTACCGAACTGAATGAATATCCCGGGAACTCGATCATTTTTCGAATGGGCTATTTGCTTGCCGACTACGTTATTGAGAATTGGGGTCAAATGGCACTACGGTCCTTGATCGAGAGCAATGGCGATATCGAGACTGTTCTTGGCATTGGACAGGAGCAATTTGAGCGCGATTGGTTGGAATACGTTCTAGCGACATATGAATTTCAGAGGACTGCGGGGTCTATGACCGAAAGCGAACTTGTAGATCGGTTCTCGGGCAACACCCTCGCGAACAAACAGGTCGATCAAAGTACCTTCTTGGCTGCAGATGGAAATTTCTACTATGGGCGTCAAGGTTTTGTTCAGGCCAAGGGGCGTTGGTATGCCTCCGATTCCGACGAGATATGCCTGGAATTCGGCTCTGGAAAGCCTCGATGCTCCCGTTGGTACGAAAATGGAAGTTCGACCTACCGACTCGCTTCACGATCGGACTGCGTTTTTCAGGATTGGGAATTAATTTTGGGGGATGCTCGCGGTTTAACAACTGCTCAATAATCGAATCTAGTTGACCGTCCGCTTCTGGCCGAAGGCGGAAGTCAGAAATCGACTGAATGCTAATATCTGAAGGTCCGCCTGTTGTGAGAGCAGGCGTCAGCACAACTTGAACCAATTAGACCGAAGGCAAAGGGGTCGAACCTGTTTAATCGACACCCCAGAATTCGGTTCGTCCCCTTTTTCCTTTTTTCCTTTTCTTCAATTCCGGCATTTGACATCTGAATAACTTTCGGTCGACAAGTCTGCCATTGACGCTATCCCGCCGCGCCAAACTGGACCAAGAATATTGCCCGCATTCTTTAGAACCATCGTGCCGCACGCTTCAAAGCCCGAGATCTCGACTACGCTACCAACGCCCCGTGTACGTTGGCATCGGGTTGGGTGTTACTATATCTACATCTGAGGTTTACCAGGTTCTGACTCTCAGGCCAATGCAGGAATGAGCAATAATAAGAACAGCCTGTTCGCGGAGTTGAAACGTCGGAATGTCTTCCGAGTCGCAATCGCCTACGTCGGTGTGGCCTGGCTGCTGGTGCAGATTGCCGACGTCTTTTTTCCGGCGCTCACGTTGCCCGACTGGACCGTTCGTTTCGTTGCGGCTATTTTAGTTTTAGGTTTTCCGCTCGCGGTCTTTTTCGCCTGGGCATTCGACCTAACGCCCGACGGTATTAGACGTGACGTGGCGGCGGACGCGAAACCTGGCGCCAGCAAAACAGGCCGTCGCTCGAGTGACTATGTGTTTGCCGGTGTGCTGCTGGTTGCAATCTCCTGGTTTGCTCTGGACAAGCTTGTGTGGAATACAAGCATGTCGCGAAGCACCGAATCATCGATCACAGACAAGCAGACGATCGCTGTCTTACCGTTCGCCAATTTCAGTTCTGATCAAGAACAAGAATATTTCTCCGATGGACTCGCGGAGGAGTTGCTCAATCTATTGACACGAGTGACCGACCTGCGCGTCATAGGCCGCACATCGTCATTTAAATTCAAGAATGAAAATGAGGACCTGCGTGAAATCGGCCGCCAGCTCGGCGCCGGATACATATTGGAAGGCAGCGTACGCAAATACGATGATAACGTGCGCGTGACTGCGCAATTAATCGACACAAGCACCGGTGCTCACGTTTGGTCCGAGAATTTCGAACGCGAGATCGTCGACATCTTCTCACTGCAAGACTCGATTGCCCGCGCAGTGGTAACAGCGCTGAAAATCGAACTGCAAGGCGCGAAACTCGAGGCCAGAAGTTTGTCATTTAACCCAGTGGCTTATGATCTGTACCTGCAGGGTCTAAGGCTGAGCCGCGGACCGGGCCCTGGGAACATGGCTCAGGCGCTCGACTTTTTCGAGAGAGCCGTTGCGATTGATGAAACGTTGGCCCCGGCCTGGGTTGAACTTGCCGGCATTTATATGCTGCAAACGATTATGTGGTCCATGCCGCCTGAGGAAGGTATCCAGCAAATTGATGAGGCGATCGATCGCGCACTTTCAGTGGACCCGGATTCTGCTGACGCTTATGCGACGCTAGGGTCGTCGCGAATGGCGTTTCAGCTCGATTGGAAAGGTGCCGAGCAGGCATACCGACGTGCGTTGGAGTTGGATCCGAATCATGCAGAAGCCCTTGGCGCGCTCGGCTCGCTTGCCGGTGCTCGCGGCGAGATCGGTGAAGCACTTGCACTAACCCGGCGGAGCCGGCAGCTAGATCCTCTGAATCTCGGCGCCATCCACACCGAAGCGTTTCTCAACTACCTTGGCCGTAACTATGTCGAGGCCGAGGCTGGCTTTCGCGAGGCGCTGGAATTCGCAGGTGCCCCGTATACTGGCGGCAACCTGATGCTGAGCCTGACACTGATCGCATCGGGCCGCCCAGACGAGGCTCTGGAGGCGGCGAAAAAAGAACCGGAAGAGCCAATGCGACTCGGGGCACTATCGCTCGCTTATCACGTGCTCGGAGAACGGGAGCTCGCCGAGGAATCGTTCACGACTTTTCGAGAGCGGTACGGTGGGCGCGCAGCAGTGCCAGTCGCCGGCAATTACGCCCAGCGCGGTGAATTCGATGCCGCATTTGAATGGTTCGAGCGTGCCTACGAACAACGAGACGCACAATTGCTTTGGACGCTGTCGCATCCCGTCAACGACGTCATTCGCGATGATCCGCGATTCGATGCCTTTGTTGAAAAACTGAAACTCCGAAAAACGTCGAGCGAATAGTCCGACGTTAGAGGTATCCAGAATTTTTCTCGGTTCCGAAGCACATATCTTTTAATAAAGCTGAAATTTTTTGCTTGAATCGACACTCCGTGCCTGTTTGGCCACATGAGCAAACATTGGATAATATTACTCAAATGGTCTGCTTGTGAACTTAAACCGAATCACACACATTGCCAATGCGCGTTATTGTAATGTGTTTTCAAGAGTCAATTTGCGGATAGACGCGAGGATATTTGCTGCGTGACCGATCGGGTGACATATGATGCCAACGCTCATTTGATTCGAGTGCTTGTGAGCGGAACTTCAACGATCGAGGATATGTTGTCCGCAAAAGAGCGGATTCTTCATATAAGT
This sequence comes from Woeseiaceae bacterium, assembly GCA_051007895.1. Classification (GTDB taxonomy): domain Bacteria; phylum Pseudomonadota; class Gammaproteobacteria; order Steroidobacterales; family Woeseiaceae; genus SZUA-117. The sequence continues at coordinate 13,394 of JBPCYD010000291.1, forward strand.
GAGAAACACGGTACAAATCGTCTTCTGGTAGATACCCGCGATATGCTCAGCGCCGCACAGTCTATTGACCTTTTCGAGTTTGGGCTGAACTGGCCGCACACTATTCGAGCCGCGATTCTGTTTGGCGATCACACGGCTCAGGATATGAGGTTTCTTGAAACAGTGGCTGTCAACCGCGGTAAAGAAATACGTTTGTTCGCAGACGAGGCGTCCGCCCTGGACTGGCTTGGAGCGTAGCCGCTTCATGGCCTATTCTGCACTTTTACCGTGCTAAGTCTTCATGTCCGAAGTTCAAAAAGTTCGAGACGCTAACTGACTAGTTTCTGGTTGATCTGAAAAACTGATTCCGACTCTGTTGGGCGGTTACGCGGGCGTAGTCAGTTCTGCTATTTTGATTCCAACTATCGTCCGGGCACTGGAGAACCAAAGTATGTACGAAACACTAGAGGTCGATTTGCAGGGTAGTATTGGCACGCTGTGGCTGAATCGGCCGGAAAAACTCAATGCGCTCTCCCGAGTCACTTTACGAGAACTTGCTGAAGCCGCTCGCTGGTTTGATGAGCAACCCGGCGTTCGGGTTGTGGTAGTGGGTGGTCGGGGAAAAGCGTTTTCGGCAGGCGCTGACGTTTCAACATTTCCCGCCACCGGCCAACCCGGCGCACGAGCTGCCGCTGACGCCGGCCGGGTGATGGCGGAAGCTATTGAAGGCATGCGGTCATTGACAATTGTCGGCATTCACGGTTGGTGCGTTGGCGGAGCGCTGGTATTAGCGGCGGCCTGCGATCTTCGTGTTGCGGCAGATTCGGCGCGCTTTTCGATACCGGAAGTCGATCTCGGCATTCCGCTTGCGTGGGGTGGCATTCCTCGCCTGGTTCGCGAAATCGGACCGGCATTGACCAAAGAATTGGTAACGACCTGTCGGCCGTTCGACGCGCAGGAGGCGCTGGCCGCGGGATTTCTAAACCGTGTTGTGGCGGCAAATGACCTGGACGACACGGTTCAGCAGCTGGCGAAACTGGTTGCCGAAAAACCAGCTGGGCCCGTGTCCGCCACCAAACGTCATGTCAATGCGGTCACTTCCCAAATGGTTGGAACGATGCGCGGCTGGTCAGACGCCGATAGTTTGCTCGCCGCAATGAGCGACCCGGAATGTATTGAGTCGCGTGAAGCGTATATGCAGGCGCGTGGACTTGCGAAACAGCGAACAGACGACACCTAGACGCATCTGCATGCCGCTACTAAATGTAAATGATGATCGTGTTTAGCACCGCATCGCAGTTGATCAAGTCAACGCGTTTGCTCTTTATTTTGTAACCGTCTTCATTGCGCACAAGTTCGTGCGTGTACTTGCCCGCATACGGCGTCTGTTTGTCGTGGTAGTAAAGAAAACAGTGAAAATTTGACGTAACTGTGCAGTCACCTGTCTTCTCATCTGCCTGCTCAACCTGGATATTGGAAATGATATGCGACGCCCGCACCGTGTAATCTTTTGACGCTGCGGCGGGGTGCCTGAAATTTCTGCGCCGCACCTCCATCAGCACTCGATCGTCATAGAACAATGATATGTGCGTATGTGGATCGGCCTGGTCTGCGATAGCAGGCATCCAGTAGGTCCCGTCCTCTGTATACAGTTCCAGCCAGCTGTCAAGGTCGGGCCTGTCAAGGTATGACGCCTCCTTGTAGAGTAGCGCCTCGATGTCGCGAATCGCATCGTTGCTGGTAACCACCGTTGTCATATCAGGCGGCCTCCCCGGTCATGTACTCGCGCCACGCCGCATATTGGGTGCGCATATCGAGATCACTTGTCCCTTTGCCAACGGTGCGATCGTCGAGACTTTCATCCCGACCGAAATTACGATGCATCTCGATCCAGTCACTTGCCTGTGACTTTAAGCCCTCCTGCATGCGGAAGTAGGCCGTCAAATCGTCAGGGCCGACCATGGAACCGTTCGAATTAATCAATCGCGAGTACAGCAGCGTGCGTTTCAGCATCGATTCCGGCGCACCCTTTAATCGAAAAGACCAGGTTTCGATAATCGTTTTGTTATGCGCGATGGGTCGCACGACCCGAATATTCTGCACTGCCGACTTGATGGTCAGCGACGGATAATAAAGCGTATTGTGGGTATTAAACGAGAGAATCTCCTGCATTCGCTCCTTCCCGTAAGACTTAAGCATGGCTGCTTCGTATTCAGGATCGAGCGTATAGTCTGCATGGATGCTGGTTTTGCCGCCGTCGTAATGATGGCCGAAGCGGAAACCGGTGATGCCAGTCTCCTCGAACGTCTCGTAGGATGCGCCGAATGGCGGAATGATTTCGGCTTCGTCGCGTCGCGGAGAGTCCTCGGGCAGCGTCTTGATATAGTCGAGCGCCGAATCAACCACAGAGCGATGTACGATCATCGGGTGCATGGTGTCGTTCAGGTTTTCGATAAACATCTTCCAGTTGCAGTCATGCTCATAACGGAGCACGCCACCCGCAGCGACGACCTCTCCTTCCGGTGAACGATCGCAAAGATTTTCCATGACGTCGGCCGCGCCGCCCATCCAGGTACGTAGATCGGGCGCATCCGGATTCATGCTGGCGAATACAAAGCCGCGCAGGCTCTCGTAGCGCGCCAGTTTTTGCATGCTGTACTGCGGATCGTTTTTGTCGAACTCGGTACCCTCGTAGCCCTGCATGTGCGGTACCCCCAGCAGTTTGCCGTCAAGCCGGTAGCGCCAGCCGTGATAGCAGCAGCGGAATGCCGGGATCTTGCCGCAGGGAAGATCGACCAGCTTGGCGCCTTTGTGACCGCAACGGTTGTGCAGAACATGCACTTCGTTATCGTTGTCACGAACCATTACGACCGGGACCCGTCCGTAATTCAGCGTAATGTAGTTACCCTTTTCAGGCACCTGGCTTTCGTGGCCAATGTAGATCCACGAATTTGCCCAGATCCTCTCCATTTCGAGATCGAAAACCTCCGGATCTGTATAGACGTTTCTATGCACCTTGGTTGGGTGAACCAGATCTGCAATTTGCGCTTCGCTATAACTCATCGATTTGTCTCCTCTCAACCACCGAGGACCTCACCACGGGCAACGGCGATCGCCAGTGCCTCGCTCGGGTTCGGTGGCTTGGCCGCTTTACGCAGCTCCAGCATTTCCTCGTTTTCTTTGCCGGCAAGCGCTTCCTCCAGAAACTTGCCGGACAAATATTGTGGCGCCCAGTATTGATCCGTGTGTCCGTAATGCGCGGCAGCTCGCAGTACAAGGTGGGGATCGTTCATGATCGGCCGTCCAAACGCGACGATATCCGTGCGCCCGGCTGCGACCAGTGTGTTGGCCTGATCGGCGGATGTGATGTTGCCTGCGACAATCGTCGGAATTCCTACCTCGTTCCTGATCTGGTCTGAGAACGGCGACTGGAACATGCGCCCGTAAACAGGATCCTCATCTTTCGTAACCTGCCCGGTCGATACATTGATAATGTCGAGTCCAGCATCTTTCAGCAATCGGGCAACTGCGAGCATGTCTTCTTCTGATATTCCTTCCTCCACCCAATCGGTGGCGGAGATGCGTGCGGATACCGGCTTGTCTGTCGGCCAAACATCGCGAATCGCCTGGACGACACGCAAGGGAAACTTCATTCTCCCTTCGATGCTGCCGCCAAACTCATCCGTACGCTTGTTCGTTACCGGGCTAATGAATCCGGACAGCAGATAGCCGTGCGCCAGGTGAATCTCGAGCATATCGAACCCGGCGCGATCTGCATTCTTCGCCGCCGTGACAAACTGCCCGGTAACCGCATCCATGTCGCCGGCCTTCATCTCGCGCGGCACAGCACTATGCGGCAGATACGGTAGCGCTGAAGACGCCACGATCTCCCAGGCACCGTCGGTCAGAGGCTCGTCTATACCACCATCCCATGGAATGCAGGTCGCACCTTTACCGCCGGCATGCCCGACCTGCGCACACATTTTGGCCCGGCTGTTTGCATGGACGAAGTCGACGATGTGTTTCCATTTCTCTGTCTGCTCATCGCTCCAGATGCCGGCACACCCCGGCGTAATGCGTGCATCCGGCGCGATACACAGCATCTCAGTATTCAATAGCCCTGCGCCGCCAACTGCGCGTTCGCCATAGTGCATCATGTGCCAATCGCCGGGCACGCCATCAGTTGCGCAGTACTGGCACATAGCAGAGAGCTGGAAGCGATTTTCTACACGCATTTTGCCGATTCTGAATGGCTGGAACGCTGGCACCGCTGGATTTGCATTATCAATATCGTCGAATCCCGAGGTCGCAGCGACGTGGCGGGCAAACCACTCGTCGATACCGGCAATGAATTCAGGGTCGCGTAGTCTCAGGTTGTCATAGGTTACCCGCTTCGCGCGACACATCATGTTAAACGTGAATTGCTCGGCTTCCTGCGCGGCAGCGTATCTGTCAATGTGCTCAAACCAGCTAAGTGATACCACCGCAGTGCGCTGCAATCGATCTGCTTCATCCTTGCGCACGTCCTGGTACATTTCCAGCGCCTTGCCCACATCATCGCCAGACTCACCGAAGTATCCTGCGAGCGCGATCGCGTCCTCCATGGCGAGTTTGGTTCCCGAGCCTATGCTGAAATGCGCTGAACGCACGGCATCCCCCATCAGCACGATGTTCTTATGGTACAGACGCTCGTTTCTGACGACGGGAAATGTCCTCCAGACCGAGCGATTGGTGACAATCGGGTGACCATCTAAATCTTCCTTGAAAAGTTCCTCGCAATACGCTTTGGTATCTTCCTCCGTCGCGGTTTCCATGCCGGCTGCGGCCCAGGTCTCTTCGCTCGTTTCAACGATCCAGGTTGTGGTGCCCTCTTCGTATCGATAAGCGTGCACCCACCACCAGCCATGCTCGTTCTGCCGAAAGATAAACTCGAAATCGTTCAATGGTTTCGACGTCGCCAGCCAGCAGAACTTGTTGGCACGCCAATCCATGCTCGTGCCGAAATCGTCCTTAAACTTCTCGCGCAGTATCGACGTGATGCCATCCCCTGCGACGACCAGGTCATGCTCATCAGGATGCAGTTGCTCAACGCTTGTGATGTCGGTATTGAATTTCAGGTTGATGCCGAGCTCATCGCAGCGATCATGAAAAATATTCAGTAGTTTAAGGCGGGACATTCCGCAGAAGCCATGACCCTGGGAGTTGATGGTTTTGCCATGTATCGTGGTATCGATTCCACCCCAATAGGCGAATTCCTCAACGATGCGCTTGTAGCTAGCCGCGTCGGCTTCCATAAAGCCGCGCAGCGTATCGTCGGAAAAGACGACGCCAAAGCCCCAGGTCGAATCACGCTCACCACGCTCTAAAACCGTGATGTCGTGCGCCGGGTTCGCTTTCTTCATCAGGATGGAGAAATAAAGCGACGCGGGACCGCCGCCGAGACAAACTATTTTCAATCCTGTTGCCATTGGCGTTCCTACTAAAGCGACAGCGAGCCGAGACTCGCTCCGCCGCAAACCATCAGGTATTGCCCGGTGACGAAACTATTAGCGGGGTCGAGAAAAAACATCACCGCGCGCGATACATCGTCGGGTCGACCAAGGCGCTTGACTGGCATTGACTGTGCAATCTGCTCGGCCTTGTCGCTGTCTTCGGGCACGACCTCGGTAAACATATCAGTCACAACGGGTCCCGGCGCAACACAGTTGACGGTAATGCCAAGCGGCCCGAGTTCCATCGCCCAGGTGCGAACGAGGCCGATCTGTCCCGCTTTGGTCGCAGCGTATGCCGTGCGCGTCTCGAGCCCCAGCATCGCCCTCGAACCGATAATCACAATGCGACCGAACGCCGCCTTTTTCATCGCATCGAGCGCACCCTGCGCCAGGAGAATACTGGCAGACAAATGTAGATTGGCCAGGTACTGAAGATCGTCTATCTGCACGTCCTCGAGCAAATTTGGTCGAATCACGCCCGCGTTGTGGACGAGATTCGTAATTTCGTATTGTCCGGCGAGCTCCGACATCGCTTCACGCGTCGCATTGACGTCCGCAAGATCGACGGGCATGTCGATCAGGCGTTCGTGAGTTGCCGAAGATTCGCGGCGCGACAGATTCAGGACGACGTAGCCGGAATCCAGCAGGTGCTGGCAAATGTCTTTGCCAATGCCGGCGCTGCCGCCGGTTACCAGCGCGATCCTGTCGCTCATGCGGTACTCCGTTCGACCAGTGCCAGCACCCTTAAGGGGCTGCCCGATCCGTTCTTTATTTTTAGTGGCGGGCAAACGAGAATTGCGCCCGTAGGAGGCAGGGAATCAAGGTTGGCGAGACACTGCAATCCGTATTTACCGGAACCGTGCAGAAGATAGTGTGCCGGATACGGCGGAGACAGATGCGTGGCCTGGCCTGCGTCAGTACCCACTGTTTCTGTACCGAAGCCGACAATGTTCCGATCTTCGACCAGGTAGCGTATCGCGTCACCCGTGGGACCCGGCGTATGCGCGCCGTCTTCTCGCATGTTCAGATATTCGGCGCCGGTGCGCTTGGACCAGTCCGTGCGCATCAGGACCCAGCTACCCGCCGGAATATCCCCGTGCTCATTCTCCCAGTCCTGGATGAATTCGGGCGTCAGAAGGAAGTCTTCGTCTGCCAGCGACTCTTGCGAACAGTCGAGCACGCAAACCGGGCGAACGAATGCATCAGCGGGAATGCTGTCCACGGCAGCGTCGGGCAAGTCCTTGCCGGAAATCCAGTGCACCGGCGCATCGAAGTGCGTACCAGTGTGTTCACTGCAGGTGAAATTACGCCAGTACCAGGCCGGTCCGCGCTCGTCATAGCGTGAAACCTCTTCTACCCTGAAACGCGCACATTGTCCGAACTCCGGCGGCAGAACAATGACCGGAAAGTCCGGATCCAGCGTGTGCGTCAGATCTATAGTTTCTATACTGCCTGCGGTCAACGCGTTGGCGAGCAGGTTAAGTGCGTTGGAATGCTGTTCTTTCATAGTCACATGCCCGGTTGCAGTTGTGTCAGTTCTCGTTCAAGCACGAAAGGGTCTTCCTTGTAGCGACGGACGACATCCTCGGCGACAGGACCCAGCGTAACGTTCTCGATGCCCTCCGTCAGCGCATGAATGACGGTGTCCGCAAGGCGTTGCGGTGTCACCTTGGGCGGCGGCAGCGGTTGGCGCCATGATTCCTCGAGCGGCCCGAACAACACATTAATCACCTTGACCCCACTGCCCGCGAAGTCGCCGCGCAGGCCCTGGCTCAGCGAAAGCGCGGCCGCCTGACTGGCAGAAGTCGTCCCATAAACAGGCCAGTTGCAAAGCGCATAGACGGACAGCAGATTGACCCATGCGCAAGCGCTGTTGTCGCCGTCGGCGCCGCGTGCCTTCATGCCGGGCCCAAATGCCTGGATCAGGCGCATCAGGCCAAAATAGTTCGTTTCCATTTCATCGCGTGCCAACGTTACTCCATGACGCTGCATCGGCGAGCCAGGTCGAACGTATTCGGCTGTGTTAACGAGAATGTCCGCCTTGTCACCCATCTCTGCCGCCAGCTCATTGACCGAAATCGTATCGGTAATATCGAGCGGCATTGTTTCCACGCCGGGAATCGCTGCCAGTTCCTCACTGCCCTGAAAGGGCCGCCACTCTTCTGCGATGCCGACGAAGATTCGTGTTGCGCCGGCATCGGCCAGGGATTTCGCCATGCGTTGACCGAGTTCCGTTCGACCATCGGTCACCAATGCGCGACGGAATTTCGGATTACAGGTCAGCGTTCGCAACTGTCGATCGTCTGCCATGTTTGCAGTCTCCTGTTCGGGCAGCGCCAGCATGACGCCCTGCCCGGATTTATCGGTTCGGGCGATCATTCTTACTCGCTCGAATTCACCAACGTCACCGTGGATATGCGCTAGTACGGTCGGCCCGGCATCGAGCTGGACCGTGCCGATGCGCCACGGCATTCGTTCACGGAAATAGGTATTCACGCTGGTACGCAGCGTTGTTTCGGATATTAATTTCCCGCCATCGGCGATGTCGCGCCACTCGAGTTCCATGCACCAGCACTTGGGACAGGTCTCGCGTGGCGGGTAGGTCACGTGTTCGCACTCGGGACATACCTGCAGGGCAAAGCGCCCCTCTGCTGCAGCGGTTGTAAATGCGACTGCCTTACGGCTCCTCGCAAAGGGTGGCAACGTCGGCGAAGTAGTGCGCTTCTGCGGATCTTTCTTCGGCGGTCTTTTCAGCGCGTCCGTCATGCGCCCGCCAATACGGCTGCGCCGGAACACAGACCGCGGTCGAAATTGATGATGCCGAAACCAGATACTGCCGCGTAACGCGCATCCGGAACAGCATTGCTGCCCGCTTCGCCGGTCAATTGCCTAATAGCCTCAACCAGGCCCAGGAAACCACCCGCGGCGCCAGCCTGTCCGACAGACAGTTGGCCGCCGGACGTGTTGTGCGGAAACGAGCCATCGTAGGTAAACGTGTTCGACTGAATGAACTCGCTCGCTGCACCCTTTTCGCAAAATCCCAGGTCCTCCATCTGCATCACGCAGATCACGGGATAGTCGTCATAGGTTTGAAACATATCAATATCGACAGGTGCTATGCCGGCCATACCCCAGAATTCATCGACATCGAGCGCCCAGCCCCCGCGAATCTGCACCGGGTCGTCAGGAAACGAGTTGTGCCGTTCAACTGTCGAGAGAATGTGCGCATAGGGAAGGCCCTGTGATTGCGCATCCTCTTCCCGCATAACGAGATAGGCTTCAGCACCGGCACACGGCATCACGCAGTCATACAGCACGATCGGATCGGCAATCAGGCGCGCGTTCATGTACTCGTCAAGCGTTAGCGGTTTTTTCATCATCGCATGCGGGTATTGCAGCGCATTGTCACGTTGCGCGACGCAAAGCTTGCCAAAATCTTCGCGTCGTGTTCCGTAGGTGTCCATATAGTGGCTGGTCATCAAGGAAAAACTGCCATTGGGCCCACCGGATCCATAGGGGTATGAAGCATCCTGAGAAAACCGGCTGAAGGTCGTCAGCATGGCGCGAAATGAATCGACATGATTCGTGTCGCCCGACAGGCAAGCCACGACATTAGCGTCTCCGGACTGTACGGCCCTGGCCGCGCGCCGCAGTGTGATGACGCCCGATGCTCCGCCGGTCGGTACATGATCGAGCCAGCGTGGCGTCAGTCCGAAGTGTTGGGTCAGACCCGCCGCGGTATCCGGAAAAAGCGTAAAAGACGAAACACACAGCCCGTCAACGTCGTCTGCGCCCAGTCCACTCTTCTTGCCCAGCGCTGACAGGCCGCGCGCCAGCCACCAGTGCGCCGGCTCGGGCGAATAGCGCTCGTACGGCACGCTCACCGGTGCCGTCACGACAATACCATCGTATCCCGTTCTGTTTGCTGCCGCCTGGCTCATTGCGATTCTTGCTTTTTCCCCTGGATGGTCCGCGCTGTTGTCCGTTACTGACCTGCTTTTTTTCTTTTCTTGAATTCCCTTAAGTCGTCACACTCGCTCGCCGCCATGAGATTCCTTGCCGTTTGCTTGATCTCACCCCGGCTGACTTTCTGTGATGCCGTAAGCGGTATCGTCGGCACGAATGCAATGTAACCCGGAACCTTGAAGTATGTCAGATGCTCCATACAGTGGTCGAAAATGGCGCGCGCATCGTTCGTTGTCTGACTGATGATGAACGCGAACACCTCGTCGCCACGCATTTCATCGGGGACGGCGCAAACAGCGCATCCAAGCACGTCCGGGTGTCGCAACAAAACCGCCTCAACTTCGACCGCAGCAATATTCTCCCCGCTGCGACGAATGACATTCTTGCGCCGGTCAACAAAATACAGGCACCCGTCTTCGCCCTCCCTGACTACATCTCCGGTATGCCACCAGCCGCCGCGCCAGCCTTCTTCAGTTGCATCCTGATCTTTGTAATAACCGCTGAAAAACCGTTTGCGGGGTTCGTCTCCCCGTGCGCGAACCAGGAGCTCACCAGGCTCGCCCGCGGCGACGTCAGAATCACTTTCATCGACCACGCGAAATTCTGTCGAATCAATTGGTCTGCCGATACACCGTTGCCCTACATGGCGAGGTTCCTTATAGGCAATGGTCATGCCGCCGGCACCGGATTCAGTCATTGCCCACGCCTCGATAAGCGGCACACCAAAGCGTTTTTCGAACCTGACCTGGTGCTTTGGGTCGGAGCCGGGGCCGAAACAAAATTTGACCTGGTCCGCGAAATACTCGCTGTCGTCTTCGGGTAACGTCAACAGTATGGCGGTCATGACGCCGAGGCAGTGAATAATGGTCACCTCCTCGTCTCGCACGGTGTCCCACCACCAGCGGGGATGAAAACGATCCATCTGTATAACGCAGCCACCGCAGAGCATCATCGCCGGGAAGGACGTACACAGCGCGTTCATATGATTCGGCGGCAACGGTGTCAGCAGGCGATCGTCCTGGTCCATGCTGCAAATATCACCGAGCTCGTTGTACCAGGTCCCGAGGGCCAGGAAATACTCGTTCGACAGAATGCAGCCTTTCGGTTTGCCGGTGGTGCCGGATGTGTACAGCAACGCGGCCTCAGTCGCACTGGTGGTCGCCGCCGTTTCCAGCTCACCAGCAACTGTAGCAAGGTCGCGTTCAGACAGTACCGCACACGCTGCAGGTTTGCCTTCGAGCCCGGTTAATCGATCGACGTATTCGGGAAGTGCAACAATGAACCGGCAGTCGCTATGGGCCACAATATGCAGAATTTCGTCGTCGCTTGCTGAGGAATTCAGGGGAACAATGCTGACGCCGAGTGCGTTCAATGCCAACAGGTGCAAATAAACCTCGAGTCGACTGTCGAATGCCAACGCAACACGCTCGCCAACACGAAGATTATGGGCACTGTAAGCCACAACGAGTTCATTTACGCGATCACGTGTAGCGTCGTAGGTGTATTGGACCGCACTGTCAGAATAAGGCGCCGCGCTTTTCGCGGGTACGCGCAGGAAGGGTCGCGGGCCAAAAGTTTTGGCAGATTTTTCGAACGCCTGGTAGACGCTGTCGTTTTGGTCTACATCAATCACGATGCCGGCACTGTCCAGGGCGGCGGCAGCAAGCGGCGCTTGCCATCTGATGAAAGCGTTACACCGGGGGCTTCTTTGTCCTCGCGATCCCACAGTTCGCAGGTGACCTGCTTGTGACGCGTATCCAGCGCTTCGCAGTAATTGGAAAAGATGCAGACGCGGACCTGATCGCCAAAACCGAGTCGCATCTTGAGAAACCAGTCGGGATCGGCAATGGATTGCCGCGCAGACGCAATGATGTCCGCCTCATCGTCGCGAAGTATTCGCTCGGCTTCGACGAATCCATGCACACCGCCGGCTGCGACAACCGGCGTGTCGAAACCGGCATCCCGCACGGCTCGCCGCACCTGTGCAGTCGCCGGTAAATTGCGTCCGAAGGGTCCTTTCGCATCAGAAATATACTGCGGCATGCACTCGTAGCCACTACGACCGGTATAGGGGTAGGCAGCGGCGCCGACCTTGGGCTGTTTTGCATCCTCAAATTTTCCGCCGCGCGACAAAGAAAGAAAATCCATGCCGGCTTTCGCGAACTCGACGCCGAAAAACGCCGCATCGGCAGAGACCGATCCGCGTTCGATAATTTCGTCGGCGAGAAACCGGCAGCCAACAACGTATTCATCGCCAACCGCGGCGCGGACCGCAGCGTATACCTCCAGTGGCAATCTCACGCGACCCGCCAGGTCGGTGCCGTAACCATCCGTTCGGGTGTTTCTCGCCGACAGGAACGACGCCATCGTGTACGCATGTGCATAGTGGAGTTCAATGCCGTCAATACCGGCCTTTTGAGCGCGAACCGCGGCGTCGGCAAATAGGCTAGGCAGGGTTTTTGGCAGATCTCTGATGTGTGGCATTTCGGTATCGGTGACACGCTCCCGATACCCGTATGCATAAGCCTCGTATTCTCGTCGGGTCAGCACTTCTGCAAGTGCTTCATCGTTCAGCTCCAGGAATTTCGCACGGATTTCATTGTCGTCGAGCTTGTTGTAAAAGTAGGCACGATGATCGTCCGTAATGCGTAAATATTTCCCGAAATACTTGTCGGCAGTCGGACGGCGATTGATACGTAGGAAATCGATAATCTGAATGAATAATCGCGTCTCGCCGTCACTGGCATCCCGGACAGTCTCGACCAGCTTCTGCAGACCGGGTATGAACCGGTCATCCCCGATGCGTAACAATGGGCCGCTCGGAATGTCGCGAATGCCGGTCGCCTCTACGACGATTGCTCCCGGCTTGCCTTCGGCGTAGCGGCGATACCAGTCGAGCACATCTTCCGTCACCTCGCCATCATCGGAAGCGCGCCACGGAACCATGGCAGGCACCCAGGTTCGCTGCGCCAGCTGCAGCGAGCCAACGCTTACCGGACTAAATAACCTGGACGCGGCTGCTTCTTCACGCGTCGGCCACGGACCGGGCTGGGGTTTATATTTGATTCTCTCTGCAGGACGCCACATTTTTTATGCTTTCAACTGGGCCGCGAACGCATCGCGAACGTAATCGGGAATTTCAATCGTTTCATACCCGCTCTCCTGCATTTGCACGAAAACGATGACCTGCTCAGTTTCGACAAGGCATTCGTTGCCGCGAATCATCCAGCTGCGGGAAGTCATTGACCGACTTCCTATCCTGACCGGACGGAACAACATGGTGACATCATCGCCCACTCGCGGCAGCTCCCGGCACTTTGTCTGAAACCTGACTGTGGGGATTCCGACCCGGCGATCGACATGTAACTGGTGAAATGGCAGATTGAGCGTACTTTCGAACCATTTTTCCACGGAAATATTGAACGTCTCGAAATAGCGTGACAGGTACATGCGTCCCTGCCTGTCCGACATCCATTCGCCGATCGGAATGTCACTCGTCGCAAACACTTTATCATCCGCTGGATACCCAATGGGCGGATTCGTCGGTGTATCGGGTGATAACGGGCGTACGGTGAAGTATTCATCGTCATTCATACGACCTGCGACGTACCACTCGCTGCTGCCCACTGTGTAATCAGAAACAATTTCAATCTTGTCCCCGAGACGGTTGGGTCGACGAAACTCCAGGGTGAATGCAGTCGGCGCAGCGAATATCGGCAAGTCTGGAAAATGCTTCAGCAACAGCTCGATGTAGCGCGGGTAGAATACGATGCCGGCATTGTCGACGTGAGGAAAACGGATCGTTACGGGACGCACTTGAGCATTCGCTTTTTGCTTCTCCATGCTCACTGGCGGCACCGCAAGATCACTATTCGACCCATTCCGACTTCTTATTGTTAAATTTATTATATATATAAAATAAATTAGTGTAAAAGATTTATTGTTAATTATTTCAAGTTGGCATCAAGTGCATTCCGCGCTATTATCGGCGCCGGCGAGCACATCCAAGCTTACGCTTATCTCTTTGTTTTTGCAGGATAATTTAATGACGAAATACGGGCCACGCAGCAAAGAGGCCATCCGAACATGGCTACGGCTTTTATCTTGCGAAACAGTGGTTGAGCAGCAGTTACGCTCCCTCTTCCGGACCAACTTTTCCGTGACGCTGCCCCAGTTCGACGTACTCTCCGAACTCGAAAGAGCAGGTAAGAAACTCACGATGTCTGAACTGTCGCGTGAGCTCATGGTGTCCAACGGCAACGTTACCGGCGTCATTGATCGACTCGAGAAGAACGGTTTCGTCACGAGGGCGCGGGCTGAGCACGATCGCAGGGTTCAGTACATTCAGCTGACTCCCAAAGGTCGCAAGGAGTTCACTCGCATGGCAAGACATCATGAACGCTGGCTCGAAGAACTCTTCTCAGGCTTATCAATGTCGGAAATGACCAACCTGCAGAAGTTGCTATTGAAAATGCGATCGTCCGTAGCTGCCTAGTCGCTACTACTGCGTCGTTTAGCCATTCTTGAAATAAGTTTCTCCGCGACGCCGGGGCGACTCCACGGACATATGCCGAGGCATATTCCGCATCCGTGAGTCTCGTTGAAATACGGCAGGCATTTGTCGAAGTCAACGTAGTATTTCTTAGTTCCCCGTACCCACTGCTTTTCTGTCTTGATTGCGCCAACCGGGCATGCGTTGTTGCAAGCCTCGCATTTCAGACAATAGTCATCAACGCCGAACTCCCGGGGACTGTCTGCAACGAGAGGCATATCGGTAGAAACCGCGGCAAGGCGAAAACAGGAGCCGTACTGATCGTTGATCAGATTCCCGTGATCCCCTAATTCACCCAGCCCGGCTTCGATGGCGGCGGGGCTCAATGTAATTGAACCGGCCCAAGGGCCTGCATGTGGCCTGGCATTGAATCCATGCCCGCGAACCCAGTTGCTTAAAGCAGCAGCAGCCCGGGCACCTTTATTGTATTTGTCGGAAACCTCCAGCGCGGACCGTGTGTCGGTATCGGATGAAGGTGCCGCAGCGAACTTTTCGAAATCCATAGCGACGCCGATGATGACGAGCCATGGAAATTCCCTATCGAGGTCAAAGCCTTCGAACACCCATTCAGGTTTAAGCCTCGCAATACCGACCAGGTCGCCCTCGTTATCAAGTGCGAATTTCTTCACCAGCTGCACCCACTGCCCGGGCGCATGTTCTGTCTTTGCGGCCGCAACGGTGTCCAGTTTTCGGGGACCGCGTGCGCCGGGCTTTGCATACACCTCGCGAAAATCCGGCACCGCGTTGAATTTCTCTGTCATCCACGCCTGGGCAGGGCCGTGCGGGATGGTGTCCGGCTTATGCCAATAGACAGGGGTCGGCCGTCGAACTTCCCTTTCGCCAAGTCCGTTTAAAGCGTTACCTGATACTTCCGGGAGCAGCGCCTGTTGCTCGGGACTCGGCGCAAAAGTTATCTGCTTTTTTTTAGACACGCTAATTCACTAATCGTTACACCGTTTGCCTATGGTGATCTCTGTGCGCTTTGTGTTTTTGACGCGGTGCTATCATCCTCAGAAATTATACTTACTTTCCAGACACATTATTGGCTGATCAAAATCGATGAACATCTGCGACTGGATAGCGTGTTGGGCCGAAAAATCGCCAGACAAAGCAGCAATTTTGTTTGAAGACCAGGTAATCTCTTACCGGGTCTTCGAAAACCGGGCTCGAGAGCTTGCCGCGATTCTGCAATCCGATTTCGATATCGAACACGGCGACCGCGTTGCCTATTTTGGCCTGAACACGCCGGAGTTCCTGTACCTGCTGTTCGCATTGGCCCGCCTGGGCGGTGTACTGGCGCCGCTTAACTGGCGGCTATCCGCGAGCGAGCTGAACGTATTGGTTGAGAATGCAGCGCCGAAAGTTTTAGTTCTCGATAAGACCCTGGGTTGCGAATGGGCCCGTAACGGTTTCAGTGACTGCAGCCTGCTTGACCTGTCGCAACTGGAAAGCAGTGGTCAGAAACCTGCACACACTCCGGCGACCAACGCGCAAAAGATCGAAAACTGTGGCGCTGAACCGCTGCTGCTTGTTTACACGTCTGGCACAACCGGAGAACCCAAAGGTGCTTTGCTTTCGCATAACGCGATTCTCGCGAACGCCAGGAACAGCCAGGCAATGCACCAGCTCACCGCCGAAGATAATTCACTCGTAAGCCTGCCCTTTTTTCATGTTGGCGGACTCAATATCCTCACGACGCCCTCACTTTACGTCGGTGGTACCGTTACGCTGCACCGCACTTTCGACCCGGGGAAGATGTTACGGACGATGGCCGGCGGTGAACCAACGCGCGTGCCAATCGTAAGCGCCCAGATGCCACCTATACTGAGCCTGCCGGAATGGGAAAAAGCTGAGTTCCCAGGAATCCGCAGTGTAACCACGGGCGCAAGCCCCGTGTCCCCAAGCGTCTATGCCAGTTGGCAGAACAAAGGCGTCGATGTCCTGCAGGTTTATGGCGCCACTGAAACTTGCCCGATCGCAATCTGTACCAGCGTCGGCGACGACGCGCCGAACATCGAAACAACCGGACGCGCGGCAGCAAATTGCAGGATCAGAATTGTGGACAATGAGGGCCGCAATGTATCCCCCGGCCAGAAGGGCGAGATACTGATTAAAGGCGACAACGTCATGAATGGCTATTGGCGCAATGAGCTTGCAACCAGCGAAGTCTTGGTCGATGGCTGGTACGCGTCAGGCGACGTCGGTTTTGAAGATGACGAAGGTTACTATTACATCGTCGATCGCAAGAGAGATCTCATCATTTCAGGTGGAGAGAATATCTTTCCCGCAGAAGTCGAAAGCCTTCTGACCGAAGACGCAGGCATAGTAGAAGCAGCCGTGATTGGTAAGTCCGATGAACGCTGGGGAGAAGTACCTATCGCCGTTGTCAGACTTGCGCAGGGTATATCTCTTGATGAACGGACTGTTCTGTCGTCACTGGAAGGCAAGCTCGGCAGCTACAAAATTCCCAAAGCCGTCGTTTTTGTCGACGAATTTCCACGCAACTCGGTGGGCAAGATTCAGAAGTACATGTTGCGGGACAATCTGTTCAGGGAATGACCGCCGTCGTTTCTATTTCGATCATGGCATTTGGTTCAACCAGGTCGGAAACCCCGACAACGGCCATTGCCGGAAAATTCTTGCCCATGATCTCCCGGTAGGCCTGCCCGGCATCCACCAGGTTATCGCGATAGACATCGAGATCCTTTATATACCAGGTCATGCGCACAACATGCTCTGGGCCTGCGTCCGCTTCGGCCAGAACCGCGACGGTATTCTTAAGGACTTGAGCGAACTGGCCGACGAAATCATCCGGAAACTCGCCGGATTCATCCCAGCCGATCATGCCGGCGACATAGACCTGCGAACCCTCTGCGTGAATCCCGTTCGAATAGCCGCTCGGCCGGGGCCATCCGTCAGGTAGTAGATGCTTCATTGTTGGAATCTCATATAGGTTTGCCGCGCAATGATGACCTTTTGTACTTCACTTGCACCTTCATAGATCCGCAGCGCACGAATTTCCCGGTACAAACTTTCAGCCATGTTGCCCTTGGTAACGCCCTTGCCGCCGAACAGCTGCACGGCCTGGTCGATGATGCGCTGCGCCGCTTCGGTTGCGTAAAGTTTGGCCATCGCCGCTTCCCGCGTGACCCTGTCCTGGTAGCAATCTTTGGCCCAGGCAGAGCGATAAATCAGCAGCGCGCTCGCATCGATCTCGGTCGCCATATCGGCAATTGCGGCCTCCGTCATCTGCAGCGCACTCAGCGGCGCACCGAACAGTTGGCGGGTGCTCGTGTGTGCCAGTGCTTCATCCAATGCGCGACGCGCAAATCCCAGTGCGGCCGCGGCAACCGTGGTTCGGTAGACGTCGAGCGTCGCCATCGCAACCTTGAAGCCGTCTCCGGATGTACCAATCAACGCGTCGGATCCGACGCGACAATCCTTAAATGACAAGCGGGCGAGCGGGTGTGGTGCGACGGTCTCGATTCTCTCTACGACCTCAAGGCCCGGGTTTGCAGCGTCGACAATAAATACGCTCAGGCCACGCGCACCGGGTGCTTCTCCAGTTCGTGCAAATACGCAGTAGAAATCGGCAATGCCACCGTTTGAGATCCAGGTCTTTTCGCCATTGAGCACGTAGCCGTCACCTGACTGTTCTGCAGTTGTTGCCATCGCGGCCACATCCGATCCTGCCTCGGCCTCCGACAACGCAAACGCTGCGATTGCCTTCCCCTCCGCGACCGCCGGAAGATATTGTTGCCGCTGTTCCTCGGTGCCAAATAGTGAAATCGCGCCACTGCCAAGGCCCTGCATGGCGAAGGAAAAATCGGCAAGGCCGGAATGATAGCCCAGCGTCTCGCGGCACAGCACCAGGCTGCGAACGTCCAGATTATCGGCTGCGCCTCCCCAGGCTGCCGGCACGCAATTTCTCAGGATGCCTGCCTGGCCCAGGTCGGCAACCAGGTCGCGGCAGAGAACGTCTACATCGCCATCGTGCTGAAACTCGCGCTGCTCGCACCAGGCATCCAGGCCAGCTTTTAATTGACGATGTCCGTCTTCCAGGAATGGCCAGTCGAGATAACTCCTGTCACTCATACTCTAGTCG
>JBPCYD010000292.1:0-34279 GCA_051007895.1 Woeseiaceae bacterium
CCAACAACGCTACTGGCACTCTTTGCCCTGATTTTGACTTCACCGCATACGCAGTGCCCACGTCTCTCCGCCACGTCTGTCGATTGGTTGGCCATAGTTTCCCCCTTATAGTTGTCAGCGTCTCAGCAGCATCAATATGTACGCGAATAATGCAAGATACCTTCCGGGGCGCTCGTAATGTTGCACTTCTGGGAGGAGCTTACCGTACGGCGCCAGAGCTTAAAAAAAAGTGCTTTTATCATCAGACAGGGACCGGTTTGCCTGGTACCTGATGCTGACAGAGCCGGGCTACTGTCTTTCGATGGTATAGATCATATCCAGCCCGGGTTGTGCGACCGAGGTGAAATTATGGACGCTTACAAATGAAATTGTGGCGCCACCGTTGCTGATAGCCGGCATGAAAGCATCCCGGAACAGCGTAACGCCTTCGGCTATCGTACCCGGCCGTAATAGCTGAACCGGCGTTCCGCCGGCAGTGTTGACCCAGAAAAGAGTGTGATCGCGATTAGCGTTGCCACCAGTGAGATTGGCGGTCGTACCAAATACAACAATGGAACCATCTCCGGAGACCTCGTAGCCGCCGACAAAGAGATCCTGATCTAATCCAACGTTTTCATCATTGCTTGACGTCAATTGCGTAATTGCCCCGCCATTTGTCGGCGCAATGTACACCTCAAAATTCGGATCGGGGTTGCTCCCAGGAGAGTGATCGGCGTCTGATGCGAAAACGACAACTGAGCCGTCGTCCGATAATTTAGGCACTTCCGACGAGCGACCACCTCCCGGTGTCGGGATGCTGATCGTTATTTGCGTCAGATTGCTGCCGTCAATATCGATTACAAATATCTCCCAATCAGTGTCAGGGTTAAGACCAAAAGGATCTGCCAATGACTGGAATGCGATTTTTGAACCGTTATCAGCAAAAGACAAACTTCTCAGATTCAGCAGAACCTGGGTCGTTACTTGTCTGAGGTTGGTGCCGTCGGCATCAATCGCGAACAGATGAATATCAAGGGCCGGATTATCTCCGGTCAGGTCACTCGCTGACAGAAAAACAATGGTAGATCCATCGCCGGAAATGTTGGGTTCCCACAAACTGGCACCCGGTAGACTGTTACCAAACACCTGAGAAACCGACGAACCATCGGTGGCCACTCTGAATATACTCAGCAGGTTGTTAGGATTCGTGCCGTCGATGTCACTATCAGATACGAATACAACCTGATCACCGTTGTCGCTAATATCGATTGTAGAATTAATATCAAATTCAAATTGGACAAAAGACGTCAGCTGAATGAGTGCGCCGGAAAAAAGATCCAGTGACCAAACCTGCCAATCATCATCCGGATTCGTGCCAAGTGTATCCGAGTCATCAGTGAACACGAGCTTGCCGGAATCGCCTGCTAACTGCACGGCACCGTATCCGAAGATGTGGTTCGGCGCGAAAACTACAGTTGGTTCACTAACGCCGCCTACAGGCCCGCCTGGGCCACTCGGGTTCCCATTGCCTCCGCCGGGATTGCTCCCACCGGCGACAAAAATTGAACTGCTATCGCAGGCCGTCAAACCGAATGCGACCAGCAATAAAATTACCCTGGTAAGATTCCTGTTACTCAACGTTGTCAACTCCGGTAGCAATATGTCCGTGTGTACTTGCAGACTTCGCGTCGGCAATCGCCGCACCATGTCTCATTTCACTTTTCATTTCCAGTAATTTTGCCAATAAAAATACCACTTTGCATTTTGCAGTATACCCTCGAAATCCGTGTAATATTGTCCCGGGTCTAGCGGTCTATAAGCGGATAGCCACGGTTGATCGCGTGAGTGTTACAGTTACCAAGTAACAGGTTGCCAGGTCAGCCCATTCTGCGAGCGCATCCGAGTCGCGCCTTTGTTCGACACGGAAACCTGCGATCAGGGAATTGGCTCGGTCAACAATGTTTTTGCGCGTGTGCGTGCCGTTGCAGCAGACTCAAACTCACCCAACCCCTCATGCGCACGGGCCATATCGAACCAGCATTGTGGACAGGCGGGTTTCAGTTCGCAGCGTTCGGCCGCCAATGCCAAAGCGAATGCATATTGGCCGGAACGTAGAGCGGCTTCCAGCAGTGTCCACCCCATGATGTCACGCTGAACGAAGCTACCACCCAATAATTCTGCATTGTTGCGTATCGGCAGCAATTCCTCCACGCATTCAGAATAATGCTCACTCTGAAAGGCCTTGATACCTCGACAGAATGGCAATCCGGCATCTCTGATCGCGGCAACGTTCGAACCCGACGCACGACCGACGTATTGCTCGTTCGCGGAAAGTAACTGCTGCATTTCTTCTTCCCGTGAATCGGCTGCGAATGCCATCATAGCGTGGACATTGTTGAACGCATACAGCGTATCTGCCGCCGATGGCGCCCATTTATTCGCTAACTCTACCCAGCGCCTGCCGACATCAACACTTGCGAGTTCCAGGCGCCATAGCAAAGCTGAAGCATCAAATTCCTCGTAGCGGTCGTCGTGATCCAGGGACCTGCGGAGTTTGTTGTCGTAGATGTCGAGGACTCGCTCGAAATCCTGCTGATACAGATGCAATAGTGCCGTGTGCCACCAAAGATGAACGACAAATTCAGATTCTGACCATCGTGCACAGTGGTCATACATGAACTGCAAGCCCTCAGCCTGGCGACCTTGCATGTCCATCGTATGGCAAAGCGCATGAACTGCATACGGATTGTCTGCACGCATCTTCAGCGAACGCATTGCCATCTGCTCGGCGCGCTTAAATTCTCTGTTTTCCTCAAGGCCGAAGGCATAGAGCCCGAGTACAAATTCAAATCCGTCAATGCTTTCATCCCAGAATCGGTAAACCCTGCCAACTACGTCACGCTGGCCGGCAACGTTGCCAAACAGTACGTGGGTCAGGTGTACAAGTTGCAGTGCCAGCAAATCGCGCGGGAACTGAGCGAGTGCCCTATCCCACTCGCTGACCGCGCCGTCAATATCGCCATCAATCCACGCAGTTACTGCTTGTAAGTGCAGTAACTCACGGTCATTCGCATTGCCTGCCAAATCGCTGGCCGCAGCGACGGTGCTGATCAACTCATCCCGAACTCGTGTTTCCATGATCTGGGTCAGATAGGCAGCTTTGAATAGATGGGCAAGAACGAAATGTGGGTGCGCCTCAATCACGCTGTCAATTTCTTCGAGCGGATCGCGGCGAAACGCAAGATACGATTCGTGAGCATGTGCGAAAGCTCCAATGGCCTCGCTGTTTGCGTATGAAACGGGTACGCCCCGGCAATCATGCGTGCCATCACTGTTGCTGGATTCTCTGCGTACCTTCATGGCATACATCAAACTATGGTAGATACAAGAATTCCGATTGCGGAATTGCTGCATAGTGGGCGGACACGCGATTGTCGCACACCAAGTGCGGAGTGGCACCGCAAACGGAGCCAGTCGCGTCGGCAACGTCAATGTATTGGTAAAAAACCCGGATAGAGCGACATGCGCCAAATACTCGATTTGCTTTTTGCTCAAACCGGGCATTAATCTTACTGGCTTAAAACTGATACAGCCCGACAGAATCGTCGCTGGTATCAACGGCAGTCGAACAAGGAAAAATAATCCACGCCGCCACAAAAAACCGAACCGGTCGAATCGTAGTCTTCACGATTTCGGTCCTGCTGATGCAGTCCGCTTTACCGGATGCGTTGCATGATCATGACAACGGACCGTTTACAGGATATTTCGGGATTCCGGATAGCACCGAAGGATCAGCAATTCTGGGTCCGGGCGTTGTCCAGTGGTCTTCCCTGATTATGACAGCTAACCACTCCGTCAGCGACAACGTTGATCGAGAGTCGATTATTCTTGATGGAGAAACGACGCGCCTGGAGCTATCGTTTCGTCGCGGCATCGCGCCCGGATTCGAACTGGGTGTCGAAATACCATACCTTTGGCACGAGTCTGGTGGTTTCGATTCGTTCATCGACAATTGGCACAACTGGTTGGGATTCTCGGGAGGATTCCGCGATAGTCGATCCAGGGGCCAACTCGAGTACAAATACACTGATGGAAATGCCACGCAGATTGACTATCGAAAGAACGAGAAAGGCTTAGGCGACCTGCGCCTATTCTCCGGTTGGCGACTTCAAGATAATCCGGAACACTCAATGGCCCTGCGTTTTGGGGTCAAACTACCGACCGGCGACAGCGAGAGCCTGCTCGGTAGCGGCGGCACGGACATCAGCATTGGTCTTGCGGGCGACCTCAGGGGGCTCTTTGGCGTCGCCGGGCTGACAGCACACTACCGCGCAAGTGCGATCCGTATCGGCGAACCTGACTTGCTCGCCGATCGATACCGTGACTTCGTCGGTTACTTCGGCCTGGGCGCCGGCTATGCAGTCACCGAGAATTTTGAATTGCTGGCACAGGCCGCAGTGCGCACTCCATTGTACGATTCAGACATCGCGACGTTGGGTGATTCTGCCGGGACGCTGACCCTGGGTGGTAATTTCCGAGTGTTCTCGAATTACGTTATCGGTGTCGGCGTCAGCGAAGATATAAAAGTTCTTTCCGCACCCGATGTTGCGTTCCAGCTATCCATTAAATATCAATCTCGTTGATCGCTGGGCACCTTGGC
This sequence comes from Woeseiaceae bacterium, assembly GCA_051007895.1. GTDB lineage: Bacteria > Pseudomonadota > Gammaproteobacteria > Steroidobacterales > Woeseiaceae > SZUA-117. Next base: position 4,640 of record JBPCYD010000292.1, read on the forward strand.
ATAAGCGTGTTCAACCCACGGTCGCGGGCATCAGAAGCGGGACTCGGGAACACTCTGGTTATGCTGAAATCAATCTGAAAAACTGGTATCCGCGTTAACAGGTTCCGGTGTCGCTCTCACAGGTTGTTCCCGCTCACCCATGTCGATGCTTCCCTCGAACCTGGCGCCGTCCTCCATGGAAATTCGAGCACAGAAAATATTGCCTTTCACGTCCGAGCTCTTGGTGAGCGAAACGATGCTCTCACTGTGGATATCTCCCACAACCTTGCCGAGTACAATGACTGAGCTGGCATGGATATCTGCCATCACCCGCCCCTGTTCGCCGACGGTAAGATGCTTCTTGTGGTGCGCAATTGTGCCCTCAATCTGACCTTCGATGATCAAATCCTCATCAGCAGACAATTCGCCCTTGAATACCAGCGTTGGTCCAATGACGGATACGCTCTTCGAACGCAGCAAGCGCGCCTGCCCGCTCTTTGGCGCGGCCCCTAATTCGTGCAGATTGTCCTCGTCAGCCTTATTGAACAGTGCCATTGTTTTATCCTCGTTCGTGTATAGGGTGATGCAACCGGCAATCATGGATGATTGTTCTGCGTACCGTACTGCGTGAACGCAGGTTTACATAAATTGGGACAGGCTATCTGGAACGTGGTCACAGAAAACACAAAGCGTTGCCAGATTCCCGAGCAAAGACCGACGGTTATCAACTATTACCGGACAGGTCTGCGGCCCAACGCGCCTCTTAGGGCGATGAAAAATCTATATTTTCTTTTAAAAAACATCGATATACGAATATTATTTAATGTGATTCATAGTGTCTGGAAGCGCACTGCAACCAGGCCCGAGTAACTTGAATTCCCGCCCAATCAGGCTGGGTCGAAAACAATCTGAGCCCAGCTCAGCGTAGCCGGGTAGCGTCACTAATTGCCCTGAAGCTTCGTCTCATAAGCACGCTTTGCCGCAGCATACTTGTTGAATGCCGCGCTAAAGTCTTCATTGGTCGCGAGTAAATCGGTCATTTCCTGCCGCATGAGCTGCTGCTTCTCCTGCATTTGAGTTCCGGGCATCACCGGCACCGCCTGGTTTACCTGGTCAGCACTAATGTTTGACTCGATTCGGCGCTGGAATTTGGGTGTACAGACTTGCACTTTGCGCCGGGACCCCAGGGCCCTCTCCCGCTTGCACCTGACGTCAAAGTCGTCGTCGCTATTGATGTCGTTGAATAGTGAATACAAGTCCTTTTCGGCCTTTTCGGCTTCCTTGCGGAGCTCACCGATGGACTTCTCGCTGTCTTGCGCGACGGCAGACTGGTTTGTGTCCACTGCGATTAGGGCCAATGCCAACAGGGCTCCGACGACGCTATTCCTGCACACACCTGAAAAATGTAGGATGGTCATAGTGACTCCAGGGGCTGTCGAGAGGTCAATTGTAACAAATACGGCTCGGTACCGAGGTCCCGAAGGGCTGCCGGGCGGATGCAATTGGTTTCGAATCTACACATTGCTGTCGCGGTCGCGACTCACTTGAGTAGCAGTAAAGCTGTTAAGTACACTGTGCGTCCTGAGACGCTTCGGCAGTGCACATCCCTGTAGTTTTTATCAAACGTAACCCCGGACTAAGTAAATGTTTAGAACCCTGATCGGTCTTCTCGCTGCGTGCATCTCAATGAGCGCGGTGGCGCAAAGCAATCGCATCGACATTGTTCGCCATGATGCCCCTGAACTCGCCCGCTTTGGCGAATACGATATTGGCGTCAGGACACTGGAATTGACGGATAACAACCGGCCAGATGTCCTGAATACAGTCGATAATGGTGAAACGGCCTACTATGACCGGAACCTGACCGTCGAGGTATGGTATCCGGCGTTGCTGGCTGAAAATGAGCAGCCAGGCACCGAATACACGACTCCCACCCGAAACCTGGACATTACGGCAACATTGCACGGCAGGGCCACGCGAAACGCCAGGCCCCGGCACGACATCGGTGCTGTGCCTTTAGTCATCATTTCCCATGGTTATCCGGGTAATCGATACCTGATGAGCCATTTGGGTGAGAACCTGGCCAGCAAAGGATATGTCGTGGCCTCAATCGATCACCGCGAGAGCACCTATACGGACCAGGCGCCAATATCCAGCACGCTGTATCACCGGCCATTAGACCAACTGTTCGTACTCGACCAAATGACCGTGCTTGCGGACGACACGACCGGTTTCCTGAGCGGCCTGGTGGACACGGACAGTACCGGCATCGTCGGCTATTCAATGGGTGGTTACGGCCTGGTCATCAATGTGGGCGGTGGTTATAGCGAAACTCTCGTTGCTCACGAGATGGCGCCTCCGAACGGCTTAGCCGTTCGACACGCGGCGTCGAACCCCGACTATCGCGAGAACCTCGATTCGCGAATCAAAGCGGCATTTGCCGTGGCGCCCTGGGGCATGGCAAACGGTGTATGGAACCCTGATGACCTGACTGACATCGAGGTGCCGTCCTTCTATCTGTCTGGAAGTGTCGACACGACTGCTGGTTACGAATCAGGTACGCGCGCCATTTTCGAAAGTGCGAAGCGCAGTGACCGCTACTTATTAACCTACGTGAATGCAGGACATAATGCCGGCGCACCGATTCCGTTGCCCATTGAGATTCAAACCAATACGGATCAGACGGGCGCGTCACACTACACCGACCCGGTCTGGGACTCGGTCCGCATGAACAACATCATGGATCATTTTGCGACCGCTTTTTTTGATTACAATTTGAAGGGACAGGCAGACAGGCTTGAGTATTTAACGCTGGTGCCAAATGCCCACGACGGCGTCTTTTCAAAAAACGAAGAGCAGGAGACGGAAGAACATACCTACTGGAAAGGCTTCAAGGCAGGAACTGCACGTGGCCTGATGCTGGAGCACCTCGGGTCCGCACAGTAGGGCTCGGCCCCCTCTTCATCTGTATCCAGGGCCCAGTGAAACGACTGTATCGTCGAAAACGGAGCAGAATCCAAAATGCAATGCACAAGCCTGTCGGTGTGCCTTGCGGTTCAGATATATAAAAAATGTAACGTCTGGGGGAATGATGGAAACGAGAGTCAATCGAAGTGAAAAAAACGTAGCTCAAATACTGTTTGCCTTGGGTTCCGCAGCAGTCCTGGCGGTCTTGCTGTCTTCGCCCGCTTTGGCGCAGCGCGGCGCCATACAGCCCGCCGCCCATGCCGGTCAGCAGCCGGTTAACCATTTGCCAAATCCCTACGAGACTCAGCGGAATTTTGGCACCTTGCCCGATGGCAGAACCTGGGGCTCGGTAAGCGCAGTGAACATCGATATCGACGGTATTCACGTCTGGGCGGGCGATCGATGTGGCACGAATTCCTGTGCTACCTCTGAGGTTGACCCTATGGTAAAGCTCGATCCTGATGGACGCGTGGTTTCATCTTTTGGCGCCGGCAAGATGATTTGGCCGCATGGTATTGATGTCGACGGCGACGGAAATGTCTGGGTTGCCGATGCGCGACTTGCGAACGATGCCGAGCTACAGGAAAACCCGGCCGCCGCGAACCGCGGCAGCGCCGTCTTGAAATTCAGCGCGAATGGTGACTTGTTGATGACACTCGGAACGCCGGGTGAAATGGGCGACCCACCATCGCATTTCACGCAACCAAATGATGTTGCAATTGCCCCCAACGGCAATATTTATGTTGGCGAGACGCATGGCGCGCAATTTCAGGATGAACCGGGACCTGATTCGAAGAGTCGCATATCGATATTCTCGCCTGACGGTACTTTCATCAAGACATTTGGCGAATGGGGGCTGGATGATGGGCAGTTCCGTTCCCCGCATTCACTCTCATTTGATTCGCAGGGGCGCCTGTTCGTTGCAGATCGCGGCAACAACCGCATTCAAATCTTCACGCAAGACGGGGAGCACCTGGATACCTGGTATCAATTCAGCCGCATCAGTGGACTGTACATCGATCGATCCAACGATATGCTGTATGCCATCGATTCTGAGTCAGACCCAAACTACAATCCCGGCGGATGGCGCAAAGGCCTGCGTGTCGGCAACGCGCGGAATGGCCAGGTGCTGTACTTCGTTCCCGAGCATGTTTCAGAGCGATCATCTGGAATGGGTGGCACTGGCTCGATGGGTGAAGGGGTAACCGTGGATCGTAACGGTGTCGTTTATGCCGGCGAGGTGGGTCCCATTAAAGGAATGACCAAATTCGTACCTCGCCTGATTCCCTGACGGCACAAATGGCTGCCAACCAGTCTCAAATAATCCAGCGTTTAGTGTGTGATCGTTTCGAGTACCAAACCAGGAATCCAGCCAGCACAATAGGCATGACCACAATCCCGAGTACTTCGCCGGAACCGAAGTCAAGACCAAGACTCAGCGAGTGAATCTGCGCCACAATCACGCCAACCAGTGAGCCCAGGAAAAAGAAGTACGAAACCGATTTCCTGAGGAGAAGGAAGAGACTGCCCAGAACACCGCCGAATACTGCAAGCCCAAAACCAATAGTCGCCCAGATGGGCCTGCCTTCTATGATTGCACGCTCGGTTTCTCGATAGGCTGTGATCGACTCAGGATTCAATTGCACGATGAAATTCACGGCACCCAGCAAATTCCAGATCAGCGTGACGACGCCGACAAACCAGAAGCTCCAATGAACTTTCACACCCTTTTCGTCGTCCATATTTCCCCGGTTACGACTGCGGTCCTGCCGTGGAGTGTAGCGTAAACGACGAGCACCATTGCGCTGAGGGACGCACCGTCGGTGTGGTAGGATTTCCAACATTCCGCAATGCTAGAAACCTAATAAAGGAATCATGATGAAGACACTCAAATGTGAAGTTTGCGATGCCGATATCCAGGGCGAGGATTTCGATGCCTGGTTTGCAGCAGCGCGCGGTCATTGGATGGCGGATCACGCCGACTTGATGAAAGAAATGGCTGGGAAACCGAAAGAAGAAGGCGAAAAGTGGATGGCGGAAGCCAGGAAGCGGTTTGACGCCGTATAGGGACTCAGCTGTGAGAAAAGACGGTGATTGCCTGGCAATAATATAGCCGGAGATCACTGTGGCGCCCACGACGTCGTTCTCTCGCTATGCATTCGCGCATCCTGGCGGGTCGTATATTAGAAGTAGGTTTGCTTAGCAATTTCCCCCGTGTCTTGGGGCTCTCATAAGTTCTACAGCCGTTATTTGGCAGATTATTGGCAGGTTCTTTTAGCGTCCGCCAAAGTCTTGTCACCATTACGGCCTCGTATCGCCAAGCCTGTTTACGCTCGAAAGCCCGTCTGTTGTGACGCTAACGATGACGTCCGTACCATAGTAGAAGAGAGCCGATACGCCAGAGCCCTGGCCTGTACCGACGGAGCCAGTTAGCGTTGTACCTACGCCCATATTCAGCGTGGCCTGACTGACACCGCCGACATCGATATTCGTGGTACCAAGCGGATGGATATTTCCAAAGTTAAGTTGGCTGACTCCGGACACTATGGCGGTCAGGTTGCCAATGATTAACCCGTTGCCAGTGAGCCTGCTGACGCCACCAACATTAACCATCATCTGGGCTTGGCTAAAGTCGCTCACGGTGGCGTTTACAACGCCAGTTAGTATGATGCTTTCGAGCACCGGCATTGTGACAACTGCCTGAAGCGTCTGGATATTTCCGTCGCCCTGCAGGAGACCAAGACTCAACGTCGATCCGGACTGAGTCACTGAAACACGATCTTCTTCATCTGCGTCGATCGTAACTTCGATCGAGAATTCAGGACCTTGGCTCACGGCAACATTGAACACGGTGCCCACGGAAATTTCCGTGAAGTCTCGGAAATCAAATGTCATCGTCGTTGTTGAGTCGACGACGCGTCCAAAATTAATGACATTGGCCAAAATGGCGTTTCCACCTTCGGCAACCTCGCCATCAATCGTGATTTCGACATCAGCCTGCAGATCACTGATTGTACCGTTCACGAAGCCAGTGCCAGCATCAGTGGTAACTCGAAATCCATTGACGTCAAAGTCTGTCGACGAGACAAAGCGAGTAATCGTTCCTTGTGTCTGTGTCCGTCGCCCTGGGGTCCCGTCAGTACCGTAAAGACCGGCGATTTCATCAACCACCAGGATTCCGCTGGCGAGCTGGCCTCTCACGAGCACAAACATACCTTCAGCAGGTGCACCGCCCGGAATATCCATCAATGTTGCGGCACTATAGTCAACAGTAAGCCGGTTTAGGCTAAATAGCAGATTGGCCAGGTCCAGACCGGATATGCTCCCGACTAGTTGTACGCCGGAGGTCACGTCGTCTGGTTCGACCCGTGTTGCGTCGATACTCCCATCCGCATTTAGAAATCCACTTACCTGGAGGTTTGAACCGACTGTGATTCCGGCGAATCCGGTTGGATCGATGCTGGCGTCAAACACGGTATCAGTGTCAGTTAACACCGTCTGCCCCATGACGACCAGCTGACCCAGTGCGGCATCGATGTTTTCCACAGGACCAATCAAAGTTGCCTCATAGTCCACGCTGTTGGCGATTCCGCGAGGTCCATTTACCTCGATCGTGCCTTCGACGGAGACGATTTGACCAAGCTCAACTGCAGAGAAAGTCGCTGCCTGTCCATTCATGGTCACAGTTGCCGAGTCTGTTTCATACTGCACGCCGTTTATCGTGACACTGCCCAGTGCCGTCACGACCCCTACAGCCGAGACGGGTTCAACAGCCGGTTGTGGCGGCGGTAAAGGTATTGGCGGTACATTGACAGTCGAAGAAATATTAACGCCGCTGCCACCGCAGGCACCAATAATCAACGTAAGGCACACGCCACCTAGCCGACCGATAATTCGTATTCGTCGGAGCAGGTTTGGTCGCCGTCTTAAAGTCATCCTTTAAAATTGCCTAATTGCTTAGGTCCTGGCAATTCGCAGTTGTCGCAATTAGATTCGACATCTCCGGATTGTCAGTTTGGCGCAAGCAGAGCAAAATAAAGGAGGAGTTTTCGTTGCAAGGATTACGTTCAAAAGTCGAACCGCTGAGTCATTCAATGGTAGCTGAGCAGCCAAGATGCCAAGAGGGACTGATCAGGACCGGGTCGAATCGTCCTGCACAGTTGCTTGCAGCGCTACTGTGTTTTCTGAGCATGCAGTCACGGCCGCTAGTTTGGAGCGTCGCATAGCGCTTACGCCGACCGCCTGACATGCCTGGTTCAGAGCGACACGGGGTTGGTATCGCAATTTAGACTATTTGTTGGCCTCTAAGCGCACTTCTGAACGCTTGCATTCGCTGGCTCATTCCAGCAGATTCGCACCACCATCATCCATTTGCTCGGGCCGACGCCAATACTTATATTGCGGCGTCCAGTCGGCTTCGCTTAGTCCGGCCATGCCCAGCAAATTCCACAAGGAACAGTACTGATCGCCAGGACCAAAAACTGCTGAGTTCTTGCGCGTGATGCGATCACCATTGCGTTCATAAACCACGGCGCCGGGCATGTTGCCCTGACCCTCCATGACAGTTTGATCCTGAATATAGTCACCGCCGCCGTGTGACGCCAGGCGAAATCGCCAGTCACGCGAGTTCGCAAACGTTCTTTGCAGATCCGGCAAATCCTTCGAGACGAGGAAAACGGACATCGCTGATTCCAGGTGCGGCAGAAAACCGTTGAACCCGTCCGCCCACAGAGTGCAGTAACGACAGCCCTGCCCCATGTTGTGAATCAGCAGCAATCGATCCTTTTCGCCGAACATATCCAGCAATGTCACGTCGCCGTCCATTGTGGAAAATTGATAGTTTTGCACGTCTTCTCCGGAGTGGTCCTTGCGAAGCTCATTGAGTTTGATGGTCATCTCGTAGATTTGCTTCTCAAGTTCCTGAATGTCGTTAGTCATGATTCAAACCCTCTTCCGATAAAACATTTTTGCAGTCGTTGTTAGGTGGTGTTCCGCATTGTCTGCAATTTATTGTAGCTTAAAAACCGCCACTCCCACTCCAACGGGCGGAATCGATAACTCTTTAACCACCATCTTGAAAAACACTCTGCAAATAATGATTGCCAATACAATAACAGTTGCCCAGTATTGTTTGCTTAACCCTGTGTCGAACACGATGGCGCCCGGCGGGTTCGTTGTCTACTTCATCAGATCGCCAAAGTATTACTCCCCGCCACCCGGAATGACATTGAAAACGCACTTGATTCGACGGAACAGAAACGACAAAGATGGCTACCAGGACACTAGTACTTTTCGCAACTCGAGAGGGTCAAACGCAAAAGGTCGCAACGCGAATTGCAGACCACCTGGCGGAGGGTGGTGCTAACGTCAATGTCGTCAATGCTGCGGATTTAGGCAAAACGGGCGAAATAGACTTGGATCAGTACGACCTGCTCATTTTTGGCGCCTCGATGCATGCCGGTGGCATCGAAAAAGAGCTAGTTGATTTCATCAGTCAGAACCAGGCACAGATCGAAACCAAGACCCGCTCGTTTTTCCTTGTCCTGCTCAGTGCTGCCACTGTTGATCCTGACCTGCGGCGAAATTGGCTTGCGGACGCGCTGGAAAAAGTGACACGGCAATTAAACGTATCATTTGACAAAGTCGAAATGATTGCCGGCGCATTAATGTATTCGAAGTACTCATTGCCAATGAAATGGCTGATGAAGAGCATCGCCGGGAAAGTCGGCGAAGATACTGACACAAGCGAAGACTATGAGTACACCGACTGGGAACAGGTCCGGCGCTATGCACAAGAGCTGATTCGGCCATAGAGTCAGACGCGCAGATTCCTGAATCGAAATTTAGTTATGAGGCGGTATGTTCGTTGAACCGGGCCACAATATCGCGCTCTCATCGAGATCCAATTGGCCGCTTTCCGGATCAATCGTGCCCACGGGCACAAAATTTACCGTCTCCCCGTCGGCTTTAAAGCCATGGCTGTTGAAAATCTGCACGGGCATTTTGGCGCGGTCATTCGTTCCCGGCACGAGGGAAATACGTCCTGTCGCACCTGCGAAATCCATGGCACGCAAATAGGCCATCATGTTGGAACGGCTGACCGGCTTGTCGTCGTTTCGAATAGCGCGGATTGCATGCGCCACGGCCAGAATATGGTCGTAGCTCAGCGCGCCGTAAAAGAATGCTTTTGAATTCGCATCTACTGCTCGTCCGAGGCGCCGTTCGAGCTGCTCCCTAAAACGAGCCAGCTCTTCCGATTCAACCAACATGGTCATTGGCGCGAAGTAGCCGAGACTCCCCTCCACCGCTTCGCTGTCTTCATCCGCAGATATCATTTCAGCAGCGTAGAAAGAATAGCCTGCTTTGTTCATTCCAAGTCTGTGCAAACCACGAAACAGCGTGACCGTGTCCGGCGTTGGTCCGGTCATTATGATGTGGCGAATCCCTGCATTGTTGACCTCTCTAAGGTAGCTCTCGATTGTCGAGTAGTTGGTGTCGCGCGGAAATCCGAACTCCTTCGCAATCGTGATATCGCGCCGTTTCGCGTAGTCGTGTATCACGCGTCGTGCGCCGAGACCCCAGGCATCAGTGGTATGAAAATAGCCGATTTCGGAAACACCAAAATGCGCCGCCACATCCACCAGGTAACCTTCGTATGCTTCACTGGGGGTTACAACCCGGACGAACCACGGAAACTCTTCTGACGACGATAGGCTCGATGCATTGGCACCGTTCGATATGACTGGCACCTGGTAGCGATTCGCTACCCTGGCTATTTCGACCGCAGGCCCACTGCAATCGGCACCGGTAAGTACCAGGATATCTTTCTGCATTAATGTTTCCGCCATTTTCGCGGCGTTTTCGGGCCAGCAGTGATAATCAATTGTGTTCTCTGGAGTAAGCCTTATTTGGTTGTCCCCGAGAAGCCCCGACTCGTTGGCTTCCTCGATAGCGATGTGCGCGCCATGCAGCGCATAGTCCCCCCAGTCGGCATAGCGACCATCCCGGTAGTGGTAGGTATACATGCCGCCGAGATCGAAAACTTCGGCCACCGTAATCGACGGCAATAGGCCGAGGCAGGCAATCAAGAGGAATTCGCTAAAGAGTCGTCGCATTTTCGTTCAGTCCCGTCTCTGTTGCTCCAACAGCTCGACCGTTCGACGCGTATTGTCGGCAATATCCATCAATATGAACAACGCACCAAAAATCACTATCGCCATGATGGCGCCACCGATAATGCCAACCAGGAAGCCGCCAATCCCGTTCTGTGAAGCGCCGCTCATCCCCGCAGCAGTAATCATGAAAAAAATAACCAGGTAGCTAAATAATTCCAGGGATTTCGTTATGAACCGACGCATGCGCGATACTCCTTAGATTCTCTATGAATCCGGCCGTAGCCGATGTTGAAATTCGACGTTTTCCGGCGTATCCATGTCGCATTGAACGCGCAGGAAAACAGGGTTGACACCGATCCGATCTGCATCCGGGCTGCTCCACGCGTAAACCAGTGCCTCTCCGGAGGTATCCCCCTCCTGAACCACGATGACGAACGTTTCCCGCTGCATGCCGTAGGACCAGTTGTTACGCATGGTCAGCACCATATCGCGGCCGTCCGGGTGCCTGAACGCAAATTCCCCACCCTGATCGTGAATTTTAATGTAGTGCTGCGTCACCACGGGACGCCCGCCTTCTTCGCGTGGAAAATCAATCATGCAGGCGAACCACCTTGCTCGGTCGAGCTGATACCAGCCGATGTCCTCATTTTCATCGCCAGCGCCACCGGCATGCTGCATGAGCGACTGATCGTAAAATCGATACTGATGTTTCGACAGTCGCATTTCATAGGTACCAAACCGTCTGTCACCATTCGCGCTGGGACAATCGGCTGACTGGATTTTCCCTGTAAATGCATCTCCGTCGCGCCGAATCAACAGGTCGCACCCGGGCGCCCGCGTGAAATTGCTGGCCCCGATGTCTGACCGATCCGCTGAATCTACGTGATAAGCCTCCGCCAAAATCGCTTTCTCCTGTTCGTCCGGTACAAGAGAGTAAAGCCGGCGTCGCAGTGTTGCGGACTCGTCATTGCCTGTGTATTCATCAATAAACAGCAGATCGTGCCCGACCTCCGGCATATCGATAGACGTGACAAACGAATGAACGCGCTGGTGACCGCCGTTTGCCGGATCCGTCTTGCCGACATTGGCATCCAGCGCCGGCTGCTCAACGTTGTCGTAGTCGCCCGGCCACAAGTTCATCAGATAATCGATTTCACGCTCCATCAACGTGTATTCGCGCTCCTGACCCCATGCCGTCGCGCACAGCAGCACCGACAGAAAGACGTTTGCGGCGACAATACATTTGAATTTATTCACGCAATTTCCTTAATCGATATTCAGGCATACAAGATCGTCTGCAATGACTATTCGCCCACCATAGCCCGCACGCACAGCTGCGACATTTTCGTCGATGTTGCGCAAGCTGCGCGCCATAAAATGGCTCAATACCAGTGTATCAACGCCGGCCTGCTTGGCGATTTTTCCGAGTACACGGGGTGTTGCATGTAGCTTCGTTGCCGCGCCGGATGCACCCTCAGGTATCGGCATGTGCATAACGAGAGTGTTAGCGCCCGTGGCGAATTCGACGAATCGGGAATCCGTTCCATTCTGGTCGCTGGCAAAAACCAGGATCAATCCTCCAATATGCACCTTGAATGCCAGTGCGGGTACAATTCCGTGCGGTACGCCTATAGCTTCGATTAGCAACTCTTCTGCGGGAGCATGGAGCACTTTGCTCGGGTCAGGGCTGGCTGTATCAACTTCAATTTGCTGGAGTCTCACGAGACCTGCTGACCCATCAAGATAGCCGGCCAGGTAAGCGAATGCGCCTGACCCGGCTTCAATTAGCGCTAGCAGATAGTCGGCCAAACCAGGGAACGGACCACCGGCGATCGGACCGGCAACCACAAGGTCTCGATCCCGGCTGGAAAAATAGCCGGATTTCAAGAGCGTCGGAAAATCAGCCGAGTGATCGGTGTGAAAGTGACTCAGTCCAACGAAATCCAGATCTTCAAACCTGGCGGACGCCTCGCCAAAGCGTAAGAACGCGCCACCGCCGACATCGATCAAGACCCGAGACCTGCCGTCGATCCAGACAACGTAGGAAGCTGATGCTCGACCGTCATCGGCAATCGGCCCACCGGACCCCAACACCTGAAGCGATACACCCCTGGCCTGGGGGCATGTTTTGGTCGTTTGCGCCAACACCGAATTCGTGAGAAAAAAGCCAACGCAAATCAGGGTTACGATTGTATTACGCATGGAGTAGCTCGCTTCTGCGGATGAGTTACGTTACCTGCCGTCAGTTCTGGTCCGTTCCTACCGGACACAGTATCTGCTAATGAACGATTCCGATGGATTTACTGTAGAGATATTTCAATCTCCGTCCACTCTTTGACTTGCTGCAATATCCACCTCCTCGGCCGTTTTCATGCTCAACAGGGTACGATCGTGATGTTCAGCAAGATCTATGTCGCTGACTATGCAGTCGAAAACGAATTCCTGTTGCCGGGTAGTCGCTTGTTGCAGGTGCAGTGAGTCCGCATAGGCTAGTCTGACTGAGCCATCGTGCCGCTTAACCAGAACTTCGGAGCGGTCGCCGTCCTCGACGATTGATACCATGCCGTCCCGACCTGAAGCTTCTATCTTGGACAAGGGTTCGGCCTGGAATCCCGGGCCCCACGAACTTATATAGGTACCCGTCGATCCGTCGGCAAATGAAAGTGTCGTCGATAGCGAATTGTCATTTAGTGACTTGTCGCCGTGCGTATTACTGGTGACCGCATTCACTGTTGTTGGCTTGAGTTCAATTGCCTGGGTCATGATGTCAAAAAAATGAATCCCACAGTCGAATGCGATTGATGAATCACGGAGAATTTTTTGGTGAATAGCCCACTCTTCTCCTTCCGAATGCTGATCTAGCTGAATCTCTATCTCCAGGGGCCCTGCGCGTTTTCTGCATTCCTCGATAAACGTTGTCCATAAGCGATCATGATGCAGGATGTAACCAATGATCAATTTCAATCCGACAGTGTTGGCGTGGTCAATGAGCTTCCTGGTGGTCGCATGACTTACCGTTGCCGGTTTTTCGAGAAAAACGTGGCAACCACGAGCCAGCGCTTTTCTTGCGTATTCATCGTGCGTATCGATATGTGTACTGATACAGACCAGGTCAGGCTGCATTTCGGCAAGTGTTTCTTCAAAGTCGGAGAGGAACCTGACACTGGCGTGGTTTGTGATGACATCGTGTATTTGATGCTCACGCCCGCATATGGCGACAAGTTCGAATTTTTCGGAGCTGTCGTAGACAACGGCATGGCGACGCCCCATGCGACCAAAACCGACCAGCGCAACTTTCAACGGCGGTTTCAATGGCACACTCATTGTCTCCCTAACAAATCGCGCATCGCGCGCACGGTCTCGGCGCAGGTTTCAAAATAGCCACCATCGTCAGTGGGGCCAAGCGCAAATTCGCTATTCGTCCCACTGTGGGCGCGTCGTTTGCAGGACGCATGGATTTCCGTGAGTGGCAGCGCCGCCAGTAGCCGTGGAAGATTTTCCGGAGTCACGCCTCCGCCCGGCATGATCGATATCCTGTCGCCCGCGCGCTCGAACAGCGACTGCAGATTTTCAAGGCCGCGTATCACGTCGGGTTGTTCACCCGATGTAAGAATGCGACTGAAGCCAAGCTCGATAGCCTGCTCCAGAGCGTCACTTGAATTCCGCGCAAAGTCAAAGGCGCGGTGAAGGGTAACCGGAATGTCACCACTGGTACGCAAGAGACGATCTAACAAAGGTAAATCCAGATCGTTCTTTGAATCCAGTGCACCCAGGACAAGGCCGCTAGCGCCAGCTGCAACTATATCCGAAATATCTTCAAGCATGGTTTCGGATTCAGCGTCGTTGTAGTGAAATCCTCCCGATCGCGGCCTGATTAGAACGTGCACGGGAATGTCCTGACGCAATGCGAGACGTACAGCGCCCAGCGAAGGCGTAATTCCGCCCAAACTCAACGCTGAACAAAGCTCGATTCGATCGGCCCCTGATTGTGCGGCAATCGCAGCACCAACGGGACCGTCAACGCAAACCTCAAGAATCGGTTCGGCATGCTGGCCGGCCAGCATTAGCTCGTATTCCCGACGCTATCCCCGCCGAGCAGCGACGCACCCAGTAGACAGCCATGAACACTGTTCTCCGCTGGAACGATGAGTGGGCGATCTATCTGACCAAGCGATTTTGTCCGGGTTGCCTCATCCAGTGCGGCTACCAGCTCGGTATCGTTCGACAGTCCTCCAGCAACGGGTACGATTTCGGGATCGATCACGTTAATGGCAAGCACTAGCTGAGAGCTGACAATTTCGATGAAAGTATCAACCGTTTTAGTGGCGGCCGCATTACCTGAATGCCATGAAGACAGTATTTCTCGTGCCGTGCTGCGCGTTGCTGACAGGTCTTCGTGGATGTTCGCCATGCCGAGCCCGGCCCCGAAAAGGTCGAGACAATTACGGCGACCACAGCCGCAGGCACGGGAATTCAGATTGTGCAGCGCGACCAAGTGGTCGATACGGTTTCCGTGGCCCCATTCCCCGATCTGGCCGGTGGCACCGGAGAGAAGCCGTCCGTCCGTGACAATGGCTCCGCCAATTCCGCTCCCCAGAATGATTGCAAACACCTGGCGATAGTGCCGGCCTGCACCATGAGTTGCCTCTGCCAGCGCAAGGCATTCTGCGTCATTTCGTATTAATACCTTGCGACCCAGCAGTTGGCCGAGGTCGTCGCCTAGATTGCGGCCTGAAATTGAGGGAATATTGGCGCACGACGCGATTCCGTCTCGCGGATCGATTGTCCCCGCTATGCTAACGCCAATCGAACCCACCAATTGATACCGGTTTTCGATCTTGGCGATATTCGAAACAACTGTGTCGGCCAGGCCCTTCCAGTCGTCTGTTGCAGTCGGTTCTTCAGCCCGATGGGCCATTTTGTGCGCATCGTCAAATATCCCGAATGCCGTTTTCGTGGCCCCAATGTCGACCGCAAGTCGCATTTCTGTTTCCGGCGTGACCATCAGTCCTTAACCCGCAGTACAGGGGCTTCAGTATCGTTACCCCACCATTTTTTGTATTGCGCTTCGTAATCACCACTATCTATGTACATCGATATAAAGTCGTTCACCCATTGCACAAACTCAGGGTTGCCCTTGGCGATGCCCATTGCAATCGGGCCACTCAGGTATAGCTCCGGTAGTATTTCGTAATCCGGACTTTTCGCTGCCAGGTAATCGATGATGGAGTTATCTTCGATCGCGGCTGCCACCCGCCCCTGTCTCAGTAGTAAGACACCGTTGGGCGAAAAGCTATCGGTATACACGAGCTCAGCACCCGGCAGTGCCTCTTTGATAAAGAGTTCTCCACTTGAGCCTCGCCCCACCACGATTTTCTGGCCATTCAGGTCCTCGAATTTGCTGATCCCCGAATCATTCCTGACAATAATGCGCAGCCCGGTTCGCAAGTATGGCATCGAGAAGTCCACCGACTTTGCGCGGGTCGCCGTTGCAGTCATATTGGCTATGACGATATCAAGCTGACCGGACACCAGCATGCTAACTCGGGAATCCCCGTAGACATTAACAAACTCGGCATCGACACCCAATGCATCTGCAAGGCGCTTCGCCATATCGATGTCATACCCAATCGGTTCATTACGTTCATTGTAGAAACCCAGGGGTGCTGCACCGGGCGACACGCCAATCACAATCGTGCCACGTTTCATAATGGCGTCGAGAACGCCTGCCGCCAAAGTGATGTCGGCAAGCGCCAATGGGCACAGCAATACAAGACAGAGTTTCAATATCGGCCGTTTCAAGCGGCTACTCCACGACAATATCGGCGTCACACAATTGGACTGCTTCCAATTCCGGACTCCACATCCAGTAGCGAATTTGCTCTTCGCAGCGGAAGTTCACAACCAGGTGATCTTCGTGCGCATCCAGCATATGAATAACCACACCACCAAGAAACCCTGTTTTAAGTCTCTTCAGGTCGCCAATCGCCACTTTCGCAGCGGCCTCCACGGATGCACCGGCTTTCAGCGCGCTCACGACCGTATGTGCCGTGCCTGCTCGAATGGCCATTTCTCCCGTGTGGGTGCATGCCGCAGCGCCATACTCGCTATCGGCATAGAATCCAGCACCACAAATCGGGGCGTCACCCAGGCGACCCGGATGTTTCCATCCCCACCCTGAGGTACTGCTCGCCGTGGAAATAGTCTTGTTGCGATCCCTGCACAGGTAAACCGTCGTATCCCGGACCTGTTCAGGATTGGCTGCGATGACTGGCAGTGTGAACAATTTAATGTCAGGAAAAGCAGCGAACTGATCTGCGGATAGCGTCGCACGCAGGGTCTCGTGCCACCGTCTGCGACTGTCTTCGTAAAGCGTCTCCTCGGGTTCGAAGCCTGCGTCCTCTGCAAAACGGCGCGCGCCATCACCGACCAGTATCTGATGCGGAGATTGCTCCATTACCTGGCGGGCCACGGCTACCGCACTGATAGTCCCCTGCAACGCTCCGACCGCTCCTGAATCCAGGCTGTCACCGTCCATGACGCTAGCATCAAATTCCATTTCTCCGAGCAAGTTCGGCCAGCCGCCAAAGCCTACGCTACGCGCTTCCGTTGAATGCTCTACTGCCGTAATACCCTGAACAATTGCGTCCATACCCGAAGCCTGGTCCTGCAGCGCGGCCACTGCGACGGCGATTCCCGGACCACCTTCTTCATTGGCCAGTAGTTTCAATGTCTATAAACCTTTTGCGCTGGCAACAAAACTCTGGATGCGCGGATTCGCATTGAGAAATACCTCTGAGAAGAATTCGTCCTTGTGCACATCGACCTGGATTTGACCCTCATCAAGAAACACAATTCTGCTGGAAATGCTTTTTGCCACGCTGAGTTCGTGTGTAACAAGAATCATTGTCATCCCCCTGGCTGCAAGCACTTTCAGGACTTCGATTACATCGGCTGTCATTTCTGGATCGAGAGCACTCGTAATTTCATCAAGTAACAGGTAGTCCGGCGACATTGCCAGCGCCCTGCAAATCCCTATCCGTTGTTTCTGCCCACCCGACAGCTGAGCCGGATACTTGTCGGCGTGCCCGGTGAGTCCAACTGATACCAATAGCTCATGCGCATCAGCCAGGGCCTTTTCAGGATCAATGCCAAGCACGCGGACGGGTGCGAGTGTGATATTTTCGACGTTGGTCAGATGCGGATATAGATTGAAGTTTTGAAAAACCGTCGCACACTTCTTGCGAATTTCGCGTAGTCCCTGCCGACTGGCCACTGAATAGCCATCGAGTTCGACTGTCCCGGAATCAGGCGAAACCAGCCCGTTGATACAGTTCACAATCGTACTTTTTCCGGCGCCGCTGCCGCCGAGAATCGAGACAACCTCTCCAGACTGCACGGCCAGGTCGATACCATTTAACACGACCTTACCGGCATAGGATTTTCTTACGTCGGCAAGCTTAATCAAAAGCGAATGACTCTCTTTGGTTTATCCACGGCCCGGACTTCTTGATGCGATTATGCAGGTGCTTGCCCAGCGCAGAAATTCCCAGTGATATAGCAAGATACGTCGCCCCAATTAAAGGCCAGACTATAAAGGGCTCAAAGGTCTTCTGGTTGAGAATATGCCCAACCCTGGTCAAATCCGCCACGCCAATGACGGAAATCAGCGACGTGACCTGGGCCTGGTTTACCAGTACGCCGATGGTCAGTGGCAGCGCGACAATAAGCGCCTGCGGTGCAAGGATGCGTCGCAGTATGTCGATTTCATTTAGCGCAAACGAACGGGCGGTCAGTACCTGCTCCCGATCGACCGACTCCAGCGCTGAAAGCCCCACCACTGACATAAACGCGGCAGTATTAGCTGTTAACACCAGGATGGCGGCCTCGAATTGCGTAATGCGGATACCAAAAAACATCGGAATACCGAAATAGACCAGGAACAGCTGCACGATGACTGGCGAATTGCGCAATATCTCGCCAATGGCGAACAGCAAGGGGCCGAGAACAGCCACCTGGTAATAACGACCGATAGCCATCAACGTGCCAAGCAGACAGCCGAACACAGAGCTGACGACGAAGACGCTCAAAGTTACGCCCAGGCCCGCAAGCCAGAGCATCAGATCGAAATGATTGAATCCTTCCTGAGTCGGCATCCTCTGTCCTCAGGTCGCCAGGAAGCGATTGGCACGCCGATGCATTCTATGCACGATTAAAGAACACAAGTAGGTGAGAATCGAATACAAGATCAGCAATAGAAAGTAGACCTCGAAGGGTCGAAACGTCGTCGACGCCACGATCTTCGCGGCACTGGTCAATTCACTCAACGTGATGGTAGAAAGAATGGAGGTTGTAAGGATGAGGTTTACGAACAACGACCCCAATGGCCTGAGCGAGACGCGCAGTGCCAGCGGTAACTCGAGCAGTCGGATTCTTTGTGCAGGTGTCAGGCCAAACGCGATCGCTGCGTCCTTGACCCCGCTTTGGACATTGGTCAGGCCAGCAGAAATCGCGTCAGCGACGTAGGCTCCAACCGCCAGTGATAAAACCAGGACCCCGGTCCAGAAGGCACTGATGAAGATGCCGAGCTCCGGCAGTCCGAAATAGAAAAAGAAAATCAGAACGAGAAACGAGATATTTCGGAACAACTCGATGTAAAGGGTCGCCGCCGTAGCGGCGACTCGCCCACCGTAGGTCGCCAGCACGGCCAGTCCGGTTCCGACGGCAAAGCTTCCGACGATGGATGCGGCGCTTACGGCGGCAGTGGTCAGGAAGCCGTTCCATAAGGACGGTATAAACGGCCCAATCTCTGAAATAAAGCTCAACTTATTTTAGCCAGCACGATCCGTTAACCCCGTATCTCTTGTTTCCTGCACATTCAAGCCGTGACATAAGCCAGATTCAGGCGCAGACCCTGTTCAATATCATGCCAATTCCGCATGCGCTTAGCCGAAACTATTGTGCCAGTTCCCGAAGAAAACCGCGTATCAAATGCCTGCAGCAACTTTTCCCGCTCCCGATTCTTGAATGTGTGACGCGTTATGTTTTATTCACTCCCTAATAAGGAAATAATGTCCCATTAAATCAGCAATTTACCGAGTAAACAGGAAAACGGTATGAAGAATCTCATTGTCTGGGTCCTGCTGCTGAGCGCTGCGACTTATGGCGCTGCCAAAGCGTATCTGCACAAGGAAGTGGGAGACGCCATGGATATGGTTGTTTTTATGATGTCTCCGTACGCCAATGTCGAATATAGCGGCGTTCGCTCGACGATGACCGGTGAATTGACCATCGAGAACATAAACATTCGAATGCATGAATTTCGCGACGACATTGAGATCGAACGACTGGGTATCGATACACCCTCGTTTCTCTACCTGGTCGATATGAACGATTACATCACAATGCAAAGTGATGGTGTGCCGGATTCTTTCGGCTTTCTTATCGAAGGCTTGCATTTGCCGACAGACGCGGACTACTACGACAAACTGTACGATTTCACCAAGGAATTTCGTGGTGCGGAAGATGCCGACAATGCAGGCGCCATGTGCGTAGGCAAGTACGGCTTTTCACCCGACACGCTCGCCAAACTGGGCTATGACGAACAGGTATTCTCTATGGCCGTGAATGTGGCCAATACCGACGGCCAGATCTCGTTCGACATTGATTCAAGCGTCGAAGATATGTGGGAAGTGACTGCTGAACTGAAACTGGCCGGCGACCTCATGTCGGAAATCATGAAAGGCAGCGCCTATCGGCCGCGCTTGAGTGACATGACAATCAACTACACGGATCGGTCGCTCAATGAGCGGGTAAGAAAACACTGCCAGCGACTTGGCCTGAACGATGAGGAAATAGTCGCGGCACAGTTGGACGCGTTCAAGTTTTACGGCGAATCCAACGGCATTGTTTTTGATGAATATCTGCTGGACCCCTACGTCGAATTCCTGAATGGTAAGAACAGTATCTCCATCACTGCCAAGCCCAATGATCCGATCGCGATGTCACAGATCGACCTGTACAAAGCCAGCGATGTCCCGGCGTTGCTGAACCTCGAAGCTGTCGCTTACTAACTCAATCGGGTACGCCAGGCAATTACCGAAGTAGAAAAAGGGCGAACGCCAGCCTACCGGGCCTGGCGTTCGATATCTCAATGGCGGGTTGCATCAATACAAAAGCGCGCCACGTGATAAACGTTTTTCAATAGTTGCTAGTTCTCGAACTCGAACCCCTTCTTTTCTGCCAATTCCCTCACACCACCGATAATCGCCGTGTCCAGCCCCGCATCGGCATCTCCCGAAAGTTGGGCGCGCTCTGCGTCGATATAGGCATCCCGTCGACCGCCAATTTCCTGGATTCTGGCACTAATGGACTGACGTTTGGCTGCCAGTTCCTCTACGTATTCCTCGCGTTCCTCCACATTCATGGTCTGCATCGGTTCAGGCAGGTCCTCCGTTTTCATGTCTGCGACGGGTGCGCCTGACTCAAATGCATCCACAAGGTCCCATTTCGTGTTGTCATAGAGCGCGCTGATCTTGGTAAGTGTTCGACTTGCGATAGACGGTGCACTCATAGTTTCAGAGTTTTTGTCCTGCTCGATCTGGTTCGCTTTGCGCGCGTCGCCGTCTTTGCCGAACGCTATGTAGGTCTCATTAAGTTCCTTGTTGAGCTCCACAAGCTGGTCATCCATTGGTGTTGCGATGTTCGCGACTGCCGCGACATCCTGGTTGATACTCGCGAACAGGCCATTGGTAAGCGTTGAAAATTCCCGCCAACCGGCAACAATCGCATCGTTTTCGCCACCGCAGTAGATCGTGTTAACCACGATTCCATTGTTGGCGGCCACTTTGCTGACAAATCCCACAGACATCTCGGGATCCTGGTCTGCCTCTTCGTTACCAGCAACAAACAGGATCTTCAGTGCATCCGGGTTATCACTCCATTTCAAATCCGTCAGGGAGCGGTGAATTACCCTGGAGACATACTCGTCACCGCCATTGGTGCCGAAACTGAAAAGAGTTTGATTGATCGCATCGAGATCCCGTGTAAACGGCATGTCAATTCGCACAAAGCCAGACTGTTCGCCATAGGATGGATTGCCGTAAGTCAGAATGGCCATACGCAAATCCGGTTGAGGATTTGCCTGAGCCAGCTCGTTAACGATATCCCACAGTCTTTGCTTCGCAGAGTCGATCAAGCCCGACATCGACCCGCTAACGTCCAGCGCTATCACCAGGTCTACTGGCTGTTTTTGCTCCTCTTGCAGAGAGACTCTTGTTGCCTGGGCGCTGGTCGTGCATAGAATGCCCAACATTGTCCACAGCGCAATGAAATTGCTTGATTTTCGATTGACTGACATCATTTTCCGTACCTCACTTTCATTGAATTGCCTCGATGAAGCAGTATGTGGCGCGGTGCACATGTCTTAACAGACAGCAGTGCGTAAAATAAGACCGGCAGGGTTTACATTAAGATTACGTTTCCAGAGGACAACGAGGTGATGAATCAGGTGAATACAAGGCTTGTGCTTGCTGTGGCCACATGGCTCCTGGCCTGTGAGTCTTTGCATGCCAGCGACGTAATTGACAGGCGCGTCGCCGTTACGTTTGACGACCTGCCTGTGGCGGGCTCCGTTCAGAAAAGCGCATTCGCCCGGCGAAATATTACGCTGACCCTGTTGCAGTCACTTGCGGCGCGCAATATTCCGTCTATTGGCTTTGTCAATGAAGGCAAAATGTATATAGGGGACCGGGTGGATCCCGCCCAGGCCGACCTGTTGAGACTTTGGCTGGCAGCCGGTTTTGATCTCGGCAACCACGGATTTGCACACCTCGATCTGAACGACACGCCGCTTTCTGAATTCGAGGAGGATGTTCTGCGTGGAGAGAAAGTCATCGAGCAACTCTTGGCGAAGCGCCAGAAAACACCGGAATTTTTTCGCCACCCCTTTTTGCATACTGGAACGGAGCTGGAAAAACGGGCCGCTTTCGAACGCTTCCTCTCCGAGCATGGTTACAAAGTAGCGCCTGTGACGATTGATAATTCGGAGTGGATTTTTGCACGTGCCTATGACCTTGCCGTGCAGCATGACAATCTCGCCCAGGCCAAGCAGATAGGACAGGAGTACGTCGATTACATGCTGCAGATGTTTTCCTACTACGAAGTCCAATCGCAACACGTTTTCGAGCGCAACATAAACCATGTATTGCTGGTCCACGCGAACGAGCTTAATTCGGCCTGGTTCGGCACCCTGGCAGATCGATTGACAAACCTGGGATACGAGTTTATCTCCCTGCAAGAAGCGCTGCTTGATCCTGCATACGCCAGCGCGGATACCTACATTGGCGCAGGCGGCATCACCTGGATTCACCGTTGGGGCAAGTCACGAGGTCTCGATTCGAAATTGTTTGCCGGCGAGCCGCAAACGCCGCCACACATCCTGCAGCTCACAGGGCTGCGTGAACATAGCTACCTGGATGATGTAAGTGAGTAGCCGACCGGACTGTTGTATACGCTCACTGCTTCTGATTGCATTTGTCGGGGGGCAAATGCTATTGCCGGCACTGTCGGTAGCCCAGGATGATGACGCAGAGAAGAGAGTTACTTTCTACACCACCTACGGCTATCTCGAAAACGATGTCTGGACAATTCCGTTAAAAGCCTGGGTGCATGAGGAGCCGGACTTCGCGCGCCGGTTTGTAGCGGATGCCGCACGCGGCAAACTGCAACAGAGAGCCCAGGTCGACAATCTGGATCAGACACAGAAATTGCGGTTTGAGCATCGCATAGAGGGATTTATCGCAGACAGCGAGTCCAGGGAAACGGTTCGTTTCGTATTTGACGCAGACCCGGAGTCGATTGTTTATCGACTTCGCGGGGCTTCGGGAGAATCGACCACGGATCGGAATGGGCTGATTCACGGCACAATTAACGTAACACGCGAGAAAGCCACCGAGCTGCTTGAGCGACAGAATTCAATAGATGGCTGGCTGACATTTCGGGCCAGAGCCGACGATCAATCTGGTTCAGGGAGAGTCCGTTTGATTCCGCCTGATGGCGTCTCGGTCATTTCAGACGTTGATGACACTATCAAAGTTACGGAGATCCCTGCTGGCGAAACCGCCGTTTTGAACAACACATTTTTTCGACCTTTTCGTGCGGCTGCGTGTATGGCCGAACACTATTCGGCAATGCATACAGATACGGCGTTTCACTACGTATCCGGCGGTCCCTGGCAAATGTATGAACCCCTGGCGGAGTTTCTTTTTACTGACAGTGACGCCTTTCCGGAAGGCAGCTTTCATATGAAGGACGTACGAACCAATCCCTTTGAGACAGAGTCGTACACCGACATCTGGGCATTGCTGGCGTCAGGGTCGCAGCAAGCTACGTTTGAGCAGAAAGTGCGACAAATCGACGCCCTGCTCGGCCGATTTCCTGGCCGGAAATTCATTTTGATCGGCGATTCTGGTGAGAAGGATCCGGAAGTTTTCGCAGAGGTTCTTGCAGCACATGGTCGACAAATACTAGGAATTTTCATTCGAGACGTGGTCAACGCCGCCGCGAATGATCCTCAGCGACTGCATGGAATGTCTGTCATACTGCCGACCGCCGATGATTCCGGCGCATGCGTTATCATCAATGAACAAAGCGATTGACATTAACGATGTCGCGTCGTTCGTACCAATTGGAGAGATCATGAAATCGCCCACGATTGCGGTGTTGCTCGCAAGTATCGCTGTCTCCGGATGTGCAACAACAGGGGCATACAACTTCCGGGATCAAAACAGACCAGCCTACGAAAATACGATCAGTGTGAATGAACTCAACTCCATGCGTTCCGATCCTAAACTAACGCTGCTGGACGTACGCTTGTTCGAGGACTATAAGGCCAATCCCACGCTTATTCCCGGCGCTCGGTACATGGATCCGGAGAATATAGAGACATGGTCAAGTGCGGTGCCCGACGAGTCGAAAGTCGTCGTGTATTGCGTCAAAGGGAAGTGGGTGAGCCAGAAGGCTGCAAACTACCTCACCGAACAAGGCATCGAAACTTATTCATTGGAAGGCGGCATCGAAGCCTGGCAACAGGCACAATAGTTCCCAATTCCGCGTTATTGTCGCGCCAGGAATTCGGCTAGTCCCTCGATATAGCGGTCCCAACCCTCTGCATGCCGTTCGGCGCTCTCGGCGTTTGCGAAGCCGCTGTGGTGGATATCAATACAGGATCCCATCGCTATCTCTGCGAAAGTAACGTCAATTACCGACACTTCTCCATCAGCATTCCACTCCCAGGTATAGCGCAGCTTCTTGTCTGGCTCGACGACCTGGAAGCGCCCTTCTGCGACTGCGGCACCCTCGTCCATCGCCATAATCAGGCGATAGCAACCACCGACCACCGGCTCGATCTCCATGGCCGTTGCCGGACTGATGACGGTGGCCGAAGAAACCCAGGCGGTATAAATCTCGTTAACCGCAAATGGAAGCTCGTAAGATTGACGAATATCCATATGGTTAATCGGAAATCATCGGAAATCAAATGTCTTCGATCACGACCGCCGTCCCTATAGCCAACAGCTCCGCCGCACCACCCATTAAGACCGAAGTTGTAAAGCGCGTTGCGATAACCGCATTGGCACCGAGCGCCTTCGCCTCCGCCGTCATGCGATCAAGACTCTGCTCGCGGCTTTCGGCAACGAGCTTCGCATACTCGTGTACTTCCCCGCCGACAATATTTCGCAAACCAGCCAAAATGTCTTTGCCGATATGACGAGCGCGCACAGTATTGCCGCGAACAATTCCCAAAGTCTTTACGATTCGTTTGCCTGCTATAGATTCGCTGGTTACTACAATCATTGCTCAGATCTCCACGTCTTTATACCGGTCTTTCTTCCGTTCGATCAATCGCTGCCGCAGAACTGACAGGAAAAGTAACAGGCCTCCACCATAAAGCCCTCCAACAATCAATTTTTCCGCAAGTCCCCAAGAAGCAAAATTCGTCAAAACTTCGTAGACCCCGAATCCGCCAGCGACCAATGCGCCGCCAACAACCAGTAGCCAGCCGATTCCACGCGTTGCTTTTACGGATGCATCATCCATTGTTTCTCTCCAGATATCATTGTCTGCATTACTCAGCCTTGCGTTGCCCATTTTGCTCCGCATCAGTTCAATTTCCTCGAGTTCATGCTCGCAGCTTGCGCATTGATCAATATGCAGCCGGACTCGCTGGGCGTCCTGTTGTGTCAATTCGCCGTCGACGTAGCCGGACAACAGTTCGCCGACATGCGGTTCTTTTCGCATAGCGTCATTGTTTTTGCGATCGTTCATCGATTTCTCTGTAGGCCCTGGCAAGCGCCAGTCGGGCTCTGTGAAGGCGGGACATTACGGTTCCCGGAGGCACGTCGAGTACTGTGGCAATCTGTGCGTAAGGCAAATCCAGGTAGTCGCGCAGGACAACAATTTGTCGCTGCTGTGGCGCGACGTTCGTCAATGCCGCTTGCAGCAGGCGCGTGACTTCAGCGATCTCTGCTGCTTTCTCGGGCCCCACCGAAGGGTCTGGTAATTCTTCCACCGGTGTACCGCCGGGCTTCCGACGACGCAACAGGTCAATGCAACGATTCCTGACCACGCGCAGGAACCATGGTCGCAGCGGACCTTTATCAGGCTCATACGCGCCCGGGCGCTCCAGGACCGTGGTCAATGCGTCCTGAACCGCGTCAGCGGCGTCGTCGGCATTGCCCATGATCTGGATAGCCAGTGCGTGGGCGCCACCGCCGAGGTCGGCCAACTCATGTCGTAATTGATTCATTTTCATAAACTTCAGAACCAATACGCACCAGGAACGAGTTTATTCCCGGATCACTGAAATTTTGTGGAAACCCGCTTAAATCCCGCTAGTCAGCGGCGGCAGGCACTCGAAAACGTCCGGACTGCAGGAATACGGCCGTCCTATCGATTACTTTGTCGTTTCTCATAATGAACGAATGCGACACCGGAACCACCAGAAAATCCGACATTCCATCCGCTTTGGTTCTTTCAACTGTCACCTTGCCGTCATCGTGGTCCGGCAAAACGGCCGACATTATGGGATTGATCGTCCCTGTTCCGGCGATGACCCCGAGTTCGAAATTGACGGGTCGAAGCTGCGCCGGAATATCAGTTGCGCTCGTACCGAGCTGCAACCCTGCTTCCCCGGAAATCATCCGGGTTACACCCCAGTCCCGCGTTCGATCAATCACCTCGCTGCCCTGGTTTGGCGGACCGAGCATCACGACACGACCCAATTCTGGTATCGGTTCGACGCCGTGCGCATATCGCAGCAAAATCCCACCCATTGAATGGGTAACAAAATGAATTTTGTTGGCGCCAGTCAGGCGGCATTGATCGAGTCCGCTGTTCACTGCCATCGGCGCCAGTCCTTCGACCGTGCCCTGTTGCGACGGGTAGTCTACATTGGCGGGGGAGAAGCCTTCGTCCTGCAGCGCTGTCGCCATTTTTCTCATCGTACGCCAGCTGCGATTGAGTCCGTGCAGCAAGACGACGCACTCCGATGCGTCGTCCAGTGACACGAGGTTAGTACGAGTTGTCGTGGCGCAACTGCTTAATGCGACGACAAGGCCGAATGAGAATACGATCGAGTGTCGAAGTATTCGCGCCTGTATTCTCAATTGTCTGTCCTCATCTCGATGCGCCCTGGCCTGTCAATGACACGGCGTATCGCCCTGATGGCCGCCGATTAGGTGTCGCTCTCCGATTGTATATAATTATGGCCATACACTCATATACCAACACTTTCCTGGCACGTTGACATAAGAAAGTCGGGAGAATTTGGAACCACGCCGAGCCGGCGCAGGTCATAAACAACTGACGGTGGTCTGCCGCCCCAACCAGGTTGATGACGAATATTTTCCATGCGCAGTATTACTAGGTTTTTGAGTTCTGTAGTGGTCTTTACTGCCCTGGCCGGGGCATCGCTATGGGCCACATCAATGGCACTGGAGCCAACGCCGTTTGGGGCCGCGAGAGCGCCTGATCCGGGCCAGCATGCTGAAGCGGTGGTCCAGGTGTACGGCGCCGATGTGTGGGGTTTTCGCGGACATTTTGCGATTCATACGTGGGTTGCGACTAAAGCACGGGACGCCGACACGTATCAGATCTACCAGGTGATAGGGTGGCGGCAGCGTCGAGGGCGTCCGGTACTGAGCATCGGCGAAGGCCAGCCGGACAAGCCCTGGTTCGGCTCTCCTGCCATTTTGCTGCACGAAAAAAGGGGCGTCGAAGCTGAGTTGCTGGTAGAAGACGTCGAACAGGCGGTGAAAGACTACCCCTATCCTGATGAGTACAAGATGTGGCCCGGCCCAAACAGCAATTCCTTCGTCGCCTGGATTGCACTCGAAGTGCCCGAGCTGGGGCTCGAACTCCCAGCGAAGGCGATTGGCCAATCCTGGATGAACCGGAAACACCGGGAAACTAATTCGAGTAAGCCGTAGCGCCGCAGGCCTGATGTGAACTTCAGCAACGCTGGCACTGCGATAAAGTAAGACAATTCCGGCATGCAGTTTTCGATGCTCATACTCCCGGTAGTAATACCCGTATTGTTCTGGGCCGGCTACCACTATCACAAGGACAGGCATTTGCCCGAGCCTGTCGGGCATCTCGTCGTCGCGTTTTTACTGGGCGCGGGTTCGTATTGGCTCGGTATCGCAATGTACGAGGGGCTGGGCTACCTGGGACTGAGGCAGGACGCTTATCTGCTGGCAGAAGAAAACCCAGCCGGCCTGCTCCTATACGCCCTGCTGGCGATCGGACCCATCGAGGAACTGGCGAAGCTCCTTCCCTTTGTCATTATCGTCATTCGATTCAAGGAGTTCGACGAGCCCATCGACGGCATCATTTATGCTTCATTCATTGCGCTCGGCTTTTCCGCGGTTGAGAATTACTTCTATCTCGGATTCGTCAGTAACCTGGTTGCCATTGCCAGGGGATTTGCCGG
This sequence comes from Woeseiaceae bacterium, assembly GCA_051007895.1. Lineage (GTDB taxonomy): Bacteria > Pseudomonadota > Gammaproteobacteria > Steroidobacterales > Woeseiaceae > SZUA-117. The sequence continues at coordinate 32,693 of JBPCYD010000292.1, forward strand.
GCCGATCGTGCACATGGTGCTGGCTTCAATCTGGGGTTACTACATTGGACGTGCCTGGTTACAGCGGGCGCACGTTGCCAGGACCACGTTTCTGAGCCTGGGGGCTGCCGCTCTGCTGCACGGCGTATATGATTATCTCGTCATTGCAATGCCGGCATACGCGCTACCAACGTCGGCCCTGCTGGTACTGGGGGTCTGGATCTGGCGGCTGTTTCTGCTGCGGGCCTTGCACCGCGAAGCGCGTGACACATCCTGAAACGCCGTGTCGAGGGTGATCCCGGCTATCCGGGAGATTGGTGATTAGACGTGGTTGTAGGGATTGTACGCCCCGTCAGCCGGCGACTGATCGTTATCCCCATCTTCCAGCCGCAGCTCGCTTTGCTCCTGCTCCATCAGCTCCGCACAGCGCTTCTGAATCTGGGACAATTTCAGCGATACATTCGATTGCGATAACGGTGTGTCCATCGGTCTTTATGTTTTCCCGGTTAGCCCTTGTGTCTCTGTCTGGCGACAGCTCTATATGTCGCAGTATAGAGACAGAAGCGTCGAAAAATTGTGAACGACATCACATAAAAGCACCGATTTTCGCCCGGTTCGGCCAGATTATGACAATCTGGTCCTCGAAAACCCCGAATTATGTTTTCAGTCGATCAATTATTGACATGACGATAACCGTGCACGCCGCGGCATTGAGCAGCGCGCTAACGTGGGCAAGGACATCTGTTAGATAGATTCCGATCGTCGGGATGGGCGTAAGGGCACCATGGACCAGGGCCAGCGTCAGCGTCATGACCATGAACGAAGTTCGTCGCTCTTCAACGATGAAATAGCCGCCGATCAGGCCCAGAATCGCGATAATCATCTCAGCGGCAGGAATGGTGACTAGGCCGGCAACCACAGCAAACAGGACCGCGACCAGACGAACGATTCTGGAAACATCCATATTAATCCCCTTTATTATTCTTATATTTTTCGCGAGCTCAGCACAGTCATAGCGGGCATGCGAATACCCTAGTCTAGCAGTAAAGGGAAAGATGATTTTTATTATATTAAATCAATCATTTAGTTGAACTAATTAATCTTGTTTCAAAGCTTCGTTTTGGACAAAAGAAGGACAATGGTCGGGCCATGCCAACCCGTCAGAGTTCGCGTAACGCCGTCGAAACAGGCAGGCGGACAGCGCGAATCGCGGGGAATAATCCGCCGACCAGGCCGATCACAATTGCGGCGATCAAGCCCTGGGCAATCAGATCCGGGGAAACGGCGAAATCGAATACAACCTGGCTGAAGCTGGCTGCATTCAAGGTCGACACCGTGAAACCATTGAGGAAGAGCCAGGCAAGTCCGCCACCGACTACGCCACCGATAATCGCGAGTGTGCCGGACTCGATGATCACCGATATCAGGATCGCCAGCGGACGAAAACCGATAGCGCGCAACGTTGCAATTTCCTTTGCGCGCGCCGAGATGGACGAATACATCGTATTTAAAGCGCCGAAGATAGCGCCAATCGACATCAGGATAGTCAGGGGATAACCCACGAAGCTGATGAGGTCCGACATTGCTTTGGATTGCTGCGAATAGAAC